>CAYTXI010000042.1:0-20375 GCA_964441935.1 uncultured Bauldia sp.
TGCCGGCGTGACGTTCGGGTCGAGGATGTTGTCCTCCCAGGTGAACATCACATCGTCGGACGTGAAGGGTTCGCCGTCGGACCACCTTGCCCCCTCGACCAGCTGCATGGTCAGTTCGTGCCCGTCCGCCGACCACTCCCAGCTCGTGGCCAGGTTCGGCATAGGCTCGAGTTCGTCGGCCTTGACGGTGAACAGCGGGCCGGTGCGCGTCAGGCACTCGTACATGCCCATCGAGATGCCGCCCCAGCCCTGGATGTTGCCGGCCAGAAAGTTCCAGCCCTGCGGCCGGCCGCCGATGACGTGACGCATGGTATCGCCGTACGTGCCGATGCCGTCGGGCATGTTGGCTGCTTTGAAGACCAATGGCTCCTTGGGGAGCCGCTCGGCAACCGGCGGCAGCATGCCCGTGTCGACGTACTTTGACGTCACCCAGGCCGGCTCGTGGTATTCCGGGAGCGCCCGGAACTCCTGGATGTCGCCGATGCCAACGAAGTTCGGCGCTTGCTGCGCCTCGAACTTCGGCGGATCGGGGGGCAGTGTTTGCGCTTGCACAGCGATCGCAGAGACGCTGACAAGCAGACCCGCGCCCCCGAGGGCCCTGAGATGTCGGTACATGTGTCCTCCCTACCTTGCGTGACCGGCGCGCGCGCCGGTTCCAACGTTTGCACTCTCAAACAAGTGCTCTCCCGCAGATGTGCGAGCTCCCTGACGAGGCGGCCGCGACGCCGCGCGGGCCTCAGAATTCATGACGCAGCCTCCCGCTCGACTTTTCGGCGCTCCGCGGCCGCAGCACCGGTGGCAAGCGGGCGCGACCGGGAGGCCGTCGTGCGCCGCTTGCCGCCAGCCGGCGCGATGGCCTGACCAACGCGCCGGCGAGCACCCTCGATGGCATCGCCATACTGTGGCAGCCATTCCGCCTCCGCCACCAGCATCTCGTCGACCATCTGCCACACCTCCTCCGGCGAGCACACCGCGCCGACCAGCGGATCATGGAGAACGGCGAGCTTCAGGAGATCGACGTCGCCGGTGATGGCCGCCTTGACCGCCATCCGCTGCACGTTGATCGACGCGATGCAGGTCGCCGCACAGGCGTCCGGCAACGTGATTCCGGCAGCCATGTTGAGGCCGAAGCGGTCGACGTAGCCGGGCGACTCGACGATCGCGTCAGCAGGCAGGTTGGTGATGATGCCGTTGTTGCGGACGTTGAAGTGGCCCCGGTAGGACCGACCCGTTTCCAGGGCCTGAATAATGTAGCTGGCGTGCTCGGTCGATCGATTGGCCGGATCGATCGGCGTGGCCGCTTCTGCCAGCAGCTGCGGGTAGTTGGTCGCGAACTCCTCGTTGCGCTCCGTGCAATGCCGCAGGTAACCGCCCGTCTCGCCGTGGATCCACTCGGAGAGGTCGATCCAACGGGCAATCTCCTCCGGCCGCTTGCGGTACCAGGGCAGATATTCCGAGAGGTGCCCGTTACTTTCGGTGGAGTAGAACCCGAACCGTTTCAGAACGTCGATCCGGACCTTCTCCTGGTGCGCGTAGACCGGGTGGCGCTCGAAGGCAGCGATCAGCTCGTCCTTCTCGATCTTGCGACCGCGGAGGCGGACGTCGATGTACCAGGTCTGGTGGTTTATGCCGGCGCAGACGAATTCGAGCTCGCTCTTGTCCTGAGCGCCGAGCACCTCGGCGATCTGGCTTCCGCCGTGCTGCACTCCGTGGCAAAGGCCCACCGTATTGACCTTACCGTAGTCGATCGCCGCCCACGTATTCATCGCCATCGGATTGGCGTAGTTCAGGAACAGCGCATCGTCCTCGGCCACTTCCCGGATGTCCGTGCAGAAATCTAGAATGACCGGGATGTTGCGCTGCCCGTAGAGGACGCCCCCCGCACAGATCGTATCCCCGACGCACTGATCGACCCCGTACTTCAGCGGGATTTCGATGTCATGGCGGTAGGCTTCGAGGCCGCCCACGCGCGAGCAATTGATGACGTAGCGGGCGCCCTCCAGCGCCACGCGCCTGTCCTTGGTGGCGACGATGCGCGTCGGTAGTTTGCTCGCGGCGACGATGCGCTCGAGCAGCTTGCGCACCATCGCGAGGTTATCCTCGCTGATGTCAGTCAGCGCGAACTCGACGTCGTGCAGCGCCGGAACGCTGAGGATGTCCGTCACGAGCTTCTTGGTGAAGCCGAGGCTGCCCGCGCCGATGATCGCGATCTTGAAGACCGGCAACCGATCCCTCCCCAATCCCGTTGCGCGTCCAGTAGCCGCGGCTCGCGTCCCGGGCCCAAGGGTGAAATTGACTCCCCCGGATTGTTGTCGGAAGCTAGTATGAGCCTATGGTCGGAGCAGAACAGAGCGATTTTGTGCTACAATGAGTAATTCTGTGCTGCCGCACCTTGCCAGTCACGCGCCCGTCATGAAGACGGTCTCCCTTCCGCGCGGACGCTGCCGGCTGCACGCGATGCCGACCAGTACCGGCTACGAAATCCGCCATGACGAGGCCTATGACTGGCACGGCCGCCGCCGCGGGCAGACACCCTTCACCGTGCTCCAGCACACCGTCTCCGGCCACGGCAACCTCCTGTACGAACGCCGTCGCTATCGCCTGAAGCCTGGCGACACCATGCTCGTCATCGTGCCGCACAATCACCGATACTGGCTGGACCCGGGCGATCGTTGGGAGTTTTTCTGGATTTCCATGAGCGGTCAGGAGGCGGTGCGTATCCATCGCGCCATCCAGGCCGTGACCGGTCCGGTCTTCCGCCTGCGCCCGGAAACGGTCGAGCATCTCGCTTCGTGCGCGCTTCGGCTGATCGAGGGCGAGGGCGAGACACCGGGTGCGGCTTCGGCGATCGCCTACGAGGCAGCTGCCGCGCTCTACGATTCTGTGTTCAGTTCACAGGGCGGGCACGCGATCGACGGCGACCGGGCGGGCATGAGCCGCGTCGTCGACTACATCCGCTCCAATCTCGGCGAGCCCTTGAGCGTCAACCACCTTGCCGAGATCGCCGGCTTCAGCCGCGCACATTTCTCGCGCGCATTCGCCGCCAGCGAGGGCATGCCGCCGGCCGAGTATGTGCTTCAGGCGCGCATGCGTCATGCGGCGCGCCTGCTCACCGGCCACGCCCTGCTGCCGGTCAAGGAGATAGCGCTCCTGTGCGGCTTCGACGATCCCAACTACTTCGCCAAGGTGTTCAGGCGCTTCTTCGGCACCAGCCCGACCGAGTTCCGCACCACCGGTATGTACTCGACCGTCGGCGCGGAACGGCAGGGCAGCGGTGGCGAAACGCCGGCACGGGTGCACTTGTGAATGCGCCGATCCGGCATCTGGTTATCGTCGGCGGCGGGACCGCCGGGTGGCTCGCTGCCATGATGCTCGGCAGGACCGCCCGCGACTGCGAACATGACCTCGCGATCTCGATCGTTGAATCGAGCAAGATTCCGACGATCGGCGTAGGCGAGGGAACGACTGCCGTGTTTAAGGCGGTCCTCGACCATCTTGGCGTCGCCGAGGCCGAGTTCCTGCGTCAGACACGGGGGACGATCAAATACGGTATTCGGCACAGGGACTGGCGCCGCGAGGGGGTGACGTACGACGGCCCGATCGACGATCCCCATATGCTGGTCAAAGGTGCCGACGGTTCCGACTTCCTGAATGTCTTCTCGGTGGCGGCAGGCCGGCCCGTATCGCGCCTTCATCTGTTCGACATCCTGATGAAACGCGACCTCAGTCCGTATCGCCGAGAGGACGATGGCAGGATGGTTCCCGTCGGTCCGTTTCAGTACGCTTTTCACATCGACAACGCCGCAGTCGGGCGCTTCCTGCGCGGGCAGGCGCAAGGCGTGCGCGTGGTTGATGCGACGGTCGATGGCGTGGTCAGGAATGCCGAGACAGGCTACATCGAAGCGTTGCGATTTGACGACGGCGGCACGCTCGCCGGCGACTTCTTCATCGACTGCACGGGATTCAGGCGCCAGTTGATCGGCAAGGAGATGAACGGCGCATGGGTCTCTTACGCCGACGAGTTGCCCGTCAACCGGGCAATGCCCTTCTGGTTGGAACACGATCCCGGCCGCGACATCCAGACCTACACCCTGGCGTGGGCGCGCGACGCAGGGTGGATGTGGCAGATTCCGACGCAGGATCGTCTCGGCTGCGGCTACGTCTACTCCGACGCCTTTCTCTCGGTGGATGAGGCGCGCGCCGAGATCGAACGGGCGCTCGGCCACGCAATCGAGCCGCGTGCCGACATAAAGATGTCGGTCGGCCGCGTCGCACGCCCGTGGGTTAAGAACTGCCTCGCGCTAGGGCTGTCGGCAGGGTTCCTCGAACCGCTGGAAGCGACCTCCATTCACGGCACGGTCGTGCAGCTGCTCCTGCTCGCCGAGAACTACATGAAGCCGCGCTTCATGCCGGACGAGGCAGGCGCTGAAGCCTACAACCGGCGGGTCGGGCGCCAGATCGACGACTTCCGCACCTTCATCAACGTCCACTACGCGACCGAGCGCACCGACACACCCTTCTGGCGCCACGTGAGGACGTCCTGCATCCACGCTGAGGCGCGCGAAAGGCTCGCGGCCTGGCGTGATCACATGCCGAGAGCATCGGACTTCGAAGACATTCTTTCTGGGTTTCCGCACGTGGAAGCGCAGCTTTACTACCCGGTTCTCGACGGGCTTGGTCTTCTCGATCGCGGCTTGGCCAAGAAGGAAATGGCCGCCTTACCGGCACTCAGGAAGCGGGCGCGCGAGATCGCGGACGCGATGGGCGGAGAGTTCGGCAAGGCGGCTGCCAGCGCCTTGGGTCATCGTGCCTACCTGAGCAGCCTCTAGGCGCGGCGGCGCCCTGAGCCCACTTGGCGGAGGGAGAGAACCCCGGTTCCAACATTCTCCAGAGAAATGGCGGATTTCCATCTTCCATGCATGCGCGCAAACGCTGTCGGTTGCGCCAGTACGCGTATGTGGACCGGTGCCGCAGGGCTTACGTTCCCCTATGCAGATGGCCGCTTCGCCTCACCGACAGATCCGCCCATGCCCGCCTCGACAACCTGCTGGCGAAGCTCGTCTTTCAGCCCGGCCTGGACATCGTTCATGACCGCGGCGACGGCCTTCTCGGCGTCGTCAAACGCGGGCCTGCGCCGCTTGCATCATGTCCGCTGAGCGCCCGAACTCGGACGTGCTCAACGCGCATGTTTTGCGGCGGCACCGCCACTCCTCAGCCGATGCTGTCGCGGGTTACCGATGCGGAGACGGGGTTCCGGTGGCGGTGCTAGTGGGCGGGAGATTGCCTAGCCGCGCCGGCCGCTGGTGGTCCAGTCAAACAGAAGGTGCCACCGCTCGTTACGCAGTAGGTCGCCCTATCGCTCGGCCGCTGCAGGCCCCCAACTCGGAAATGTGCCATGCCAACGTCGTCTCGCTTAGGACCTGCTAGCGACAGATATCTAGTGGCCTCACTATGCCATCGACGGCGCTCCACAGGGCCCCCCTAGCTCACTGGACCGACATATTCGAGTTCAAGGACCTGGACACCTGCGGCCACGCTGAGGCCCGTTTGGACTTGAACGCTCACCGGCTGGAGCGCGAAGGAATTGGCCCCGCCGCCAATCAGAGCATTTGCGCCAAGCCCGACAACTGCAGTCGCTTCCGCTCCCGCGCCAACATATTCTCCTGCCAATGACCCGGGCACATAGTCTGGGCCAATGACCTGGGCGGGCCCGAATACCAGCCACACAAGCGAGCTCCTTCCGGTTATTCCGATATCGAGGCCGACCCTTCGGATCACCGCAGTGTACTGTCCGCGGACCCGGCCATCGTCTGAGGAAAAGGTGCACCTGAAGGTCCGTCTTGAGGTAATGATCAGGCCCCAACCGCCTTCGCCCGTGCACGCCAGGACACCCGCCTGGAGCCGCGTTTGACTGTAAGCCGATGAAGACACGAAGGCTCCGGCCGTAAGAAACATAAGCGCCGCCATCGACGCTATGACGAACCGGCCGGCTGCGAATGTATCACGCCACTGAACCATTTACGTTGTCCTTCCTTTTATTTTCCTTGAGAGAGGAATTATTCCATCGTCGTTGTAGTAGACCGGGAAAGTCCCCGATCGCACGATACTATTCTGCAAAAACCATAACAGAGAGGCAATGGCTCAGCAAGCTCTCCCAAGGATTTTATTCGGCCCGAATGCCGGAGGTTTGGCCGCTAGGCTGAATTCGGTTTGTGGCGATCGCACCAGTGGAGCCAATTACGGCTGTGTGACGAATGAACTCCGGATGAACGACAACTTCAGCCCGCGTTCACCGTTGGGGGAGCTCATGCGGCTCAACGGTAGCGTACACGCGGGTGACGAAGATGGGAGGACACAGGGTCGAATGTTGACGTTCAAGACGTGTGGCTTTTGGTTTCACGTGGCCGGTGTCGCGATTTCGTTGCCGCTGGCGCTCAGCGTCTGGGTACAGCCGAGCCAAGCCCAATCGGTGCAGGCGTATTCCTCAACCAACCTCAACCAGCGCGCCGGCCCGAGCACGCAGTTTCCGGTGGTCGTGGTCGCTCCCGCTCGCTCGCCGGTCACCCTCCACGGCTGCCTGAGAGACCTCTCATGGTGCGACGGCACATTCCAAGGAAGCCGCGGGTGGTTCAGCGCGCGCTACCTGCAGCTCTGGTATCAGGGTTCTTACCTTACGGTTGCGGACTACGTGCGCTACGCGTACCTGCCAATTGTCTCCTTCAACATCAATTCCTATTGGGCGAACTACTATCCGAACCGTCCGTTCTACAGGCAGCTTTCGCTCTACGCCTCTGGCGGCGCCGTCACTGTTAGCATTGGCTCGTTCTACCAACCGCTCTCGCCACACGGCAGTTGGGTCCTGATTCACGGGCGCTATGTGTGGGTGCCCCGCGTAGCGGCGAACTGGCGCCCTTACACCGACGGCCGCTGGGCCTATACGCGAACCCAGGGCTGGATGTGGGTGTCCAACGAGCCGTTCGGATGGGCGACGTACCACTACGGTCGATGGGCCTATTCCCCGACGATCGGCTGGTTCTGGGTGCCGGGAACGCGGTGGGCACCGGCGTGGGTTGCCTGGCGAGGGTCCGACGACTATCTCGCCTGGGCTCCGCTTCCCCCCGACCCGCGGGACTCGTTCGGAGTCAGCATCAGCATCTCGTTCGGCACCATCCCGAACTACTACTGGCAGGCGGTTCCCGCTCGGGATTTCCAGGCGCCGAACCTCGCTAGTGTCGTCGTTGGCGATAACAACCAGGTCACGAATATCGTCAATCAGACGGAGGTGATCGGCAACGTCAACATCGTAAACAACGTGGTCGTCAACAACGTCGTCAACGTCAACTTTGTCGAGGAGAAGACGCAGCAGGAGGTCGTCACCTACAACGTCGCCCTGACACCCGACGTGGACCAGGCCGGCGACGTCGAGGGAGATACGATTGAGGTCTTCCACCCACCAGTGAGTGAACTCCCGCCAGCCGAAGAGCCACCTGAGGTGGCGCCGGTGGAGCAGGTCGCTCAGGAGAGCCAGACCGCCGGCCAGGCCGGTGACCAACCAACGACGGAGGATCTCGTGCCTCCGCCGCCGCCCCCCGACGAAACGCCCCCTCCAACCGAGGCGCCTCCCATGGTCGGTGCAGAACCGCCGACCGAACCGCCCGCGCCCGAGGCACCCGCCGAAGCCGCGGCGCCCGGGCAACCGGCGCCCGCGCTAGAAGGGCCGGCTCCCTGCGCAGAGGGAACTGTGCGACAGGAGGACGGAACCTGCGCCGCACCTCCAGCATCGCCACCTCCTGCCGAGGAGGTCACACCTCAGGCCCCCCCGGTGGAAGAAACCGAGGCGCCCCCGCCGCCCCCGGAGCCTATGGAGGCTGGACCACCGCTACCTTCTTCCGTGGAGCCGCAGCCCGCAGCCCCGGAGCTGCCGCCGCCTTCAGAGCAGGCGGAGCCTGCACCAGCGCCGCCACAGCCTCCCCCCGCCCCCGAGGCGGAATCCCCGCCACCACCACCACCACCACCACCACCACCGCCTCCCGCAGAGGTGGAGCCAGCACCTGCACCGCCGCAGCAGTTAGCCTGCCCAGAAGGTTACGTGCTGAACAGCGAGGACGTCTGCGTGGTGCCCGAGCAGCAATAGACGGACCAAGGACGGCAGCCGGGGCGTGTCGCCGCCCTTCCCCGCCATTGACCGGTGATCCGGCCAATCGTGCGAGGGCAGCGTTCCTCGATAAGCGGGACACTGGGGTCCTCGTTCCTCGGCCAACAGCCTCGGAAGTTCGCCAGCCAGCCGCTCCCGCCAGTGATACTCCGATTTCAGATCGTCGCGGCTCACAACGACAATCGGGTCCGTCAGGTCCCATTCGAGGCCGGCTCGATACACGCGGCACAATGGGCCGGCGAATCCGGCGCCAATTTCGAGCCCGTTGTCCTCCTACTTCTGACGCTCTGGGCTCTCTGGAACCTGTTCGGCGCCGGTAAGGTCGTCTTCAACGAGAGGCTCCGCCCGGCATCGTCTACCTAGGCCATTTTGGACGCCTTCAGGTCCCTTGGCCGCAACTCTTCGCGAAATCCTGATAGCCCGCCGCCTATTGCCATGCCTAAAGCACCCCGCGTCAGGAAGGAACACCGGCCGCGAAGTCCTCTGCGGGTCAAAGGCCGAAAGCTGCAGGGCACGCAGTCAGTCTCCGGTTACGGCCCAACAATGGACATCGGCCCGGTGCGTGAGCGCGTTTCCCGGGCACGGACGCGCCGACCGGGCCACCTGGCGACGATCCCTTAACAGTCAGGCAAGGGTCAGGGTGACCGGGCGACTTGGCAACGATCCCTCAACTTGTGCCCGCCACGGTGGGCGACAGGAGGACCAGACGATGAAGGGCATGGTCGCCGTGTGGTTAGTCGTCTACGCCGCCACCCTTACGCTCGAAATCGCCGATGGCGTGAGGCAGATCGCGTTGTGGTGGGGCTCGCTGGGTCTGGCCACCGTCTTCGCCGCCGGGGTGGCGATCATCTAAACTGCGCACCACCGGGCCCGGCTACGGCACCCGAGTCCGCAACCTCGCTGTCCGTCCAGCTGTGGCCCCGTGCTCGCGGCGGCAACCCGCCAGCCGGGCGGATACCACGGCCACGATCCCACATGAGGAATTCTGCGGGCGGGGAATGTGCCAGCGCCGGAAGATAACCGTGCGGTCGTTACCGGCCGTGGCCGTCGCGCCAATGCCACGTTCGACCGTCGCCGCAGGCGCGCTTCACGCTCGCCGAGCCCGGTCAGCCAAGTCGCACCCACAGGAGATGGGTGCGCCCGTCGTCGACAAGCGGCACGCGCAACGGCCGCTCGACAATCGCGGTGCTGTCCAGGTTTGCCGATGTGACGCCGCGGCTCACGCTGTCCGGGTTCTCGACCTGGATCTCATAGCGTGTCGATCCGTGTCGAAGCGTGATCTCGAAGCCGGGCCACGCCTTCGGGATGCAAGGGTTGAGATGCAACACGTCGCCCTGCCGGCTGAGGCCGAGTATTGCCTCGACGCCGGCGCGCTGCGCCCATCCGGCCGAACCGGTGTACCACGTCCAGCCGCCTCGGCCGACATGCGAAGGCGCGGCATAGATGTCGGCGGCGACCACATAGGGCTCCACCTTGTAGCGGTGGACGTCAGTCGGCGTGCGGGCGTGGTTGATGGGATTGAGGAGCGAGAACAGCTCCTCCGCCTTGTCGCCCTCGCCGAGCGCCGCGTAGGCGATTACCGACCACAGGGCGGCATGGGTGTACTGACCGCCATTCTCGCGCACGCCCGGTGGGTAACCTTTGATGTAGCCTGGAGCGAGCGGTGTCTTGTCGAACGGTGGCGCAAATAGCAGCGCCAGCCCATCCTCGCGACGAATGAGTTCACGATCGACCGCCGCCATGGCGCGCGCCGCGCGTTCCGGGTCCGCCGCCCCCGAAATCACAGCCCAGGATTGTGCAATGGAATCGATCCGGCACTCGCGGCTCGTCGCTGATCCGAGTGGCGTGCCGTCGTCGAAAAAGCCGCGCCGGTACCACTCTCCATCCCACGCCTCGCGCTCGAGCGACGACTGCAGCATCACGGCGTGCGCCCGCCAGCGCTCGGCGCGGGTCGTTTGGTGGCGGGAATCGGCGAACGAAGCCATGGCGATGAGCGCTATGTGCAGGAACCAGCCGAGCCACACGCTTTCGCCCTGACCGAGTTCGCCGACACGGTTCATGCCATCGTTCCAGTCGCCGGTGCCGATCAGCGGCAGGCCGTGCACGCCGAGCGCCACGCTTTGGTCAAGCCCGCGGGCGCAGTGCTCGAACAAGGTGGCGGCCTCGTCTGAGACCGCCGGCCGGAAGAAGCTCTCGGATTCGCCATCCTCCAGCCTCTGACCCTCCAGGAACGGAACCATCTCGTCGAGGACGGCAGCGTCGCCGGTCGCGGCGACGTAGTGGCACACCGCGTGAACGAGCCAGGCGCGATCGTCCGAGATACGCGTACGTACGCCAGCGCCGGAATGCGGCAGCCACCAATGCTGGACGTCGCCCTCGACGAATTGGCGCGCCGCTGCCCGCAGGAGGTGCTCGCGGGTAGTCGCCGGACGCGCGGTAGTCAGCGCCATGCCGTCCTGAAGCTGGTCGCGGAAGCCGTAAGCGCCGCTGGCCTGATAGAATGCCGAGCGCGCCCAGACGCGGCAGGCGAGCGTCTGATAGATGAGCCACCCGTTCAGCATGATGTCCATCGGCCGGTCGGGAGTTCTTACCTGAATGGCGCCGAGGACGTCGTCCCAGTAGCAGCTGACCTCGGCTCGCGAGGTGTCGAGATCGGCCGCCCGGTAGCGTCGGACCAGATCGCGTGCTTCCTCGACGCTCGCCGCCTGGCCAAGGAACAGGACAAGCTCGACGGCACCGTTCGGCGGCAATTCCACCTCTGTCCTGAGCGCCGAGCAGGGATCAAGGCCGGCCCCGACGGTGTTGGAGAGCTGGGCGGCTCTAGTCAGCGCCGCAGGGCTTTCCAGCGTTCCGTTGCGGCCAATGAACTCCCGGCGGTCGCCTGTCCAGTCCGTCTGGCGCCCGCCAAAATCGGCAAAGGCGACGCGTGCGCCGAAAGCCGGATTCCATGGATTGCGGGCGAACATCGCCCCGGTGTCGGCATCGATCTCCGTCATCACCACCGGACTCGAGGCCGCTCGCGACCAGCCAAGAACCCATTCCGCATATGCGGTCACCGAAAGGCGTCGGGTACGGCCCGAAATGTTGCGTATCACGAGCCGCGAAATCTTGATCGGGTCGCTGATTGGCACGTACTGGAGGAGATCGGTCGCGACGCCGTGCGCCGAATGCTCGAACTGGCTGTATCCTCGGCCGTGGCGAGCGACATAGCTGGCCGTTTCGTCGCGGATTGGCAGCGCTGTCGGGCTCCACAGGCTGCCGGTGTCGTCGTCGCGCAAATAGATCGCTTCGCCCGGCGGATCGGCGACCGGGTCATTCGACCAGGGGGTGATCTGGTTCTCGCGGCTGTTCATCGACCATGTGTAACCGCTACCCTCCGCTGACACTTGGAAGCCGAAGGATGAGTTGGCGACCACATTGATCCAAGGCGCGGGCGTCGACTGACCCGGACCGAGGATCGTCACATATTCTCGTCCAATATCGGCGAAGCCGCCGAGCCCGTTGAAAAATTCGAGGTCGGGCGTGGACGGGACGACCGTCGGTTCGGGCCGACGGACCATCGGCTTCGCCAGATGTTGAGTGGCGGATTTCGGTTCCGGCACTCGGTCGAGCTCGTCAGCAAGGCGCCCGCGCTGCGCGACCAGCACTACCCTTGCTGCCGATGCAAGCAGCGCACAGGCCTCCGGTGCAATCAGATCGGCCCGCACGATGAACACGCGGCCGGGCCGTCCGGTTTCACCAACCTGCGGAGGCAACTGGCTCGCCCGCACCTGGGTCTCGAGGAATGTCTGAAGGTCCTGGACATAGGAGGTCGCGCGTTCGTTCAGGATTACCAAATCGACGGCCAGCTGCTTCATGCGCCAGTATTCATGGGCACGCAACAATTGCCTGACGATGGTCAGGTTCTCGGTGTCGGCAATGCGCAGCAGCGCGATCGGCAGGTCGCCCGAGATGCCGAGGGGCCAAAGCCCGGGCTGGGGACCGGCCCCCTGCCGGATCGTTTCGGGGGACGGTCGCATCATCGGGGCGGCATAGATGAGGTGTCCGGCGAGACGCTGGAACAAGGTCGCTTCGCCCGGCTCGACGCCGAGGTGGTGAAGCTGCACCTGCGCCTGCGTCCAAGCGAGCGTCGCCGCCCGCTCAAAGGCGGCGGCGTCATGGTGCTTGTCGACCAGGCCGAGCAGGACCTCGCGCGACGGGGCGGCAACCGTCCAGAACGCGATGCGCGCCTTCACGCCGGGGGCGATCCGCACCTTGCGGCGTATGGCGAAGATCGGATCGAGCACGGTGCCGACCGTATTCGACAGAGGACGGCCGTCGATCACCGCAATCGGGCGTCTGATGCCGGTGCCCCGTCCAAGGAAACCGGCCCGATCGGTATCGAACTCCGGCTTTGCCGAGACTTCGCCATCAACGATGGCGAGGTGCGCCGCCCAGATTTCGGACTCGTTGGGATCGCGCCGTCGCCGGGTCGCGATCAACGCACCAACGCCGGCGAGATACTCCGTCTCGACGAATAGCTTCGAAAAGGCTGGGTGCGCCACATCAGCCGCTTGCGGTGCCAGCACTAACTCGGAGTATGAGGTGACTTCGACCTCGCGCTCGGTGGCACCCTCGTTCGAAATGGATACGCGCCGCACTTCGGCGTCGTCTTCCGCCGAGACCAGCACTTCCATGGTCGTGGTCAGCATACCGTCGCGTCGCGCGAACTCGGCGCGATCTTCGTTGAACACAACCTCGTACGTATCGGGCGCAACGCCGCTGGGCTGGTGCCCGGCCGACCACATCATGCCGCTGTCGACGTCGCGAAGGTAGATGTAGGAGCCGCGGTCGTCGCAAGTGGCGTCCTCGCGCCACCGCGTCACCGCCAGATCGTGCCAACGGCTTTGCCCTGAGCCGGCCGCCGTGAGCATGACCGAGTAGCGGCCGTTGGACAGGAGATGCGTGGCAGGAGGCGTGCCGTGTGGGGTCGTGAGCCGCCGCCCGCCAGGCGGCCCGATCTCCCGGACCCTTGCCGCCCGCCACAACTCCGAAACCAGGGGGCGCACTACCGCCACGTCACGCGGCGTCCGCTCCTGGAGAAGTAGCTCTGTCGCCCGCACAATGGGTTCGGCATGGAACCGCGCCCGCACCACCCCATCCTCGAGCGCGTCGGCGATCGCGACGATCGTCATGCCCTGATGGTGCGCCATGAAGGCTCGCACGATCGCCACGCTCCCGCCCTCCGGCAGCCGGATAGGCGTGTAGTCGAGGGCTTCGTAGAAGCCGAACCGACCCTGCGCCCCGACGCCGACAAGGCGGGCAAAATTCTGAGCCGCGGCTTTGGGATCGGTCATGCTTGCCAGCGCCGTGGCGTAAGGTGCGACGACGGCGTTCTCGCCCAGCCCGCGTTTCAGTCCGAGACCGGCAACGCCGAAACTCGAGTACTGGTAGGTGAATTCCAAGTCGCGGGCGTTGTAGGCGGATTCGGAGATGCCCCAAGGCACACCGAGCATCATGCCGTAGTCGATCTGTCGCCGCACGACGAGCCGGCTCGTCCGCTCCAGCAGGCTGCCCTCCGGCGCGCGCATGACGAGCGACGGCATCATGTACTCGAACATCGAGCCCGACCACGAGATCAGCGCGGCACCGTTGGCGATCGGGGTCACGGCACGACCGAGGCGAAACCAGTGTCGGGCCGGGACGTCACCCTTGGCGATCGCCATGAAGCTGGCCAGTCGCGCCTCGGAGGCGAGGAGATCGTAGCAGCTCGGGTCGCGCTTGCCTTCCGGCACCAGGTAGCCGATGGACAGCAGTTTGCGATCCGGATCGAGAAGAAAACCGAACTCCGGCGCCAGCGCCATCGCTCGCGCCGTGTCTTCGAGCGCCGCCATGCGCTCCGCCAAGGAAGCGGACCCGGTCGCCTGCGCGTAGCAATCGCGCCGGTGGCTCTCGATCGCGTTCCGCGTCGCCTCCAGCCAGAACAGCATGTCGGCGCCATCGCCCCGTTCCGTTGCCAGCGCGCGGGCAACATCGGTCATCGTTTCGGCTCGGGTCGCCAGGGCCGAAAGGCACTCCGCCATGTCCTCTGTCCGCTCCGCCTGCCGCCGGGCAGAGCTCGTCATAAGACTGATCGCCTCGTCGAGCTGATGCCACGTGACCGTTTGCGTCCGGCGTCCGTCGCGCAGGCGCACCGCCTCTTCACGTGCGATATCGAAAGCGTCGCCGATCCCGGCGAGGCGGCACGCGTCGTCCGGCGGACGGCTGCGCCATTCCCGGCATGCGTTGGCAAGCGCGATCAAGTGGCCCGCCAGGTTGCCGCTGTCGACCGACGAGATGTACTGTGGATCGAGCGGCCGAAGGTCTTTAGTGTCGTACCAATTGTAAAAATGGCCGCGAAATCGCGCGAGGCGGCCCATGGTCGACAGCGTCTCTTCCAACCGCTCGACAGCATCTACGGTTCCCACCCAGCCGAAATCATGCGCACTCGCCACTGAAAGAAGGTAGAGGCCGAGATTGGTTGGTGATGTCCGGTGGGCCAGAACTGGCGCCGGGTCTTCCTGGAAATTGTCGGGCGGCAAGTTGTTGTCCGCCGGCGTCACAAACGTCTCGAAGAAGCGCCACGTTCGCCGCGCGATCAGCCGCAAAGCCTGCGCGTCGGCCTCCGACACCGATGGCCGACCTGCGACCAGGGGTGACAGGCTTGCCCAGCCTGCAATCACCGGTGAGGCGATCCACAGCCCTGCAAGCGGCGCCGCAACAATCCACGTCCCCCGCCCTGCCAGAACGGCGAGGACCAGTGCCGCGACACCGATGACGACCGCACCGGCCATCCGACGATAAAAGCCAAAGAAGCCGAGCCGCGGACCGATCGTCGCTTGAGCCGCCGTAACCCATTCGAGCAGATGCCGGCGGGTGACGAGCAACCGCAGCAGCGTCCGCCCGATCGCATCTCCCATCAGCCATGCCTGGTGGGCGAGAAAAGTGATCAGCAGAGCCGACTGGGTCAGAGCGAGACGGAAATCGGCGCCGAGCGCGCCCAGATGGCTGCGGGGGGTGATCCCTGCGCGCCGCGGCACGATGGCGCCGATGACGGGGATGAAGGTGGGAGCCACGATCGTCGACAGGACGAAGACGGCCCAGAGCACCGCGGCATCGAGCGGCAACGCCAAACCGGCCAGCAGGGCGAGCACCGCCGTCGGCGCCGACACGGTGCGACGGAGATTGTCAAGCATCTTCCCACGGCCGATCGCCGTCACCGCGTCGCGCGGGTGACGCGTGTCGGGGTTCAGGCCGCGACCGAGGATCCACGGCAGCAGCTGCCAGTCGCCTCTTGCCCAGCGGTGGTGGCGGAGGGCGTCGACGTCATAGCGGGCGGGAAATTCCTCGACGACCTCGACATCGGAGGCGAGTCCGGCGCGGGCAAACACACCCTCGAAGAGATCATGGCTGAGGAGTGTCGAGTCGGGCACTCGGCCGGCCAGCGCGGACTCGAACGCGTCCACGTCATAGATACCCTTGCCGGAATAGGAGCCCTCGCCGAACAGGTCCTGATACACTTCGGATACCGCAGTAACGTAGGGATCGATGCCGTTGGGGCTGGAAAAGGCGCGCTGGAAGAGTGAACCTTCGCGCGCGCGGGGCAGCAACGGCTTCACCCGCGGCTGCAGCACGCCGTAGCCCGCAACGACCCGGCCGGCATCAGCGTCGAAACGCGGCCGGTTGAGGGGGTGCGCCATCTTGCCGACCAATCGCCGGACCGTGTCACGTGGAAGCCGGGTGTCGGCATCGAGTGTGACAACGTAGCGGATGCCGTCGGCCACCGTGCCCGAAAGCCGGCTCGCCGACAGGAAGGTCGTGTCGGTCGCGCCACGCAGGAGGCGATTGAGTTCATGCAGCTTGCCGCGCTTGCGCTCCCAACCCATCCACCGCCCTTCGCTTTCGTTCCACACCCGCCTGCGATGGAGCAGAACGAAGCGTTCGCCGTCGGCGATCGACCCGTATTGGCGGTTGAGCCGGGCGATGCCGTCCGCTGCCGCGGCAAAAAGATCCTCGTCGCTGTCCAAGTGCTCGGTCGGGGCGTCGACCCAGTCCGACACCAGCGCGTAATAGAGGTCGCCGTCCGAACTGGCGAGGTGATGGGCTTCCAAGCGCTCTATCTGCTCGTTGATCGCCTCGCGGGTGGTCAACAACGTCGGTACCGCCACGAGCGTACGCAGATTCGAGGGGATACCCTCGCGCATTTCGAGGGCGGGCAGCGGCGTCGCGCTTAAGATCATTGCGACGGTGCGGTTGACCAGCGCGACCGCCAGGTCGATGGTGGGGATTACGCCCAATGCACCCAGCAGGCTCAACCATGCGCCACTAAGCCCAGCCGCGGCGAGCGCGAGAAGGGGCAAGGCTAGAAGGACCGCAGCGACGACGGCGCCTGCGCCCATATAGCCACCGATGCCGAGCCCCTGAATCAGGCGCTTGATCCGCAATTTCAGCGGCGCCCGGAAGCCGATCGCAGCCTCAAACAACGCCCGTCCACCTCCGAGGAGATAATAGCCCGGCTCACCCCGGCGGATGTTCTCCACTCCCGAGTGTGTCGTTCGGGCCTGTTCCGCCGCCGCGACGGCGCGGCGCGCGATGTCGAATTCCGCCAAGTTCGAACCGCGCGCCAGCTCCTCGACAGCGGAGCGATAGAGATTGCGCGTCGGGAAATCCATCTTTGCAAAGTCGCCATCAGCGGCAAGCAGGTCGTGGACAAGGCTGATGCGTTCAAACAGCTCGGTCCAGTCGACATCGGAAATCAGGCGCATGCTGGTGATAATGTTGCGCACCGTGACGCTTCCGGAGCCCTGCAACTGGTGCTCGCGCCGCACGACTTCGTCGGCCGTCTTGCCCTGCGCGGCCAGGTGCCGATCGAGCCAAGTGAGCGCCGGACTGATCCGCTGATCCTGGTCGCGTAGTCTGTGCAGGAGTTGGACCACGGATGCGTCGACCATCGGCGCGCGCTCATGTTCCTTGAACACAGCCTCCACTGGTTCGACCGCGCGGCCGCCGGCGCCGAGCAGCCGGTCCGCCAGTTTGTCAGCCTCCAGCCGGGCGGCGTGACTGGCCACGATCCGGTCCGCCAATCGCCTGAGGTTCTCGATGAGGACGATCCTGAGGGTGATCGCGACCGCCCACAGCTCGCCGATCATCAGCGGCTGAACCTTCTGGTAGGCCCGCAGGAAGCGGCACAGCATGTCAGGATCGAAGCGGCTGTCGGTGTGGGCGACAAAGGCCCAGGCGACCCCGATTACACGCGGATATCCGGCCAGCGGACCCTCGGCCAGCTTGGCAAGCCGCCGGTAGTAGCCAAGCGGCAGATCGAAGCGGATCTCGCGAATCTGCCTCTCGACGAGATGGTAATTGTCGACCAGCCACTCGGCCGCCGGCGTGATTGCGCGCCCCTCGTCGACGGCCTTGTTGATCGTGCGATAAGCGCGCAGCAGCACGGCCGAGCAATTGGCGAGCCGCCGCGCCAACCGACGGCCGCCAGTCCGGGTCGGTCCCACGACCTGCGCAATCGCAAGGCTGCGCCCGTGCTCCTCAAGGCGTTCAACACTGAACAGTTCTTCGCGGATCGGTTCGCGACTGTTCCAGGACGACGCCGGCGGCGCGCGCGCCAGGGCGCGTCGAAGGAGCGGTATCACGGCATCCTTTCTTCCGGGTAGGCAGCGCACGCGGCGGGTGCTAGGTCAAAGCACTCGGCTAAGGGCGCCAACCGGCGCAGCAGACCACAGGATGTTGTTGACGATCGGGTTTCGGGCGTGGTGTCGCTCGGTGATGACACCGATGCGGTTTTCGCCGTCCCGCCGTGCATCGGCGACATAGCGTACACGACCATCCCCGTCCTCCCCAGCCCCGATCCGCGGTCACCGGCTGGCGGCCTGGCTATGCGATCTTGGTGAGCGGGGCGTAGTGATCGTGGGGCACGGTGCACAACCACTCGTGGCCACAATTCACGCAAACCAGGACCTCATGCTCCAGATCAAGCGCATGATTGTGCGGCTTGATCAGCTTGAGCTGCAACTTACCGCCGCAATGCGGGCAATGCGATGCGGGTGCTGGCTCGACGAGCGTGCGCATCGGATGGCTCCGAGGACAACTGGTTCCGCGCGAGGGACTTGAACGCACCGAGAAGTAGATCGAACGTATCTAACAAATGTGGTCGAAACGCCGCATTGCAAGGTCGCCAAACCCGACTCTTCAGCTGGACGGTCCACTCAACTCGCGATCGGCGACGGCCCCAACCGGCGCCCCGCCGTCGACCAGATCGGGGGACTTAGATCGCTTTATTGACCTTAGCAGCGACCGCATCTTCCTCGCTGTCGAAGAGGATGCCATGTTTTGTCTTGGTGCCGTCCGTCCACCTGCCTAAATGCCACGCCGAAATGACCCCGCTCAATGTCAACTTGTTCAGTCTCAAGGCGAGGCGGTTTAGGCCTGGAAGATTTCTCGGGCTGACAGAAAATACTGCTTCAATCATAGTTCTCTCCGTCGTGCCAATCTGACCCGTGGCGCTGTTGCCTTGAGGGGATCCAATCCAGACGCAGTGCAGTTGGCGCGCAGCCAAAAATAACAACCAAGGTCAACACCAATCAGTGCGATGGTCCCGATAATAAGGATGTTTAGGAACATTTCTCATCCATTGCAGATGGTGCGCCTACAACAAAAGGGCTAGCAAAATCGATCTGCTCAACGACGCCCGACCCGTTCGGTGACGGACCCTGCCCGCTGCTCTGTCTCAATGAACTCACATTCGACCCCGACAAGGCTGCCGTTTCGCCCGTATTGTTGCTTCGGCGCGCCAATGCAGCCGTCAGGCACCGCGGCAATCAAAATCTGGCCATTTGGCACGCAGCAAGCCGAGGATCGAGAGCAAATTCCCGAACGCGTTGACCTCCGAATTGCCGCCCTCTGACTAAGGGCTGAGCGCAACGAGCATTGTCGCACAGGCCCGCGCAACGCCTGAATTGGGCGACCCGTTTTGCGGCATTGTCGCCCAGCCAGCCTTTTCGATGTAGGCGCCTCGCTCGTAGGTAGCGATGCCCTTCAGTTCGGCGAGCCTGGCACTCACGTCGGTCTGTAGTTGAAACTGCTCTACGCAAATCGGCGCGAGCGCTGTAACGACCGCGGTGTCGGCGCTTGTCTTGGCCATCTTGACAGCCGCACTGCCGGTGACCCAGCCGCCCCATGTGAACCCGATGAAGGCAAGAGCCACTGCTCCTCCGACTGCCCCCCAAGCTGCTGGCTTCAGTTGTGATGGAACTTGCATGATTTGATGCCTTCCTTCGATGGGAAACATCCCCTTTAGGATGGCAATAGGGGTCCGAGGCACGGTTCGCTGTTCAAAACAGCACACACGGTGGTTCCATCCTACCGTTTGCGCCGATCTGCGAACAACGACCTCGGCCTGGAGCTGACGCAGCCTCGTGAGCACCTGACCGTCTTGAAGGAAGGAGTCCACGATGGAGTTCGCGTGAACTCACTCGATGATCCAGAAAGGTCCGGCCCGTGTAAGCCTCGTTGTCGCAACCGGGCTCGGTTCTCTTGCACGCCAAGAGCTCGAAGCGGCGTGCGATACCTTTGAAACCACTCGGCGGGACATGTCTATTGGCGCACGGACCGGCTGACCAATTTCCCGCCGGCAATCCTGATGGCTCGGAAATGGGCCACTCACTAGCGCACCGTCCTTTGCCATGGCGTACCAACCATCCTTGATGCCGCGCATGTCAGACTCGTCTTCGCTGACGCGGTAGGGAGTTTGAGCACTCAAGTGAATTTCCGATGTTTGGGCATTGATCGGGCGGCGAGAAGCAGCGGAATAAGGTCACCCGCGCCCAATGCCGCACGCGGTCCTCCTCCCAGGCCATCACCAATCGCAAGTCGAGAACCGACCCGCAGTTCAAAACTGCACACCCCGGCATCGGCAGATTCGCAATCACCGCCAGACGGTCGTGCGAGATGGGTTTAGTGAAAGGACGAGTCCGATGCAGCCCGCGGGTCTGCCCGTCTAGTCATGGAGAATCACGTTGAGAAGCGACGAGTGAACCTTCAATCCGCCGTTGTATTCAATCAAGCCCAGCTTCCGGAATTTGTTCATGAAGTGGTTGATCCGTGAGCGTGTCGTGCCCACCCGCGCCGCCAAAACTTCCTGACTGATCTTGGGAATGATCGGTTCCAGTTTGCCGTCCTTGCCGAAATGGGC
>CAYTXI010000043.1:0-20335 GCA_964441935.1 uncultured Bauldia sp.
ATCGACGAGGAAGAGGCGACGCTGAAGCGCCTGCGCCGCAAGGGCGCCTCGATCGCGCTCGAGGCGGCCAACCCCGCCTACGAGACCCGCATATTCGGGCCCGATCGCGTCCGCATCCAGGGACGTTTAGTCGGACTGATGCGCCGGTATTGACCCGCCGGCGTGGGATCCCGCTCCCCGCCGCCCAACTCATCCTTCCTCGTCCCGCACCGGCGGCATAAACGGACGGTGGACCGCTGGGTACGCGGTCTCAATGCGCCAGCCCGCGCCCTCGCGGTAGAGGGCATGGGCGCCGAGGCGTTCGAGGCGCGCCCGGTCGACGACCACCGCGTGCCGGCCACACCCTGACGGTGCGTCGAATCGGGCGATGACTGCGCCGGCGAGCCGGCAGTCCTCGGCGAAGGCCTCCGGCCGTTTGACAAGCGCGACCTTGCCGCGCTCCGCAACCCCGATGCAACCAATCGGGTCGCAGGCGACGCCGTCTGCGAGGCTCTCCGCGCCGGGCAGGCGCGGATCGGCATCGGCAGCGAGCCAATAGGCGACCTCAAAGTCGGCCCCCTTGCCGCCGAGGACGGCGAGGCGGCCGTCGTCTCGCCGGACCGCCGCGACCGACCCGTTTTCGTCAACGAGGATATCCGGCCGCGGCGCCGCCAGCGCCACCGGCACGGCAAGCGCCATCGGCACAAGACCGACGAGCCGCCAGCGCTCCCGCCACAGCGCCAACCACAGGAACCCGCCGACGATCAGAAGCAACGCCGCCGCAGGGGCCGCCGCGACGCCGCCATAGCCCGCCGACCACGCCGCAGTCGTCTCGGCGACGAAGACCACCCAGTCGAGGCCCCATTTCATGGCGGTGAGCGGCACGACCTCAAGCCCGAAGGGCATGACGACGACGGCCGCGAGCGCCATCGGCATAACGAGAAGGCCGACGGCCGGCATCGCCGCGAGGTTGGCAACGAGCGTCAGTGGGGCCACGCGATGGAAATGGAACGCCGCAAACGGTGCTGTCGCCAAACCGGCGATCAGCGACGTCAGGAACAGGCTAGTGACGAACCATTTGAGACGAGAGCCGACGCCATGGCCTGTCGTCAGCACCAGGCGGCGGTCCGACCACGCCGCGATCGCTTCGTAGGCGGAGACCAGCGCGGCCGTGGCCGCAAACGACATGTGGAAGCTGGCCGTCAGAAGGCTCTCCGGCGCGATCACCAAGACCACCAGCGCGGCGAGCGCCACGTTCCTCAGCGTGATCGCTCGCCGGTCAATCATCACCGCCGCGAGCATGATCGCCATCATGACGAAGGCGCGTTGGGTGGCGACGCTGGCACCGGACAGGAACAGGTAGCCGGTCGCCACCGTGAGCGCCGCGGCGGCTGCCCACTTCTTGATTGGCCTTCTGAGCGCTAGGTCGCTCGACAGCGCCAGCAACGCCCGGATCAACCAGAACGAGACGCCAGCGACCAGCACCATGTGCAGACCCGAGATCGCCAGTATGTGACCGAGGCCGGACGCGCGCATGGCCTCCTGCGTTCTGTCGGAGATGCCGCCGCGCTCGCCGACGATCAGCGCCGCCGCAACACGGCCACTGTCGCCCGGAAGCGCCGCCTCAATCCGCCGCCGGATCGTGTCGCGCAGCCGGGCGAACGGCCGGGCAAGGCGGATGTCGACCGGCGCCGGCCCAATCGCGGCCGGCTCGGCGGCACCGTATGAGAAGCCGTACGCGCCGATGCGACTGTAAAAGGCGGCGCGAGCAAAGTCGTAGCCGCCGGGCATGACCGGCCCGCGCGGTGGTGTCAGCCGGGCGCGCACGCTGATGGAATCGCCGACGGCGAGTTTGTCGCCGGCGCTGCGCACGGTCACGCGGACGGCCTCCGGCAGCGCGTCGACATCGAGCTCCCCGATATGATGCACGCGCAGCGTGACGCGGACGCCGCCCCGCGCGGCCTCTTCCAGGCCCGCAATCCAGCCAACCGCGGCTACGGTCATCTCGCGTTCGAGGACCGGCGCGGCGGCGCGGTCGGTCCTGAGCTTCGCCGTCGTGAGGCCAGCGGCAATCGCGCACGCGACCACGAGAATGCGATAGACGACGACCTTGAAACGTGCACGCCAAGCGGCGAGTGCCAGGCCGAGCGTCAGAACGATAAGGGCGGTTTCCCACGGCTCGCGCGGCAGCGCGAAATAGGCAAGGATTCCGCACCCAAAAGCCACCGGCAGCCACAGAAAGCCACGACCAGCCTCCATCTCGCGCTCGAAGACGAACGCCAGCCGTGCCCAGAGGATCGCCACCAGCGCTGCGAGCGTTTCCGCCGGCCCCGCGCCAGGCTCGCCAAAGCGGCGCCGGGTACGGCCTCGGCTCCGCCCCGCCACCGCCGGGATCGTCCGCGCACTCTCCCGCTCGGCCATGGCCTCCCCTCCGCCTCAACTCTGGCATGTCGGAGCAGTGCAAGCGAGGCCGAGCGCCTAGGGTTTTCCACCGGCCAGCGCTTTGGCGAACGTGTCGCGGAGACCAATCGTGCGGTTGAAGACAAGCTCGCCGGGCGCGGAGTCAGGGTCGCGGCAGAAATAGCCGAGCCGCTCGAACTGGACCGGCGCGTCGGTGTTGGAGCCGCCGATCGCCGGCTCGAGCAGGCAGCCCGTCAGAACCTCGAGCGAGTCCGGGTTGAGGTCGGCGACGAAATCCGCGGCGTCCGGGTCGGGGCGATTGAACAGCGCGCTGTAGAGGCGCACTTCGGCTGAGACCGCGCCCGCGGCGGCGACCCAATGCAGGGTCGTCTTGACCTTGCGCCCGTCGGGCGGTGTGTTGCCGCCGCGCGTTTCCGGATCATAGGTACAGCGCAACTCGGTCACTTCGCCCGACGCATCTTTCACCGCCTCGCGGCAGCGGATGAAGTACGCGTACCGAAGCCGCACCTCGCGGCCCGGCGCGAGGCGGAAGAATTTCTTCGGCGGGTCCTCCATGAAGTCATCGCGCTCGATGTAAATCTCGCGGCCGAAGCTGACTTGCCGTGAGCCGGCGGCCGCGTCCTCCGGGTTGTTGACCGCGTCGAGGATTTCGCCCTCGCCCTCCGGGTAGTTCTCGATCACAACCTTCAGTGGCCTCAGTACGGCCATGCGGCGCGGTGCCGTGCGGTTGAGTTGCTCGCGGATCGAGTGCTCCAGCATCGCGACGTCAACCAGGCTGTCGGCACGGGCGACGCCGATACGGCCGACGAAGTCGCGGATCGCCGCCGGCGGCACCCCACGGCGGCGAAGCCCGGCGAGCGTCGGCATGCGGGGGTCGTCCCAGCCGGTCACGTGGCCGTCGCGCACGAGCCCGATCAGCACCCGCTTCGATAGGAGCGTGTGGCTGAGGTTGAGCCGCGCGAACTCATACTGGCGTGGCCGCGACGGCACCGGCAGGTTGTCGATGAGCCAGTCGTAAAGCGGCCGGTGATCGGCGAATTCCAGCGTGCACAGCGAGTGGGTGATGCCCTCGATGGCGTCGGATTGGCCGTGGGCGAAGTCATAGCTTGGATAGATGCACCAGGTCGCTCCGGTACGGGGGTGGTTGGCGTGGAGGATGCGGTAAAGGACGGGGTCGCGCAGGTTGATGTTGCCCGAAGCCATGTCGATCTTGGCCCTAAGCACACGGGCGCCGTCGTCGAATTCACCAGCGCGCATGCGGCGGAAGAGGTCAAGGTTCTCCTCCGCCGAGCGCTCCCGGTAGGGGCTGTTTGTTCCGGGTTCGGTTAGCGTGCCGCGGGCAGCACGCATCTCGTCCTGCGACTGGTCGTCAACGTAGGCCTTACCGGCCCGGATCAGAATCTCGGCCCATTCGTACAGACGCGCGAAGTAGTCTGATGCGAAGTAGAGGTGCTCGCCCCAGTCGAATCCGAGCCAGCGCACATCGCGGATGATGGCGTCGATGAAAGCCTGTTCCTCCTTCGTCGGGTTGGTGTCATCGAAGCGCAGGTGGCAGCGGCCGCCAAACTCCGCCGCGACAGCGAAGTTGAGCGCAATCGCTTTGGCGTGACCGATGTGGAGATAGCCGTTCGGCTCCGGCGGAAAGCGGGTGACGACTTGACCGACTCGGCCGGCATCGACGTCGGCCTGCACGATGTCGCGGATGAAGTCCTGCCCGGCTTCGCGGGTGGGGGTCTCGTCCATGGTCATTCCGTCGGAAACCGTTGGGGCTGACATCGCGCGCCGCTCGTATGGTACAGGACGCCCGGTTCCGCAACTCCACTGCCCGTCATGCCAGCTCCCGTCGTCACCCGCTTCGCCCCCTCGCCGACCGGATACCTCCACATCGGCGGCGCCCGCACGGCGTTGTTCAACTGGCTCTACGCCAGGCACACCGGCGGCAAGATGCTGCTCAGGATCGAAGACACCGACCGCGAGCGCTCCACCGATGCCGCCATTGCGGCAATCCTCGACGGGCTGACTTGGCTCGGGCTGCAGTGGGATGGCGAGCCGCTGCACCAATTCCCAAGGGCCGACCGGCACCGTGAAGTGGCCGAGCAATTGCTGGCCGCGGGCAAGGCCTACCGCGCTTACGAGACTGCGGAAGAACTGAATGAAATGCGGGCGCTCGCCCGTGCCGAGGGGCGCTTCGCCCGTTACGACGGCCGTTGGCGTGACCGCGACCCGGCGGAGGCCCCCGTGGGCGCCGCCCCAACGATCCGCGTCAAGGCTCCGCAAGCGGGGGACACTGTCATCGACGACAAGGTGCAGGGGCGCGTCGCCATCCCCAACGCCGACCTCGACGATTTCGTCATCGTGAGGTCGGACGGCAGCCCGACCTACATGCTGGCCGTGGTTGTCGACGATCGCGACATGGGCGTCACCCACGTCATCCGCGGCGACGACCACCTGACCAACGCCGCGCGTCAGATCATCCTATACGACGCTCTCGGCTGGCCAACGCCGGTCTGGGCGCATATCCCGCTGATCCACGGTCCCGACGGCGCCAAGCTGTCGAAGCGCCACGGTGCGCTCGGCGTCGACGCTTACCGCGCCATGGGGTTCCTGCCCCAGGCTTTGCGCAACTACCTCGCTCGCCTCGGCTGGTCGCACGGTGACGATGAGATCATGTCGGACGACGACATGATCGCCTGGTTTGATCTCGACGGCATTGGCCGCGCCGCCGCCCGCTTCGATTCCGCCAAGCTGGAGAGCTTCAACGCGCACTACCTCCGGGGCATGGACGACACCGCATTGATGGCGCTGCTGCGTAGAGTCCTGCCCCATCTTGTTGGCGGCGCCGAGTTCCAGGCGACGCTCGACGAAACGCGCCTGGCGCGGCTCACCACTGCGATGCCGCTCATCAAGGATCGCGCCAAGACACTGGTCGAGTTGATCGACCGTGCCGGATTTGTCGTCGCCGAGCGTCCGCTCGACCTCGACGCGGCGGCCGCCGGTCTGCTCGATCGGGACGCGCGCAAGATCCTCGCACACGCCGGCGAGCGGTTGGCGTCGGTCGCCGACTGGTCTGCCGCCGCCCTCGAAGCCGAACTCAAGGCATTCGCCGAAGCGGAAAGGCTGAAGCTCGGCGCGATCGCCCAACCGCTGCGGGCCGCCCTTACCGGCCGCACATCCTCGCCCGGCATCTTCGACGTTCTCGCCGTCCTCGGTCGCCACGAGAGCCTTGCCCGCATCGCCGACCAGTCGGCGAACTGACGCTATTCAGCCAACCGGTGCCGATACATGGACTTGTTGCGCCGCAACAAATAAGATCACCGCGCCCTATATTCCAAAGAAGGCGACGACCAGAGGTGTGCGGCCATGGCCAATGTCAGCAGCATGGACGAACGCGCAACGCCCGGGGATGCGGCGCGCCTGACTATCGGCGATGAGAGCTGGGATCTCGAGGTCCGCAAGGGCACCGTCGGTCCCGACGTCATCGACATCGGCGCGCTCTATACCGAGACCGGGCACTTCACCTACGACCCAGGGTACACATCGACCGCGGCCTGCGACTCCAAGATCACGTTCATCGACGGCGACGAGGGCATTCTGCTCTACCGCGGCTATCCGATCGAACAGCTTGCCGAGCACGGCGACTTCCTCGAGACCTGCTACCTGCTTCTCTACGGCGAACTGCCGACACCGGCCCAGAAGGCCGATTTCGACCACCGGGTTACTTATCACACGATGGTCCACGAGCAGATAAACCGGTTCTTCACCGGCTTCCGCCGCGACGCCCATCCAATGGCAATCATGTGCGGCGTTGTCGGCGCGATGTCCGCCTTCTATCACGATTCCACCGACATCTCGGACCCCTACCAGCGCATGGTTGCCTCGCTGAGGATGATCGCCAAAATGCCGACCATCGCCGCGATGGCCTTCAAGTACCACGTCGGCCAGCCGTTCGTTTACCCGCTGAACGCGCTCGACTACGCCTCCAACTTTCTGCGCATGTGTTTCGCCGTCCCGTGTGAGGAGTACAAGGTCAATCCGGTTCTGGCGCGAGCGATGGACCGGATCTTCATCCTCCACGCCGACCACGAGCAGAATGCGTCGACCTCGACAGTGCGGCTTGCCGGCTCGTCCGGTGCCAACCCATTCGCATGCATCGCCGCCGGCATCGCCTGCCTGTGGGGTCCCGCCCACGGCGGCGCGAACGAGGCGGCGCTTTCCATGCTACAGGAGATCGGCACCACTAAGCGGATTCCGGAATTCGTCGCCCGTGCCAAGGACCGGGACGACCCGTTCCGCCTGATGGGCTTTGGCCACAGGGTCTACAAGAACTACGATCCGCGCGCCAAGATCATGCAGCAGACCACCCACGAGGTGCTCTCCGAGCTCGGCGTCCAGGACGATCCCCTGCTCGAGGTAGCTATGGAACTGGAGCGCATAGCGCTCACCGACGACTATTTCATTGAAAAGAAGCTCTACCCCAATATCGATTTCTATTCGGGCATCACGCTGAAGGCGCTGGGTTTCCCGACGACGATGTTCACGGTCCTGTTCGCGGTTGCCCGCACGGTCGGCTGGATCGCCCAGTGGAAGGAGATGGTCGAAGATCCCTCGCAGAAGATCGGCCGTCCGCGCCAGCTCTACACCGGCGCCACCCGCCGCGACTACGTGCCGATTTCGAAACGTCGTTGACGTTCAGCCCGACGCCGGCCGCCGCTCCAGCGCCGCGTGCAGGCGGTGCCGTCGCACGGTCTCGATAACCGTCTCGGCCGCCCGGCTGCTGGGTGTGCCGTCATTGAGTGCCATCAGATCGTCGATTCGATCGAACGCGGCAAGCTGGCGCGACCGCTCCCGCGAGTCCTCGAGGAGCGGCATCAACGCCTCGGCGAGCCGCTCCGGATGACTGTCGCGGTCGACGAACTCCGGGACAACGTTCGCATCGACGATAAGATTTGGGAGGACGATGGACCGTGCCGTGAAAACGCGCCGCAGAAGGCCGGCCGCCCGCAGGGCGTGCTTCACTAGCCTGGCCAAGGGATCGATCCGGTAGGCGACGACCATCGGCACGCCGGCGAACGCCAGCTCCAGCGTCACCGTGCCCGAGGCGGCAAGCGCGGCATGAGCTGAGCGGAAGGCCGCGTATCTGGCATTTGCGCCAACGACGATTTGCGGGGCCACCGGCCATTCGGCAGCGCGCTCGCGAACCTCCGCAACCAGATGGGAAACCGTAGGCAGCACCACCCGCACCGGCCCGAACCGCTCGTTGACCAGCGCCACGGTCTCGCCAAACGGACGCATGAGACGCGCGATCTCGCCACGGCGGCTTCCCGGCAAGGCCAAAAGGATCGGCCGTTCCGTGTTCGCCAGCCGGCTCCTCTCGCCCGGCTCAGGGCGCAGCAGGTCGCGCCGTTCGGCGGCAGGATGGCCGACGAATGTGCATGGCGGCCCGCCAAGGTCGCGGTGTGTGGCCGGCTCAAACGGGAGGATAGCCAGGACGTGGTCGACGAACTTCGCCATCCGCTTTGCCCGCCAGGGAAAATAGGCCCATACCGTCGGCGAAACGTAATCGACGATCGCGATCGCCGGGTTGTTCCGGCGCACGATCTTGCCGACCCTGAGGTTGAAGGCCGGGGCATCGATCAGGACGAGAACATCAGGATCGACCTCGGTCACTGCTGAAGCGGTCCTGCGAATGCGCGCGATCAGACTGGGCAGTCGGGCGACGACCGCGGAGTACCCGTGCAGCGCGATTCCCTCCAATGGGAGCAACGACCGCAGTCCAGCCGCCGCCATGTGCTCGCCGCCGATTCCGACGAAGCGGACCTGACCGTTGAGACGGTCGGCGAGCGCATCCATCAGATTGGCACCAAGGAAGTCACCGGACTCCTCGCCGGCGGAGATGAACACGGTGAACGGACGGCCACCTCGCGTGGGCTCGTACGGGTTCATTCCCCACCCGGCGGGTCATTGAACGCCTGAGCAATGACGAACGTACCCGTCCGCCGCGCCGCGCCGACCATCTCCTCCCGGTCGGCGATCATAACGCGCCCGGGCTCGATGACGATGCCGGCAAGCCCGGCCGCGACGACATTCGCCACCGTCTGCGCTCCGATCGTCGGCATATCGACGCGGATGTCCTGCTGCGGCTTGGTGCATTTGGCCAGGACGCCGGCCCTGCCCGACCATTTGACCCGACCGCTCCGGCGCAGATCGCCGACGCGTACAACCATCGCGTCGGTGCCTTCGGCTCCCTCCAGCGCCACGACCCGCGAGTGCACGGCGACCGCCGCCTGGCCGGCGTCAAGCCCGCCGATCAGCCGCGCCGAGCGCCATGCGAGGCCGGCATCGGCGAGTGCCGTACCGTCGGCCCGCGGCCCGGCCACCCGACCCGGTTGGGCGACGAGATCCCGCGCGATCTCATGAGCGCCGCGGACGGTGTAGCCCTGATCCTCCAACAACCGCACCAAAGCGCTGAGAACCGTATCGTCTCCGCCGACAAGCATCGACATGATCCGCGGCAGCACCCTGAGCGCCCCCACGTCGACCTGCGCGGCGCTGAAATCAGGCCGCGCGTCGACCGTGCCGATAAGGACAACGTCGCGGGTTCCATGGGCGGCGACAAGCTCCATCATGCGGCCGATCTGGCCCCATTTCACCATCTCGTGCGGGAACGATTTCAGCTCCTCGTCGGCCGTCCCCTCCAGGCCCACGACGAACACCGGACGCCCGGCCGTCACCGCGGCTCTAGCGACGTGGGCCGGCAGCGGTCCGCCCGCCGCAAAGATTGTCAGGGGATCGCCACCAGCGGGTCTGCCAGAGCCGTTCACGCGCTGTCCAATGCTTTCTCTTCGGCCCGTCGCCGGCGCGGAAGGCTCAGAGGCCGGTCGCCGGTCGCGCGAAGGAAGTCCACGAACTTGCGCACGGCGGCCACGCCGCCGAAGCGTTCGCTCAACCTCGCGATACGCTCCGCGCGCGGTCCGGAGGTGAAGAAGAACGCGTCGTAGGCAGCTCTCAGGGCGTGGATGGTGTCGCGGTCGAACCCGCGCCGTTTGAGGCCAATGACGTTAATCCCCCCAAGTGAGTCCCGGTAGCCGGTCACCATGACAAAGGGCACGATGTCCCGGGTCACCCCGGTGAGCCCTGCGACAAACGCGTGCGCGCCGACCCGCGTCGATTGCTGCACCGCGGCAAGGCCTCCGAGAATGGCATGTTCGCCTACATCCGTGTGACCGCCGAGCGTTGCGTGGTTGGTCAGGACGACGTTGTCGCCAACAATGCAGTCGTGGGCGACGTGCGACCCGATCATCAGGAAACAGCGGGCTCCGACGGTAGTCATGCCACGGCCCTTGGCCGTGCCCCTGTGGATGGTGACGTACTCGCGGATGATGCAATCCGGGCCGATCGCGATCCCCGCATCCTCGCCCTTGTAACTCACGTCTTGCGGCTCTCCGCCGATCGCCGCGAACGGCCCAATGCGCGTCCGCGTGCCGACCGTGGTCCGTCCGCGAAGGATCGCATGGGCATCGATCGCGACCCCGTCCTCGACCGTCACCTCTCTGCCGACGATAGAAAACGCGCCGATCGACACGTCGGCGCCGATGCGCGCGCCATCCTCGACGATCGCCGTCGGATGAACCTTTGTCATACCGGCAACTGTTCGTCCGCGATCATGGCGCTGACGACGGCCTCGGCCACCGTAACGCCATCGACCCGGGCCTCGCCGGTGAACTTCCAGGCATTGCGCCGGTGACGCACCTTGCGCACGTGATACTCGACGACGTTGCCGGGAACCACGGGCTTGCGGAATTTGGCCTGATCGATGGTCATGAAATAGACTATTGAGGAACCGCTCCGACCGCGTGCTGCGGCGCAGATCGCGCCGGCAGTTTGGGCGATGCCTTCGATCAGCAGAACCCCCGGCATGATCGGCAAGCCGGGAAAGTGCCCGGCAAAATGCGGCTCGTTTATGGTCACGGATTTGATGCCCACCGCCGAATCATCGCCGTCAACATCGACGATGCGGTCCACCATCAGGAACGGGTAGCGGTGTGGCAGGAGCTGATAAAGGCGCTGGATATCAAACGTCTGCAGCGGTGGCGCCGTGCCATCCATCGCTCACCTCCCCTATCGCCACATGCGGCGGCAACCGTGTCCGCCGGCGGCGACGTTGTGGCCGATCTCGTCGGAATTGTCGATCATGTTGGAGCGTTTAGGGACTCGCCTGAGCCGTCCGCACACGTCAACGACCCGGCGACGAGGTGCCGGCCGTGCCTGTCAGGAACAGACAGATCCGCCGTGTCAGAAGGTGGTGCCGGCCCCGATCCGCACGAATTGGGTCTTGTCGTAGCTCGCCTTCGACAGCGCCCTGGCGAAGTCCACCCTCAGCTGACCGAACGGCGAGGCCCACAGGATCGACCCGCCGACCGAGGAGCGGATGCCGCCCGTGCCGGTCGTGGGGGTCGCGGCGCCAGTAATCGATGCGGTGTCGTAGCCCCACAGCATCCCGGCGTCGGCGAACAACGCGCCACGCAAGCCGAAGTCCGGCGGTACCGCCGGCAGAGGGAACTGGACCTCTGCGGACGCCACCCAGAAGTTCTTCCCGCCGATGGCCATGCCGCAGCCGGCCCCGCCTCCGCACGTCGCGTCACGCGGACCGTAGCCAAATGGCGCAAAGCCACGGATCGTCTCGCCGCCTTTGTAGAAGTTGTCCGCAATCGCGACCGGCTTGCCGAGGCCGATGATGTTGCCGCCGGCGACCCTGAGCAATCCGACGATGTCCGTCTTCGAGCCGATCGGGTGGTAGTAGCGCGCATCGGCGACTGTTCTCATGTATGCGGGGGCGCCGCCGAGACCCGCGAAGTCTTGGCTGAACTTGGCGTGGGCGCCCTCGTTCGGCAGAGTGAAATTGTCGATCGTCGAATAGACCAGCGCGTAGCCGGCCGACGACGTCAGCCTGCTGCTGGTTCCGGCCGCCGACACCGGGAAGTAGCATCCCGTCACTGTGACAGGCGGTGCACAAGCAGCCACGCCGGTCAGATCCTGCTGCGCAATCTTGTAATTGAGCTGGAGGTCTAACTTGTCGTTGAGCGGCAAGCCGACTCTGAGACCGCCCCCGGTGGTGGTGTTACCGAACGGCCGCGAACTCGACGAACTGGCGACTGTGCGATACGCGTCGAACCCGGCCGAGACCCGATAACCCAGGAAATAGGGGTCGGTGAAGGAGAAGTTGTAGGTCTGTTCGTTCTGCCCGCCGCCGACGGAGATCCTGACGATCTGGCCACGGCCCAGGAAATTGGTTTCTTCCAGGGCGACTTCGGCGATCAGGCCTTCCGTGGTCGAAACCCCTGCAGCGACAGAGAACGAGCCGGTCGACTGGTCTTTGACGTCGACCACGACGATCACCTTGTCCGGTGCCGACCCCGGCCGGGTCGTGATCTGCACCGTCTCGAAGTGGCCGAGGCCGCGCAGCCGCCGTTCGGCTTGATCGATCAATACGCGGTTGTAGGCGTCGCCTTCCGCGATCTCGAACTCACGCCGAATGACGTAGTCGCGCGTCTTGGTATTGCCTACGATCTCAAGGCGCTCGATGTAGACCCGCGGGCCCTCGTCGATCACGTACGTGATGGCGATGATGTTGTTAATGTAGTCGCGGTCGCCGCGCGGTTGGACCTGGGCGAACACATAGCCCAAGCGCGACAATTCGATGGTTAATGCTTCGACGGTTTGCTCAACCTTAGTAGCATCGAAAGTCTTGCCGGATTTCGTCTCGATGAAGCCGGCCAGCGCGGCCGGGTCGACGCCGGGAATCGATGAATCAATGTTCATCTCGCCGAAGGTGTACTTCGGGCCCTCGTCCACTGTGAAACTCACGTGATATTCGCCGCTGGCCTGGTCGAAGTCTGCCGTCGCTTGCAACACCTGGAAATCGGCGTAGCCGTGCTCAAGGTAGAAACGGCGCAGCGCTTCTTCGTCGGCGTTCAGCTTCTCCTCGCTGTAGATGTCGCGCTTGTTGAGCCAGCTCAACCAGTTTGTCTTGCGCGTCGTGATCACGTGGCTAAGACGGGACGACGAGAAGGCGCTGTTGCCGATGAACGTGATCGAGGCGACGCCGGTTCGCTCGCCTTCGTCAATCAGGAAGGCCACATCGACCCGGTTCTCGCCGAGCTCCGTCACCTTGGCGTCGACGCGAGCAAGACTACGGCCACTACGCTGATAGTATTCCCCAATACGAGCAATGTCGCTCTGCAATTTTGCATCAGTGAGAACGCCCCTAGTCTTTACCGTGACGACCTGCACCAGGATGTTCGACTTGATCTTCTTGTTGCCTTCGAATATAACCGAGTTTACAATTGGATTTTCGGCAACCGTGACTACGAGAACGCTGCCTCTCTGTGCGATGAACACGTCCGAAAACAGGCCGGTCTCGTAAAGAACCTTGACGGATTCGTCGACATCCGCGGCGCTGTAGGGCTGGCCTGGCTTGATTGTGATGTAGGCCCGAATGGTGTCCGCCTCGACCCGCCGATTACCTTCAACCGAAATGCTCGAGGCTACCGCGGCTTCGGCGGCACCCAGCAGGGACAAGGGCCCCACGGACGCACCAGACGCGGCGATTGCCAGGATCGCCGCGAGTGCTAGTCTCCGGACGAAAATCATCAGTGATTTCATGAGGTTCAGATACCTGCCACCGACCGGCCCGTGAATCGATCCGGCCGTCCCCCGAGAGATTCGTCCAATATCGCGTAATAACAGCAAGATTGCAGCCTTTTTGGGTCCTCGCAAGCCACCGGGGGCCACGTTGGCGCGAGATTCTTGGCCAGCGTTGCGCGGGGGACACGTATCGAAGCTGAATCTCACAACAGACTCAAATGAATAATGTCATTCCAGGTCGCGAAGATCATCAGCACCACCACCGCCGCGAAGCCGATTCGGAATCCGATCTCCTGCACCCGCTCGCTGAGCGGCCGTCCGCGCACTGCTTCGACCGCGAAGTACAGGAGATGGCCGCCGTCGAGCATCGGAATCGGGAAAAGATTGATGAGACCGATGCTGATCGACAGGATCGCCGCCAGATTGACCAGGGCGACGAACCCGAGGGTCGCCACCTGGGCCGAAACCTCAGCGACCCGCAGCGGTCCGCCTAGTTGGTCGGCGGATTCCCGCCCGACCACCACGGCCCCGAGGTAGGATAGCGTCCGCGCGGTGACGAACCAGGTTTCCTGGGTGGCGACCCAGGCGGCCCGTGGCACAGAGAACCGCTCCGTGACGACGTCCGCACCGGTGGTGCTCCGCGTGATGCCCAGCATGCCGATCCGGTGTTCATTGCCGAACCGATCGGTGACTTCCTTGCGCTCGGGCGTTGCCGTCAGGGTGATGTCCTTGTCGCCTCGCCGCACGACGATGTCGAGGGTTTCGCCCGCGCTGATGCTGACGACGCGCTGCAAATCAGTGAAGCTGTCGATCGGCCTGCCGTCGATCGAGATGACCATATCACCTGGCTGGAACCCCGCCTGCGCGGCGACGCTGTCGGCGACCACGCTGTCTACCCGAGGCGTCATCACCTCACGGCCGAAGACGCTGAACACCACCGTGAAGATGAGGATGGCGAGCAGAAAATTGGCGATCGGACCGGCAGCAACGATGGCCGCGCGCGCGCCGACCCCCTTTGCGGCAAACGCGCGCGCGCGCTCCGCTGGGATCATCGCCGCCAGCGCGGCGTGATCGCCGACGCCCACTGCGTTCTCGTCGCCAAGGAACTTGACGTAGCCCCCGAGCGGAATGAGCGACAGGCGCCAGCGCGTCCCCTTGCGGTCCTCGAAGCCGAAGATTTCCGGCCCGAACCCGATCGAGAACACTTTGACCGCGACGCCGCTAAGCCTGGCTACCAGGAAGTGACCGAGCTCGTGAAAGAACACCACGACGGTGAGGACAAACAGAAACGGCACCACATAGCCGACGAGCGTCGACCCGAAACCGCCGAACCAGTCAACCAAGCCCATCCGTCAGTCCTTTCTGGCCCTAGGCCGAGGCCCGTTCTGCGATGATCGCCCCAGCGATCTGCCGCCCCTGGCGATCAAGTGCGATCGCATCCTCGATCGTCGCGGCCGCCCGCGGTGGCACCACCGCAGGCGCGCGCGCAATCGCTTCCTCGACTATTTCGGCAATTTGAAGGAAGCCGATCCGCCCGGCAAGGAACGCCGCCACGGCTTCTTCATTGGCGGCGCTGAGGATATTGGTCGCCCACCCACCGGAGGCAAGGGCTTCCCGGGCCAGGCGGAGCGCGGGAAACCGCTCGATGTCCGGCCGCTCGAAGGTGAGCGCGTCCAGGGCCGCGAGGTCGAATCGCCGCGCCGGAACGGGACTGCGGTCTGGCCACGCTAGGCAATGGGCGATCGGTCCGCGCATGTCCGCCGGTCCCATCCCGGCCAGCATCGCGCCGTCGCGGAAAGTGACGATCCCATGCACGATCGACTGGGGGTGGATGAGGACATCCAGGCGGTCCCCGGCAAGGCCGAACAGGTGATGGGCTTCGATAAGTTCCAGGCCTTTGTTCATCAACGTTGCCGAGTCGATGGTGATTTTCGGACCCATGGACCAGTTCGGGTGCTTGAGCGCGTCCGCCGGCCTCGCCGCCGCCATGGCTGACGACGACCAACTGCGGAACGGCCCGCCAGACGCCGTGATGGCAATGCGCTCGACATGGTCGATGCGCCGCCCGTCGAGGATCTGGAAAATGGCGTTGTGCTCCGAATCAACCGGCAGGATCGAAACTCCCGCGGACTGCGCGGCCCTGACGAACAGATCACCGGCCGAGACTAAGCATTCCTTGTTGGCGAGCGCGATCCGCGTAGGGACGGTGACCGCGGCATACGTTGGCGCGAGTCCGGCGGCGCCCACGATTGCCGCAACGACCAGATCGACCGGGCGGGTTGCCGCCTCAACTACGGCGTCCGCCCCGGCCGCGGCCTCTATGCCGGTGCCGGCCAGCGCTGCCTTCAACTCCCCGTACTGCGACGGCTCGGCGATGACCGCGAGGCCGGCACCGGCCGCGCGCGCGCTGGCGGCCAGCTTTGCCGCGTTGGTTCCTGCCGTGACCGCCTCGATCACGTAGTCTTGCGGGCGTTCCGCAATGACAGCCAGCGTGCTCTGGCCGATCGAGCCAGTTGCACCGAGGATGGTGATGCGCCGGGGCGGCCGGTCAGCGACCGGCGCGGTCATCGCCGCCCTCCCCGTCACCAACGCACCAGCCCTGCGGCCAGATGGCCGGCGCCACCGCCAAACCAACCGACGATGCCCGCCACCGCGGCGGCGAACACGAGGCTATCGACCCTGTCCATCAATCCGCCGTGGCCGGGTATGAGGCGGCCGGAATCTTTGGCGCCGGCGCGCCGCTTGATCCATGACTCGAACAGGTCGCCCGCCTGGGCGGCGACCGACAGAGCGCCGCTCAACAAGGCCGTCCGTCCGCCAACCTGAAGACCGAGCGCCGCCGCCGCCGCCAGGCCCGCCACGATCCCGGCAACGAGGCCGCCGGCCGCGCCGGCCCATGTCTTCTTGGGCGAGAGCCTGGGCCACAGCTTCGCGCCACCGACCAGCCGCCCAGCGGCATAGGCGCCGGTGTCGGTCGCCCACACCACGGCGAACAGGACGATGATTGCTTCGAAGCCGTCTTCTGGCGCGCCGCGCAGCATGAGGAGGCTGAAACCGAGAGCTGCGGCGTAGAGCACGCCAAGCGCGCGCCAGACGCTGCCGGTGATGACGGCCGCGACCATCGCCGCAGCGACCAGCACCAGGCCAGTGACTGGGAAGCCTGCGGCCGCGGCGGCAATCGCGATTACGATCGTCACGGTGAGAATGCCCACGGCCGGATGCCCGGCATCGGTCAATCCGATCCACTCGACGTGAACCACCGCCGTAGCGGCGGCGATAAGCAGCGCCGCGGTCCAGCCCCCGAGCCAAGCGCCAAGAAGCGCCAGGCCGATCAACAAGAGTGCGGACGCGACCCGTAAGGCGAAATCAGCACCCAGGACAGGCATCGCTTCGGCGCCACCGGCTGCGTCTCTGGCGTTCACGCACGACCCCGCGCTTGGACTCCGCCATATCGTCGCGAGCGGGTGCCGAACTCCTCGATCGCACGTTCCAGCGCCTCCTTGCCGAAGTCAGGCCACAGAATGGGCAGGAACACCAACTCGGCGTACGCCGATTGCCACAGCAAGAAGTTGCTGAGGCGAAACTCGCCGCTGGTGCGGATCACCAAATCTGGATCCGGAAACGCGGAGGTGTCGAGATGTTGCGTGATTGTCACCTCACCGACCGCAGCGGGATCGAGCGTCCCTTCGCGGACCTGCCTGGCGATTGCCCGAACCGCTCGCGTGATCTCGTCGCGACTGCCGTAGTTGAAGGCGAAGATCAGCTCCAGGTTGCGGTTCGCCCGGGTCAGCGCCTCGCTCTCCTGGATCTGCCGCAGAATGTCGGCCGGCAACCCTTGGCGCTCGCCGATGACGCTGATTCTCACCCCGCGCGCGTGCAGGTCGGCTACGTCGCGTCGGATGTAAAGGCGGAAAAGACCGAACAGGAAATCCACTTCCGTCTGCGGCCGCGACCAGTTTTCTGAGGAGAAGCTGAACAGGGTCAGGTAGCCGATGTTGAGATCAAGCGCCGCGCGCACGGTCTCGCGCACGGCCTCGACGCCGCGGCGGTGTCCCTCGCCGCGCGGCAGGCCCCGCGCTGCCGCCCAGCGACCGTTGCCGTCCATGATGATCGCCACGTGGCGCGGCCTGACGCCTTCGCCCGCAGTCGCCGGGAGCGCGCTTTGATCGGCATGGATGGACATGGCGTCTGTCCGGCTCGCGTGTTTAGACCTGGGTGATCTCGGCCTCTTTGTCCGCCAGCATCCGGTCGATCTCGGCGATGGTCTCATCAGTCATCTTCTGAACCTCGTCGGCCAGATGACGTTGCTGATCCTGGCCCATGCCGCCGCCCTTCTCCCCCTTCTTCAAGTGATCGAGACCGTCGCGGCGAACATGGCGCACGGCGACCCTGGCCTGCTCGGCGTACTTGTGCGCCACCTTGACCAGCTCCTGGCGCCGTTCCGCGGTCAGATCGGGGATTGGGATGCGAAGGAGTGTTCCCTCGACGATCGGGTTGAGGCCCAGGTTAGCCTCGCGGATCGCCCTGTCGACGGCCGCGACGGTCGATTTATCCCACACCTGGACGGAGAGCATGCGGGGCTCCGGCACGCTGATCGTCGCCACCTGGTTGATCGGCACTGTCGAGCCATAGGCCTCGACGTGAATCGGCTCAAGGAAACTGATCGAGGCGCGGCCGGTCCTCAGCCCAGCGAGTTCGCCCTTCAGCACCGAAACAGCCCCCTGCATGCGTGTCGACAGGTCGGCGAGGTCCATCGGATCCCCTCGTGTTGTTCGCGCGCGGCGCGCCTGGCGTCGCGTGGCCGGTGGGCGGCCAAGAACGCCGGGATCCGCTCGCCTCAGTCGTCCGCGACCACCGTCGCCCGACCGCCGCCCTTGAGGATATCAACGAATGCGCCGGGCTGCTGGATCGAAAAGACGATTAGCGGAATACGGTTGTCGCGGGCAAGGGCGACGGCGGCCGCGTCCATCACCTCCAGGCCCTTCGCCAGGACCTCTGCGTGGGTGAGCCGTTCGAACCGCACCGCGGCGCGGTCGCGTTTGGGATCGGCCGAGTAGACCCCGTCGACCTGGGTACCCTTGAACAACGCGTCGCAGCCGAGCTCAGCCGCTCTCAGTGCCGCGCCGGAATCTGTGGTGAAGAAGGGATTGCCGGTTCCGCCCGCGAGCAGAAGCACCCGCCCGTCGGCAAACGCCGCCTCGGCGCGCCGCTGGGTGAAGGTCTCGCAGATCGTCGACATCGGCACAGCCGAGAACACGCTCGCCGCGATGCCCTTGCGTTCCAACCCCGCGTACAGCGCAATCGCGTTCATCACGGTCGCCAGCATCCCCATTTGATCGCCGGCGACGCGGTTGCCGCCGCCCTTGGCGATCTCCATGCCGCGGAAGATATTGCCGCCGCCGGGGACGACGGCGACCTTGACGCCGAGCTCGACCGCTTCACCGATTTCACCGGCGACGCGGTCAACCACCCTCTCGTCGATGCCGAACGGCCGGTCGCCTAGGAGCGCCTCGCCGGACAACTTGAGGACAACCCTCTGGAAGCGGCGTGACGTCTTCATCATCCCGACTCGATTAGAAGGCGAACGGGCAACCGGATACACGATGGCCCCGAGGCTGTCACCGTCGCTCGCCAAGCTGGCGCGCGGGTCACGGGTCGATGGCGGCGGCAACCTCGGCGGCGAAGTCGCTCTCCTGCTTCTCGACACCCTCGCCGAGCCGGAAGCAGACGAACTCGCTGACCGTGATTGGGGCACCGGCGTCGGCCGCGGCCGCGGTGAGCGCCGCCTCGACGGTCTTTTCAGTGTCGATGACGAAGGCCTGCGACAATAGCACCGCCTCTTCGTAGAACTTGCGGATGCGACCCTCGACCATCTTCTCGATGATCGCCTCGGGCTTACCTGACTGGCGCGCCTGCTCGGCGAAGATCGCCCGCTCGCGCTCGACGACGGCGGGATCGAGCTCGTCAACGCGAACGGCGAGCGGGTTGGCGGCGGCAATGTGCATTGCCACCTGCTTACCGATCTGGCCGAGCTTGTCCGCCGGCGCCAGGGACTCCAGGCCGATAATCACGCCAATTTTGCCTAGCCCCGGCCCCACCGCCCCGTGGACGTAGCTCGCTACGATGCCGTCGGCGACCGTCACCATCGCCGACCGGCGCAGCGAGATGTTCTCGCCGATGGTCGCGATCGCAGCCTTGATCGCCGCTTCGACGGTCGCGTCGACGCCCGTCAACTTTGCCGCTGCGATTGCCGTGATCGAGCCGTCTGTGGCGAGCGCGGTCGTGGCGATCGATGTGGCTAGTTTCTGGAACTCGGGATTGCGGGCGACGAAATCGGTCTCCGAGTTGACCTCGACTATGACCGCACGCTTACCCTCGGCGGCGACCGCGATGACACCCTCGGCGGCGATGCGACCGGCCTTCTTGGCCGCCTTGGCCAGGCCCTTCGTGCGCAGCCAGTCTACTGCCGCCTCCATGTTACCGGATGTCTCGGTCAGCGCCGACTTGCAGTCCATCATTCCGGCGCCAGTCTTGTCGCGCAGCGCCTTCACCATTGACGCCGAGATGTTCATCACGTGCTTTCCTGAAATCGGTCGCTGGTGGCCGCGACGCTACTAGCCACCCGTGGCCAGTTTCTGCGCCTGGCCGATCCAGTCGTCGCGGCTGATCCGGCCTTTGAAGTTGAGTGCCGTGTCGATCCTAGCGATGTCCTCGTCGCTAAGGTTGGCGATCTGGTTGAGCCGGGTGATCCCGAGGGCGTTGAGCTTCCTCTCGAGCACCGGCCCGACGCCAGTGATCTTCTTGAGGTCGTCCGGCTCCCCCTCAGGCGCCTCGAACAGCGGCGGCGTGTCGGCACTGCCGGTGGGCGGCGCGGGCTCTGCCGGGGCCACAGCGGCTTCCGTGCCCGGCGAAGGAGCTGCCTGCGGTTCGAGCGCTTCGGCCGCAGACATATCGACGTTGGCCATGTCGCCACCGTCGACCGGTGGCGCCGCCTCAAGAACGGCCGGCTCGTGGACCTCTTCACGCGCGCCGATGTCGATCCCGGCTTGACCCTCGGCCCGCGAGATGCCGTCGATCGCCGCCTTCGCGACGAGGTCGCAGTAAAGCGTGATCGCGCGCCCGGCGTCGTCGTTGCCGGGAATCGGAAAGGTGATGTTGTCTGGGTCGCAGTTAGAGTCGACGATGGCTGCGACCGGGATGTTGAGCCGGTTGGCCTCCTGGACGGCGATCGCCTCTTTGTTGGTGTCGATGACGAAGATGAGGTCGGGGACGCCGCCCATCTCCTTGATGC
>CAYTXI010000044.1:0-20193 GCA_964441935.1 uncultured Bauldia sp.
CATCGGCATGTTGGTCGGCACCTCGACCACGTCGAGGCCGTAGATGTCGGCGAACTCGTCGGCCTCAGTCGCCGCCGTGCCGGTCATGCCGGCAAGCTTGTCGTACATGCGGAAATAATTCTGGAAGGTGATCGAGGCGAGAGTCTGGTTCTCCGGCTGGATCGGCTGGTGCTCCTTGGCCTCGAGGGCCTGATGCAGGCCCTCCGAATAGCGCCGGCCGGGCATCATGCGGCCGGTGAACTCGTCGATGATCACGACCTCGCCGTTCTTGACGATGTAATCCTTGTCGCGCGTGAACAGGCGGTGGGCGCGTAGCGCCTGATTGACGTGGTGGACGACCGTGATGTTGTCGACGTCGTAGAGCGACTCGCCTTTGAGCATGCCGGCGTCCGCCAACACACGCTCGAGCCTCTCGGTGCCGACCTCGGTGAACGTGGCCGTGCGCAGCTTCTCGTCGACCTCGTAGTCCTCCTCGGTCAAGTGGGGGATGAAGGTGTCGATGGTGTTGTAGAGCTCGGAGCGGTCGTCGAGCGGGCCGGAAATGATCAGCGGCGTGCGCGCCTCGTCGACAAGAATCGAGTCGACCTCGTCGACGATGGCGTAGACGTGGCCGCGCTGGACCATCGCGGCCAGATCGTACTTCATGTTGTCGCGCAGATAGTCGAAGCCGAGCTCGTTGTTGGTGCCGTAGGTGACGTCGCAGGCATAGGCCGCCTTGCGCTCGTGGTCGTCTAGACCGTGAACGATGACGCCGACGGTGAGACCCAGGAACTTGTAGATGGCGCCCATCCACTCGGCGTCGCGCTTGGCGAGGTAGTCGTTGACGGTGACGACGTGGACGCCCTTGCGGGCGAGCGCGTTGAGGTAGACGGGCAGCGTGGCGACCAGGGTCTTGCCCTCGCCGGTCTTCATCTCGGCGATGGAGCCCTCGTGCAGGACCATTCCGCCGACGAGCTGGACGTCGAAGTGACGCTGGCCGAGGGCGCGCCTGGCGGCCTCGCGGACGGTGGCGAAGGCGGGAACGAGGAGATCGTCGAGGGGGGTGCCGGCGGCGACCTGGGCGCGGAAATCGTCGGTGCGGGCGCGGAGGTCGGCGTCCGACAAGGCGGCGACCTCCGGCTCAAGAGCGTTGATCCTGGCGACGCTCGGGGCGTAGGTCTTCAGGCGGCGCTCGTTGGAAGAACCGAAAAACTTGCGGGCAAGGGAGCCGAGGGCAGCCATCAGAACGATCCTTCAGCTCCAAATCGCGCGTCGATAGCGGGGTGCTTGGCCGGAAACATCGCTTTCAATGCGGCCGCTCCGGCAGGTGGTCAAACGGCCGCCGCCGCTAGAGATTCAAAGCGTTCTGGACGCGAAGCCTGCTGACAGATAAGAGTCGGTCGACTCGATGTCAACGGCGCCAGCGCCATCACCGTTTCGCCGTCCGCAGGGCCCTTGGGCGGCGTCGATCACACCACGAAACAAGCCCAACCGGACAATTTCATGACCGTCATCGCCAGAATTCGACCGCGCGGCACCGCGCTCGCGCTCGTCGTCGCGGTCGCTGCCGGGCTCGCCGGCAGCGCCGTCGCATCGGCTCAGGAGACCGCCGGGGACGCGGTCGTCGCCCGGGTCGACGGCGACCCGATCACCGAAGGCGACCTGGCGGTCGCCGCCCAGGAATTTCGCGACGAGCTGCCGCGGATGCCGGGCGATCTGCGCTCCAACCTGATCGACCTTATCGTCAACATACGGCTCGGCGCGAAAGCGGCCAAACAGGCCGGCATGAACGAGGACCCGCCGGTGGCGGCGCGATTGGCGTTGGTAGAGGACCAGGCGCTATACGCCGAGTTCCTGCGCCGCAAGTTCGTCGCGGCAGTCACCGAGGAAGCCGTGCGCGCGGAATTCGACGAGGAGCTGGCCGCGTTCGTGCCCGCCGACCAAGTGCACGTGCGCCATATCCTGGTCGCCACGGAGGAGGAGGCGAAGGAAATCATCGCCGAGCTCGACGCCGGCGCGGATTTCGCGGAGGTCGCCAAGGAGAAGTCGCTCGACGGATCGGGCGCGAACGGTGGCGACCTCGACTTCATTTGGCCCGGCCGGACGGTCAAGCCGTTCGAGGACGCAGCCTACGCACTCAAGGTCGGCGAATACACCAAGGAACCGGTGCAGACGAACTTCGGCTGGCACGTGATCAAGTCAGAGGAGACGCGCAAGGAGCCGCCGCCGACGTTCGCGCAGGAGGCGCGGCAAATCCAGCAGCAGCTGATGGCGGCGACCTTCGAGGAGGCGATGAACGCCCTGCGGGCGGAGGCGACCATCGAGGTGGTGCCGGTTGCCGAGCCGGAGACGGAGGCGAACCCGGCAGACGCTCAATGACCAAAGGTTGGGACGGCGACATGGCCCTGTCATGACGTCGGTCTCGCCGCTGGCGCCGAGGTCGTTGCCGGACATGCCGGCGATCGACGGCGTCCGGTTGGCGACCGCGGCGGCGGGAATCAAGTACGCTAACCGCACCGACGTGCTGCTGGTCGTCTTCGACAAGGGGACGACGGTGGCGGGCGTATTCACCCAATCGAAGTGCGCCGCGGCGCCCGTCGACTGGTGCAGGGCGGCGCTCAGGTCGGGAACGGCCCGCGCGCTGCTGGTCAATTCCGGCAACGCCAACGCCTTCACCGGCAAGCGGGGGCGCGAGGCGGCTCGGATTTCGGCGTCGCTCGCCGCCAGGGCGGTCGGCTGCCGGCCCGGCCAGGTGTTTCTCGCATCGACCGGGGTGATCGGCGAGCCGCTCGACCCGTCGAAGTTCGCCGGCGTGGTCGAGGACGCCGCGGCGCGGGCGAAGCCGACGCCATGGATCGACGCTGCCCGCGCCATCATGACCACCGACACCTACCCGAAGGTGGCGACGCGCCGGGCGCTCCTCGGCGGCGCCGGCGTGACCCTCAACGGCATCGCCAAGGGCGCCGGCATGATCGCGCCCGACATGGCGACGATGCTGGCGTTCGTCGCCACGGACGCGGCGATCGCGGCGCCGGCGCTGCAGAGCGTCCTCAACCGCGCGGTGCGCGACACCTTCAACGCCATCACCGTCGACGGCGACACCTCGACGTCCGACACGCTGCTGGCGTTCGCAACCGGTAGGGCGGCAGGAGCGCCGAAGATCACCGAGGCGCGCGACCGCCGCCTCAGGCCGTTCCGCGAGGCCATCGACGATCTCCTCCGCGACCTCGCCCACCAGGTGGTGCGCGATGGGGAAGGGGCGCGAAAGTTCGTGGCGATAACGGTGAGCGGCGCTGTCTCGAAGCGGTCGGCGCGGCGGGTGGCGCTATCGATCGCCAACTCGCCGTTGGTCAAGACGGCGATCGCCGGCGAGGACGCCAATTGGGGGCGCATCGTCATGGCGGTGGGCAAGGCGGGCGAGCCGGCCGATCGCGACAAGCTCGCGATCTGGTTCGGCGACACCCGCGTCGCCGTGCGTGGCGAGCGCGACCCTGCTTATTCGGAGGCGGTGGCCTCCGCCTACATGAAGCGGGCGGAGATCGCGATCACCGTCGACCTCGGCATCGGCAAGGGCCGCGACACGGTGTGGACCTGCGACCTCACCAAGGACTACGTCGCCATCAATGCCGACTACCGGTCGTGAGAAACGACAATCCCGTCCTCGTCGTCGCCTGCGCTCTGGTTGACCCCGACGGGCGCGTGCTGATCGCGCAGCGGCCGGCGGACAAGGTCATGGGTGGCCTGTGGGAGTTCCCGGGCGGCAAGGCCGAGGACGGCGAGGTGCCCGAGGCGACGCTGATCCGAGAACTGAAGGAGGAGCTCGGGGTCGAGGTGCCGCCCGCGTGCCTGGCGCCGCTCACGTTCGCCAGTCACACCTACGACGACTTCCACCTGGTCATGTTGCTCTACGTCTGCCGGCGCTGGCAGGGGACGCCGACGGCGCGCGAGGGACAGGCGCTGAAATGGGTCAAGCCCGGCGACCTCAGGAGCTACCCGATGCCGCCGGCCGACGAGCCGCTGATCCCCGCGTTAATCGATCTTTTATAGAACTGCCTGACAATTCTCTCTGGCCCGTCGAGTGGTCGACGGCCAAACAAGGTCGATACGATGACCGCCCAATACCGAGACGATCTGACCTTGCTCGTAACGCCCCAGGTCGGCGACAGCGATCAGCGGCGCACGCCGATCGCCGCGTTCGTGCCGATCGCCGTGGCGCTGATCGGGATCGGTCTGATCCTGTTCGGCGGGCTCAAGGCGCGTGACGCGGACACGGTGACGGGCGCCGTGGCCGTCGAGGTCGATCAGGTCGTCACGGGATCGATCGCGCAAGAGCGCGACCCCCGACACGATCTGATGATGCTCGACCGCTAGCGGCCGGCTTTCTCGCCGGCGGGGCGTTCGACGGCGCCGAGCGCGTCCGCCAGGCGTGCCCGTGCACTGCCGGGCCTCAGCGGCTGCTGCTGGCTCTCGTGCGGCGCCCAGCCAGACAACCAGACGAAATCGAACGTCGCAGCGATCCGCCGGTCGCGACCGGCATGGCGCTCGGAATAGATCTCGCCGGCGCGAACGACAACGGCCCGGCGAAGCGGCCGGCGGTCGCGCTCGACAAGCGCGTTGGTGGCGCCCATGGCGCGGAGGTCGCGCATCAGGTGGAGGATGGAGCGGTAGCGGACAACGTGCCGGTCCTGGTCGGAGACGGGGAGGGCGAATCCGGCGCGCTGGAGGAGCGCGCCGGCAGCGCGAACGTCGGCGAAGGGAGCGACGCGCGGCGCGGCGCCGCCGGCTACTTCGGCCTCCGCCCGAGTCAGCGCCTCGCGGAGCTCGCTCAGCGTGTCGCCCCCGAGGAAGGCGCCGATAAACAGCCCGTCGGGCCTGAGCGCGCGGCGGATCTGAGCGAGCGCACCCGGCAGGTCGTTCGCCCATTGCAGCCACAGCAGCGAGACGACGAGGTCGAAGCACGCGGGCGCCAGTGGCAGGGCTTCCGAATCGCCGACGATATCGGGCCGGGCCTGGACGAGCCGGTCGACGCGCACGATCCGGTCGACCTGGCCGGACCCGATCAGCCGCTCGGCGAGGAGCGGCAGAGGGCTGCCGACGTCGGCGGCGAGCGCGAAGCGGCGTTTGACCGCCGCCAGCCGGTCGACCAGATCGTCAGCCGCGGTCTCCAGCAAGAACGCGGCTCCGGGCCTGGCGCGCCGCAAGGCGCGGCGGCGGCGGGCGTCGAGGGCAATCGGGTCGAAGACGACGGGCGGTCCGGCCATGGCGGCCAAGTTATGGGCCGCCAATGGGCTTCGTCAAAGTCCCGCGCGGGTTGCCGCCTCGACCCGGTCACTCGCGGGCCGGGGATACAGGTCGCAGGGCAATTCAGTCAAAGGGGACGATGCGTTAGACTATGTTCATGGAGGCCCGCATCGACGGCCGCTTGCAGCCGGTCGCCCGCGTTCGAAAGGGCGTCACCGCACTCACGCGCCATGCCACCAACCTGGCGATGCCGCCGCAGTGCCTTTCCTGTCACGCGTGGACGGCAAGCGAGGGGTCGCTCTGTGCGGCGTGCTGGTCGCGTCTCAACCTGATCGAGGCGCCGTACTGTGCCCGGCTTGGCATACCGTTCGCTTACGAACTCGGGGATGGGGCGCTGTCGGCCGAAGCAATCGCCGATCCCCCGCCGTTCGATCGCTGCCGGGCGGTCGCGACCTACGAAGATGTCGCGCGCCAGCTCGTGCACGGGCTGAAGTACCGTGATCGGCTCGAACTCGCCGGGTGGATGGCGAACTGGATGCTGCGGGTCGGTGCCGAGGTGGTCGCGGACGCCGAAGTCATCGTGCCGGTTCCGCTGCATCGCTGGCGGCTGTGGTGGCGACGTCACAATCAGTCGGCGCTGTTGGCGAAAATCGTGGCCGACCGCGCCGGCAAGCCGGTGGCGCCGGCCGCGGTCGCTCGCATCCGCGCCACGGTCCAGCAGTTCGGGCTGTCGCCGACGGAGCGCGACCGCAACGTGCGCGGCGCCTTCCGCGTTCCCGGCTCAGAGAAACCGGCGGTCTCCGGCCGGCGCGTGCTGATCGTCGACGACGTTTACACGACCGGGGCGACAGCCAAGGCCGTCACCCGGGCCTTGTTGCGGGCAGGGGCAAGAGCAGTCGACGTGCTCGTGTTCGCGCGGGTTGTCCGCGGTCGGCTTTGACCGATATTCTAGGATATCGCTTGGAGTCGTTGTGATGACAGTGTTTCGCGCCGCCGCGGTACAGCTGCAGACGGGCCTTGACGTCGCCAGGAACGTGGCGGACGCGGAGCGTCTGATCCGGGAGGCGGCGGCGTCGGGCGCCCAATACATACTGACGCCGGAGATGACCACGGTGCTCGACCGCGACCGGCGGCGGTTGCTCGCGGCGATCAACCCGGAGGAAGGCGATCCGTCGCTCGGGCGGTTCTGCGCGTTGGCGCGGGAGCTCGGCATCCACCTGCATATCGGTTCGATGGCGATCAAGCTCGGCGCTGACAAGGTCGCCAACCGCGCCTTCCTGATCGCGCCCGACGGGTCGGTCGTGGCGCGCTACGATAAGATCCACATGTTCGACGTCGATCTCGACGGCGGCGAGAGCTATCGCGAATCGAAGCTCTACGAACCGGGCGCCGCCGCGGCGGTGGCCGAGCTGCCGTGGGCGGGGCTGGGGCTTACCATCTGCTACGATATTCGTTTCCCCTATCTTTACCGGTCGCTGGCACAGTCGGGTGCGTCGGTGATCGCGGTTCCGGCTGCGTTCACCCGCACGACCGGCGAGGCCCATTGGCACGTCCTCGTCCGGGCGCGGGCGATCGAGACCGGGTCGTACGTGATCGCTGCAGCGCAGGGCGGCCGTCACGACGACGGCCGGGAAACCTATGGGCATTCGATGATTGTCGACCCGTGGGGCAAGATCCTCGCCGAGGCGGGACGCGAGCCAGGCCTGATTCTCGCGGACGTCGACCCGACGATGAGCGCGACCGTACGTGCGCGGCTCCCGGCGCTCGCCGACGATCGCCCATTCACCCCCGCGGCAGAGACGCGGCCGCGGCTGAAATCGGTGTCGTGACATGATCCGTTATGCGCTCCGCTGCGATCGCGACCACGAATTCGAAGCGTGGTTCCGGTCGAGTTCCGACTACGACCGCACTGCGGCGGCGGGCCAGAACCAGTGTCCGTTCTGCGGCTCGACGGCGGTCGAGAAGGCGCTGATGGCGCCGGCGGTTGCCGGGGCCAAGCGCTCCGAAAAGGTCGCGGTGGAAAAGACGCCGCGCGATGAACCTGCGAGCGAAAGAGAGACCGCTGATACGATGACGCTTGCCTCGTCCGACCCGCGCCACGCGGCCCTGCGCGAGGCGATCAAGGAACTGCGCAAAAAAGTCAAGGAGAACGCCGACTACGTCGGCGACCGCTTCGCCGAGGAGGCACGCAAGATCCACTACAACGAGGTCGAGCCGCACGGCATCTACGGAGAGGCCACGACCGAGGAGGCGAAGGGGCTCGCCGAGGAGGGCATCGCCTTCCAGCCGCTGCCGAGACTGCCGGAAGACCGGAACTAGGCTGAACCAATATTCACTTGCCCGCGCACTGGGCGCGAATCACCGACGTCACAGGTGACCTTCCACCTCTCCCCGGTGGGGAGAGGTCGGATCGAGCCGAACGAGCGTGAGGGTCGATCCGGGTGAGGGGGTTCTGCCCTATCCGAACAGGTCACAGCCCCCTCACCCCTTTCGCCCAGGCTCACCTTCGGTTCGCTAAGGCTCAAAGCCCTCTCCCCACCGGGGAGAGGGCAGTTTGCGATTGCTACGACTCAGGGGCTGCGGTCGAAGCCGGGGCTCCCCACATGGGTGACAGAGACCTCAGCGGAGGATTAGGCGATGGCGAGCTTGAAGATTCGGGTGTTCAAAGGCGACAAACAGGACCTCGCGACGACCGTGACGATTCCTGGTGGCGTATTGAAGATCGCTTCCAACCTCATTCCCCACAAGGCGGTCAGCGCCCTCAGGGACGAGGGCATCGACCTTGAGGAAGTCATCAAACTCTCGGAGAACCCGGAGGCTCACGGCAACCTCGTGGAGATCGAGGATCACCGCAAGGGCGAGCGGGTCGTCATTTCCCTGGAATAGCGGAGGCGGCCGTTCATGAAGCTCGATACCGTCGCCCTGTGGCTGGTGGTTGCGCTGGCGATTGCGTGGGCCGCGGTCGCGATTGTCGGTCTCGTGGCGATGTGGCCCTTTGGCCTGATCGGCCTCGTCGTTATCGTCGTTGTCGGGTATCTCATTGTCGGCGTCATTCGGCAGAAGATGGCGAACGCCGAGGACGCCTACTACGAGAAGAACGTCGACAAATAGGAACCGGCCGATGATCCTGTCGACAATGGAATCGCTGCCGGGCCACCGGATCACCGCCGTTCACGGGGTCGCGCGCGGTAACACCATCCGGGCGCGACACATCGGATCGGACATCGTGGCGGGCCTGCGCAACCTCGTCGGCGGCGAGGTCACCGAATACACCAAGCTGATGGCCGAGGCGCGCGAGCAAGCCCTCGACCGCATGATGCGGGACGCCGAAGGCATGGGCGCCAACGCGGTCGTCGGCATGCGCTTCACCACATCGATGATCGCACAGGGCGCGGCCGAGATCCTGGCGTTCGGAACGGCGGTGACGGTGGAGGCGGAGTAGTTCCAGCGCTACGTCTCGACGAGACGGGCCGCGCTCAGGCCGGCCGCAGTTGCTGCGACATCCGCGCGGCGGCCGTGCGGTTGGGCACGCCGAGCTTGTCGTAAATGTGCTCCAGATGCTTCTTCACCGTCAGCGGCCGCGCTCCGAGGATGGTGCCGACCTCCTGGTTCGTCTTGCCCATCGATACCCAGTAGAGCACCTCGCTCTCGCGTCGCGTGAGCGGTGGGGCAGGCGTCGACAGGTCTGTCGCCGGCTCCAGCCTTGTCGTCTCGGCCGTCCGCCGGGCGTGTCGATAGGCTGAGACAATGTGGGGTTTCAGCGCTTCCAGGCATGCCGCGTCGCGATCGTCGAAATCACGCACGCTGCGATTGATCGCGATCCCGACCATGCGCGTCCTGGAGTGCGCAACCGTCAGGCCGAGGTTGAGCCGGAGCTCGGCCTCGCCGCAGCAGTTGCCGACCATGCCGAGCAACCGCAAGCGGTCGACGAAGGCCGCGAGCGTGGCATCCGCGGTTCGACTTATTCCTTGGGCAACGATCGGGTGGTGGGCATAGCGGCGGGCGAGGGCCGCGTACTCAGTGCTCTCCGGCGCCATCCCGGCAATGTCCGGTCGCAGGACGAACCGGCTCGTTCCGTCCGTGGGGTCGACCTCGTTGTAGCTGATCAGGTCAACGTCAACCACGGTCTGAATGGCATCAACAACGCGCTCGGGAAAGGTCGAATAATCGAGGTCGTTGCCGAGAATCTCTATTGCGTCCAATACCTTGCGGAAGTCGGTAGCAGTCAGTTTCTCCATGGGGGCCCTGTCCTACGCCGGTCGGCGTATTCCCGAACCGAGCCGAAATCCGGAAGCTCAGCCTACACCGCCGGGCCATTGAACACACCGTCCATCCGGCGGTCTGACTGAGGAGAAGGCACCATGAAGACGATTGCTCCTGCACTCCTGGTTTCGTTGGGGTTGCTCGCCGGCGCCGCGTTTGCCGCCGGTCCGGCGAACGCCGAGGACGATACCTACGCCGCGGCCATCAACGACGTCGAACAGACGTTCGGGTCCGTGCCAACGTTCCTGCAGCAAATGCCCAAGGCCGGGTTCGCCGGCGCTTGGCAGCAACTGAAGGCGCTCGAGTTCAGCGAAGACACGGCGCTGCCGGCCAAGACCAAGGCGCTGATCGCGCTCGCCGTCGTGTCCCAGATCCCATGTGTCTACTGCATCTGGGCCGATACCGCCTCCGCGCGGCAGGCGGGAGCGACCGACGAGGAAATCGGCGAGGCGGTCGCCGTGGCGGCGACGGAACGCTACTGGAGCACGATGCTCAACGGCCTCCAGGTCGACTTCGAGACGTTCAAGCAGGAACTCGGACCGCTCATGGGTGTCGAGGCGGCTGCCAAGTAGCGGTCAGTCCCAGCCGACGCGCCGCCGTCGGCCGGGGTGCCGGTTGCGTCGCGCGGGGGAGGGTCAAATGCCTCACCGCCGCCGTGGCTCCAATGCGCCGCGGTGACGGTGAGGACTCCGCCTCGTGGCGGCCGGACTCGTCGCGGCCATCATGTAATTCACGTCCATGTCGGTGGTCAGCCGCCATTCGTCCGCTAGCGGGGCGTACATGACGCCGGTCTCGGCCATCACCGTCAGCCCAGCGGCGCGGAGGGCGGTGGAGAGTTCCGACGGCGTCACCAGCTTGTCATAGGTGTGGGTGCCGCGTGGCAGCCAGCCGAGGACGTACTCGGCGCCGACGATCGCCAGCAAGAACGCCTTCATGGTGCGGTTGATGGTCGAGGCGACGATCAGGCCGCCGGGCTTCACCAGCGACGCGGCAGTGGCGACGAAGCTCTCGACATCGGTCACGTGCTCGACCACCTCGAGGATCGTCACCACGTCGAATTGCTCGCCGACCTCGGCCAAGGCCTCTGCCGTCGTCGCGCGGTAGTCGATGGCAAGATCGCCCTCCGCCGCGTGCAGACGCGCCGCGGCGATGATCTCGTCCGACGGGTCGATGCCGACGACGGCGGCGCCCATCCTGGCCAGCGGCTCCGACAGGATGCCGGCGCCGCAGCCTATGTCCAGAACGCGAAGGCCGGACAAGGCGGAGGCGTCCTTGGCGTCGCGGCCGAAGCGCTTGCAGATTTCGCCCTTGAGCCAGGCGAGGCGGGTCGGGTTCAGCCGGTGGAGGGGCCGCATGGGGCCGTCGGCGTCCCACCAGCGCTTGGCGAGCGCGGCGAAGCGGGCGATCTCGGACGGGTCGACGGTGGTCGGTTGGGGCGAGCGGCGGGGCATCGCCGGCAAGTGTAGCGCAAGTCGCACGCCGTTGCGGCCCGGAGGCCAAGCCGGTATGAAGGCGCGCCTTCTAGCGCGGGGCCCCGCTCGACCGGCGGACCAAGTGGATAATGGCACGACTCGTCATGAAATTCGGCGGCACCTCGGTCGCCGACATCCGGCACGTCCGCAACGTCGCCCGCCACATCAGGCGCGAGGTCGCGGCCGGCCATGAGGTCGCGGTGGTGGTGTCGGCGATGGCCGGCACCACCAACCAGCTCGTGGCGTGGACGCGGGAGACGGCGGCCATCCACGACGCCCGCGAGTACGACACCGTGGTCGCCGCCGGCGAGCAGATCACCTCCGGACTGCTGGCGATTGCGCTGCAGGCGATCGGCGTCGACGCGCGTTCCTGGCAGGGCTGGCAGATACCGATCCGCACCGACGACGCACACGGGGCGGCGCGAATCGCCGGGATCAACGGCGAGGTGGTCATCCGGCGGCTCGCCGCCGGCCAGGTAGCGGTGGTCTCCGGCTTCCAGGGGGTCGCCCCAGACAACCGGGTGGCCACGCTCGGCCGCGGCGGCTCCGATACCAGCGCGGTAGCGCTCGCCGCGGCGGTCCACGCGGAGCGCTGCGACATCTACACCGATGTCGACGGCGTCTACACCTCCGATCCAAGGATCGTGCAGAAGGCGCGCCGACTGTCGAAAATCTCTTACGAAGAAATGCTGGAAATGGCGTCACTCGGGGCCAAAGTCCTGCAGGTGCGCTCGGTCCAGCTGGCCATGGTGCACGGCGTCAGGATCTTCGTGCGCTCGAGCTTCGACGATCCGGACGCGCCCAACGCGGGCGACCCGCCGGGAACCCTGATTTGCGACGAGGAAGAGATCGTGGAACAGAAGATCGTCAGCGGCATCGCCTACTCCAAGGACGAGGCCGAGATTTCGCTCAGACGTGTGGCCGACAAGCCCGGCGTCGCCGCTGCGGTGTTCGGACCGCTGTCGGCCGCCAACATTAACGTCGACATGATCGTCCAGAACATCTCGGAGGACGGCACGCTCGCCGACCTTACCTTCACCGTGCCGATCGCCGACTACGAACGCTCGCGCGGGGTGCTGGAAGACGCCCGCGAGGCGATCGGCTACCAGGTCATGCAGGGCTCCACCGAGATCGCCAAGATCTCGGTGATCGGCATCGGCATGCGCAGCCACGCCGGGGTCGCGGCGGACTGCTTCCAGGCGCTGGCGGCCAAGGGCATCAACATCCGGGCGATCACGACGTCCGAAATCAAGATATCGGTGTTGATCGACGCGCCCTACACCGAGCTTGCGGTACGGACTTTGCATTCGTTATACGGGCTAGACAACGATTGACCGGCGCGCCCGCGCGCGCCGCCAGGCGCCGGCGGTCATAGGCTAGCCGCCAAAAGCGTCCCCGGAGATAGCGGATTATGCGGGGTCCACCCCCCGGGCCGCGCGTTCTGCTCCGCCGCCTGCGCGAGGTCATGGCGGAGCCGATCAGCGCCCAAGCCCGGCTCGACAAGACCGTTACCCAGATCGCGGCCAACATGGTGGCCGAGGTGTGCTCGGTCTACGTGCTGCACGCTGACGGCGTGCTTGAGCTCTACGCCACGGAGGGCCTCAAGCGCGAAGCCATCCACCACGTCTCGCTCAGGGTCGGGCAGGGACTGGTCGGCACCATCGCGGCGCAGGCGCGCCCGCTCAACCTCCCGGACGCCCAGACGCACCCGGCCTTCCGCTACCTGCCGGAGACCGGCGAGGAAATCTACCACTCCTTCCTCGGCGTACCGATCCTTAGGGCCGGGCGCACGCTCGGCGTGCTTGTCGTTCAGAACAAGGCGCACCGCACCTATCACGAGGAGGAGGTCGAGGCGCTCGAGACGACGGCGATGGTGCTGGCCGAGTTGATTGCGGTCGGTGAGCTGGCGGGCCTGGCGCGCAGGGGTGCGGAGCTCGATCTCAAGCGTCCGATCGCACTCACCGGGGTCGGGCTCGGCGAGGGCGTCGGCCTCGGCCACGCGGTGCTGCACGAGCCGCGTGTAGTGGTGACGGCGCTGATCGCAGAAGACGTCGGCGTCGAGATCAAACGCCTCGACGAGGCGATCGCCGGCCTCAGGCTGTTCGTCGACGACATGCTGTCGCGCGACGACATCGCCGAGATGGGCGAGCATCGCGACGTGCTGGAGGCTTATCGCATGTTTGCCTACGACCGCGGCTGGGTCCGGCGCATGCACGAGGCGATCCGGATCGGGCTGTCGGCCGAAGCGGCGGTCGAGAAGGTGCAGAACGACATGCGCGCGCTCCTGCAACGCCAGACCGACCCGTTCCTGCGCGACCGGCTGCACGACTTCGACGACCTCACCAACCGGCTCTTGCGCGTGCTGATGAAGGAGCCGCACGGGCCGGGCGAGGAGGCGCTGCCCAAGGACGCGATCATCGTCGCACGCACCATGGGCGCGGCGGAACTCCTCGACTACGGCCGCGAGCGCATCCGTGGTCTGGTACTGGAGGAGGGCGGGCCGACCAGCCACGCGACGATCGTTGCGAGAGCGCTCGGAATCCCCACGGCCGGCCGCGTCGCCAACGTGGTGTCGCTGGTCGAGAACGGCGACGCCATCATCGTCGATGGCGAGACCGGCGAGGTCTACCTCCGGCCCAACCCAGACGTCGAATCGGCTTATGCCGAGAAGGTCCGGTTTCGCGCCAAGCGCCAGCAGCAGTACCGGTTGGTGCGCGCTAAACCGGCGATCACCCGCGACGGCGTGCGGGTGACGCTGACGATGAACGCCGGGCTCCTGGTCGATCTGCCGCATCTGGAAGAGTCGGGCGCGGAAGGGATCGGCCTCTTTCGCACCGAACTGCAGTTCATGATCGCGGCCAAGATGCCGAAGCTCGCAGAACAGGAGGCGCTCTACCGCGCCGTGCTCGATGCGGCCGACCCGCGTCCGGTCACCTTCCGCTCGCTCGACGTCGGCGGCGACAAGGTGCTGCCGTACCTGAGGACCGCCGAGGAGGAAAACCCGGCGATGGGCTGGCGGGCGATCCGCCTCGGGCTCGACCGGCCGGGACTCTTGCGCACGCAGCTCCGGGCGCTGATGCGTGCGGCGGCTGGCCGCGACTTGCGCATCATGCTGCCGATGGTGACCGAGCTCAACGAGGTGCGCCTGGCGCGTCAGATGATCGACCGCGAGATCGCCCACTTCCGCCGACACGGGCGCAGCGAACCGAAGACGCTGATGCTCGGCGCGATGATCGAGGTGCCGCAGATGTTGTGGCAGCTAGACCGGCTCGCCGGCGTTGCCGACTTCGTGTCGGTCGGCTCGAACGATCTCCTGCAGTTCATGACCGCCAGCGACCGCGGCAACATGTTGGTCGCTGGCCGGTTCGACCCGCTGTCGCGCCCCTTCCTGAGGGCGCTCCGCTCGATCGTCAGCGCCTGCGGCGAGACCATGCCGGTGGCGCTCTGCGGCGAACTCGCCGGAAACCCGCTAGCGGCGATGGCGCTGATCGGGCTCGGCTACCGGTCGCTGTCGATGTCGGCGGCGGCGATCGGCCCGGTCAAGGCGATGACGCTGGCGCTCGACGCCGGTTTGATCGCGCGTCTGGTCGAGGCCTATCTCGACGAAGGCTCGGGCGAGGATTCGCTGACGCCGGCACTCGCCGCTTTCGCACAGCGCGAAGGCATCCCACATTAGCGTAGCGCCGGCCGCGGACCCTCCAGGATACGCCAGCCGCCGGCGGCCGTGATACCATCTAATATGCTGCCCAAAGAGAAGATCGCCGCCCTCGTCTCCCGCGTGGAGGCCATCGACAAGCGCTTGTCGCAGCCGATCGACCGCAACACGTTGGTCAAGCTCAGCCGCGAGCGCGCCGAGCTGGAGCCGGTCTATGCCGCGATCGTCAACCTCATGGCGCTGGAAGCGGAGCGCGAAGGCGTCAACGCGCTCGTCAACGACCCCGACATGGCGGTGCTCGCCGAGGAGGAAAGCGAGCGCCTCGACAGAGAGATCGAGGAGCTGACCGAGACCGTGCGGCGGCTGTTGATCCCCAAGGACGCCGCCGACGAGAAGAGCGCGATCCTGGAGATCCGCGCCGGGACCGGCGGCAGCGAGGCGGCGCTTTTCGCGGGCGACCTCTTCCGCATGTACCAGCGCTACGCCGAACTCAAAGGCTGGAAGGTGCGCGTGCTGTCGCAAAGCGACGGCGACGTCGGCGGATTCAAGGAGATTATCGCCGACGTTGCCGGCAAGGGGGTGTTCGCCAGGCTCAAGTTCGAGTCAGGGGTGCATCGGGTGCAGCGAGTGCCGGAGACCGAGGCGAGCGGGCGCATCCACACGTCGGCGGCGACGGTGGCGGTATTGCCGGAGGCCGAGGACGTCGACGTCGACATCCGGCCGGAGGATATCCGGGTCGATACGCTGAGGGCGTCGAGCGCCGGCGGCCAGCACGCAAACACCACCGATTCGGCGGTGCGCGTGCTGCACGTGCCGACCGGCATCGTGGTGACGGCGACGTCGCGCTCGCAGCACCAGAACCGGGCCGAGGCGCTGAAGGTGCTCCGTTCGCGCCTCTACGAAATCGAGCGCGAGAAGGCCGAGGGCGAGCGGGCGGCGGCGCGGCGCGGCCAGGTCGGCACTGGCGACCGTTCGGAACGCATCCGCACCTACAACTTTCCGCAGGGCCGGGTCAGCGATCACCGCATCAACCTCACCCTCTACAAGCTTGACCAGGTGCTCGCCGGAGAGGCACTCGACGAGGTCATCGATGCACTCGTGACCGATCACCAGGCCAGCCTCTTGGCGGCGGAGGGGGTGTGAGGACTACCTCGCGGGGATGGTGCCAGTGGTTGCGGTGAGCGAACGAACGGACGTGAGTCTCACCATCGCCGCGCTCCGCCGAGAGATCGCGGCGCGGCTCAGGCAAGCGTTCGTTGAGACCGGGCGCGAGGGCACGCCGGACCTCGACGCGCGGCTGCTGGTCGCCCATGTGCTTGGGTGCGACCCCGGCGATGTGATCCTGCACGACGAGCGGGCGGTCGGGCCCGAGATCGAAGCCGCGGCTGTTGCGCTCGCCGAGCGCCGCATCGCCGGCGAGCCGGTGGCGCGCATTGTCGGCCACAAGGAGTTCTACGGCCTCGACCTGAAGCTCACGCCGGCCACCCTGGTGCCGCGTCCCGAGACCGAGACGCTGGTCGATGTTGCGCTCGGCCTCGTCGAACGCCGATGGGGGCGGGACGCGGCGGTCCGGATCGTCGACGTTGGCACCGGCAGCGGGGCGATCCTGCTGGCTCTCCTGTCGGAGTTGCCGAACGCACAGGGCCTCGGCACGGACATATCGTTGGAAGCGGTCGCCACCGCTCGCGACAATGCCCGGCGGCTCGGCTTGCTGGGCCGGGCAGGTTTCGTGGTCGGCGACTGGCTTGAGCCGGTGGCCGCTCCGGTGGGTGTCATCGTCGCCAACCCTCCCTACATACAGAGCGACGCCATCGCTGGCCTCGCTCCCGAGGTGAGAGATCACGACCCGGGGCGTGCCCTCGATGGTGGTGGAGACGGTCTCGAGGCGATTCGGGTGATTCTGTCGTGCCTCCCAGGTGTTCTGAGCGAGGACGGCGCGGCGCTCATCGAGATCGGGGCTGGTCAGGGCGAGGCCGTTCGAGCGCTCGCTGCGGCTGCGCGTTTGGCGGCCAGGCTCGAACCGGACCTTGCGGGGATCGACAGGGTTGCCGTCGTCACGCGCTGGCCATAGTCCGTTCCGATCCTGTTAATGCCGATTCGGCGTGTTTGAAAAAGCACTTGGAAATCCCGCTTGGAACAGTTACGTTTCTCGCCACCGTACAGAGACGGGCGCGTCCATCGCAGAATCCGCGGGGATGGAGTTCGCGGTGCCGGGCGCTGAGAAAACGGCAGCCGAGCGAACGCGAGCTTTAGGCGTCCGAATGTTCGGACCGATATTTCAGTTCGGACAGGCCGGGCTTGGCGGGAGCATCCCGCTTGGGAAACCGTGACCGGGTGAACACAGTCGACAGGACCAAATGACGGTCCGGCGGTGCCGGACACCGTTTCGTTCCCTCGTGCCCCGGCGGCTGCCGCGGTAGGGGCGGGCGACGCATTGCGAACTGTATCGTTACATCAAGAGAACCAGCGATGAGGCAAGGACAGCAAGGTAAGAGAATGCGCGGACGCAACCGCAAGGGACCCAGTCCGCTGTCGCGTTCGTACGAGAGCAACGGCGGTGACGTGAAGATCCGCGGGACGGCTCTCCACGTCGCGGAGAAATACGTCCAGCTGGCGCGCGACGCGCAAGCGTCCGGCGACCGCGTGGGGGCGGAAAACTACTTCCAGCACGCCGAGCACTACTACAGGATCGTCGCCGCTGCCCAGGCGCAGATGCCGCAGCCGCAGCCGGTCGTACGCAGCGACGACGACGGCGACGACGAGGACAACCGCGAGGGCCGCGGCAACGGTTCGGGAGGCGAGCGCCAGCAGGGCGGTCAGCCCGCGTTCGGCCTGTCCGAACCGCAACCCTACGTCAACGGAGCCGAGCTGCCGTCGCAGCGTGGCGACGGCGGGGCGGCGGCCGAGCCGGGCGGCGGACGCGAGCGCGGCGGCCACGGCGGCAACTTCCGGCGCCGGCGTCCGTATCGTGACCGCCAGGAGCGCGGCGAGGGCGGCGGCCACGAGGACACGCGCGCCATTGAATCGGGCCAGGCTGACGACTGAGCCGGTCCGACACCACCTCCCCAACGATCGGCACATCGACGTTCGGCCGACGGCGTAGGCGCCGCCGGGGCCTAATGCGCGTCGAGCAGTTCCCGGGGGACCCGGATATGCGCGACGGCGACGTCGTCGGCGTAGAGGCGCCGCCACTCGGGCAGCCTGTCGAGGAGCGCCAAGGCCGGCGTTCCGGGCGTGAGCAGGGTTGCGCCGATCCCGTACTGGTCGAGCAGCTTCAGGAAATCGTCGAGATCGGCGAGCGTCACCGCCCGGTGGTGGCGCGCGGTGAAGGCACCGCCGTAGAGCTCCGTGCGCCCGTCGATGAATGGCGGGACGCCGGCGAACACCAGGTATCCGCCGAAGTTGTAGCTGTTTAGGACCGGGCCGGCTTCGACTCGCTTGATCGCCTCGACGGCGCCGGCGGGTGTGATCAGCTGCCCCGGCCGGTACCCGACGGTCATGACGGCGGCGACCGTCGCCGCACCGAGCAGAGCGGCGGCGCCGAGCGCGGGACCCCATCGGGGCGCGCCCGGTTCGCGCTCGGAGCGGAGCGCGGGAAACTGGCGGGCGATCGGGCCCGCCAGTACCAGTGGGGCAACCATCCCCAACACCTCACCGTTGCGCTGTAGTGACAGCGCAAGGTGCAGGAGCCCGAGGATCACGAGGATGCGGACCGGTCGGAGAACGAAGCCGGTGTACAGGGCAAGCCCGACGCCGGCCAAGAGGACGACCTCGAACGCGGCGATGCGGCTGAAGTCCGCCGGCCGCCACTCGGAAATGAGAGACAGCGCCTCGCTCTGGCTCAGGATGCGCCAAGTGACGAGCATCGATCGCGGACCGTAGGGGGTCGCCATCGCGGCGACGACGGTGAGGACCACGAAACCGATCCAGCCGCGGGCCAGCCGGAAGCCGCTCCCGCGTTGGGCGCCAAACACCGCGTCGAGCGCGGCGGCGACGCAGAGCACGACGCCGAGGGTAAAGCCGCCGTGGAGGTTCGCCCACACCACCATCAGCGCAGCCAACGCATACGGCGGTGGCGTGTCGCGGTCGACGGCCCGAAAGAGGCCACCAACCCAGGCGACCATCACCGGAAGCGCGAGGACGTGCGGCCGCGCGACGATGTGGGGCGCAGCCAGAACGAATGCGACGGCGAGGAACGCGATGACGGGCAGCGGTGCCAGCCCGTCCAGGAGGAAGTGAGTGAGCAAGGCGAAGGCGAGCGCGACCGCTGCAGCAGCGACAACGACGACCGCCGGCCAGCCGCCGAGACGGTAAGCAAGAGAAAAGACGATCTGGGACGCCCATTCTTTGGCGATCCATGGTTCGCCGGCGAAGGTGAACGAGAAGGGATCGCCGGTTGGGAAGCCGTGGGCCCCGATCCAATTGCCGACCACCACATGCCAGAAGATGTCCGGGTCGTTTAGGAGGCTCGCGCCGACCGCAAGGAGGACGAGATAAACGACCGCCGCGACCAAGAACGGCAGCGCCGCGGTCCAGGCCTGATTGCGGCTGGGTTCGGCAACCGTCCTGACAGCCATGCTTTTCCCCGTCCTCGCCAGACCCGACGCGCGATTTTCGGCCGGCGATGTTAACGTTTGCCAAAGGCCGGCAGAGCCGCCGGGGGCGGGAGGAACCTTCCGATACCCGCCGGCAGCACCTATCTCAGCCGGGTCATTCGGGCAGGAAGCGCTTTTCCGCGGGTCCGGCCCGGGAAGGAGGCGAGATGAACTTCGAGCAATACACCGAGCGCGCCCGCGGCTTCGTGCAATCGGCGCAGACGCTGGCGATCGGCGAGGGCCACCAGCAGTTCACACCCGAGCACCTGCTCAAGGTGCTGCTTGACGACCCCGAGGGCCTGGCGGCGGGGCTGATCGAGCGGGCGGGCGGGCGCGCCCGCGACGCGCTGGCCGCGACCGAGCAGGCGCTCGCGGCGCTGCCCAAGGTGAGCGGCGGTAGCGGGCAGCTCTATCTCGCCCAGCCAACGGCCAAGGTGTTCGACACCGCAGAGAAGGTCGCCAAGAAGGCAGGCGACTCCTTCGTCACGGTCGAGCGGCTGCTGCTGGCACTGGCGATCGAAAAAGACGCCAACACTGCGAAGATTCTCGGCAACGCCGGAGTCACGCCGCAAACCCTCAACGCGGCGATCGAGGAAGTCCGCAAGGGGCGCACGGCCGACTCGGCTTCGGCGGAGAGCCAGTACGACGCGTTGAAGAAATATGCGCGCGACCTGACCGATGAGGCGCGCGAGGGCAAGCTCGACCCGGTTATTGGTCGCGACGAGGAAATCCGCCGCACCATCCAGGTGCTGTCGCGACGTACGAAGAACAACCCGGTGCTGATCGGCGACCCCGGCGTCGGCAAGACGGCGATCGCGGAGGGGCTGGCGCAGCGCATCGTCCACGGCGACGTGCCGGAGTCGTTGAAGGACAAGCATCTGCTCGCGCTCGACATGGGCGCGCTCATCGCCGGGGCCAAGTACCGCGGCGAGTTCGAAGAGCGGCTGAAGGCGGTCCTGTCGGAGATCGAGGCGGCGGAGGGAAACAT
>CAYTXI010000045.1:0-20043 GCA_964441935.1 uncultured Bauldia sp.
CGTCGCGCTTGTGCTCGACCAGGCGCTTGGCCTTTTCGATAACCATTTCAGAGACCTGCACGTGGCGCGAGGGCGGCTCGTCGAAGGTCGAGGAGATGACCTCGCCCTTCACAGAGCGCTGCATGTCGGTGACCTCCTCGGGCCGCTCGTCGATCAAGAGCACGATCAGGTAGCACTCCGGGTGGTTGGCGGCGATCGAGTGGGCGATGTTCTGCAGGATGACCGTCTTGCCGGTGCGTGGCTGCGCCGTGATCAGCGCCCGCTGGCCTTTGCCGAGCGGCGCCACCAGGTCGATGATGCGCGCGGTCAGGTCCTTGCCGGTCGGGTTCTCGAGCTCCATCCGGAACCGTTCGGTCGGATAAAGCGGCGTCAGGTTGTCGAAGTGAACCTTGTGGCGCGTCTTTTCCGGATCCTCGAAGTTGATCGTGTTGACCTTGAGCAGCGCGAAGTAGCGCTCGCCCTCCTTCGGGCTCCTGATCTGGCCCTCCAGGGTGTCGCCGGTGCGGAGCGAGAAGCGCCGGATCTGCGACGGCGACACGTAGATGTCGTCGGGCCCGGCGAGGTAGTTGACGTCCGGCGAACGCAGAAAGCCAAAGCCGTCCTGCAGCACTTCGACCACGCCTTCGCCGATGATGTCTGTTTCCCGGGTCGCGAGCTGCTTGAGGATGGCGAACATCAGCTCCTGCTTCCTGAGCGTGCTCGCGTTCTCGACCTCGAACTCCTCGGCGAAGGCCAACAGCTCGGTCGGCGACTTGGCCTTGAGGTCCTGTAGTTTCATTTCCTGCATGGATTCGGATTCTCTTTTGGGTTCCGGCACGCGAAAAAGCGGGGGGGAAAAGGGGGAGAGTGCAGAACTTGGAGCTGGCCAAGCACGATCGCGGCCGGCCCGGCATCTCGGCCCGTCAAGGGGGCTGGTGCCTGTCTGCTTCGTGCGGTTGCCCAAAGATAATCGTTCAGCCGAGCCACGGCAAGGGCTGAAGCGGCCTCAGAACGGCTTCACCACCACCAGGATCACGACGGCGATCATGATCACCGTCGGCACTTCGTTAACGATCCGGTAGAAGCGCACCGAACGGGTGTTGCGGTCATCCCCGAACTGCCGCACCCAGCCGGCGAACAAGCCGTGGAGCGCCGACAGCGCCACCACCAGGCCGAGCTTGGCGTGGAACCACCCGCTTGCCCAGAAAGCCCCGTCCCATGCCAGCCATAGCCCCAGCACCCAGGTCGCCACCATCGCCGGGTTGATGATCACGGTGAGCAGCCGCCGCTCCATCGCCTTGAAGGTCTCGGACTGCGCCGATCCGGGCTCCGCGCCCGCGTGGTAAACGAACAGCCGCGGCAGGTAGAGCATCCCCGCCATCCACGCGATCACCGCGATAACGTGGAACGCCTTGAGCCAGAGGTAGAGGCCCGACGGTCGCCACCAGAAGAGCAGACCGACGATGACGACCGTGATCGCCAGCCCCGCCCCGGCCCGCACGATCCTACTGGTCGTCGAAGACATGCCCGCGACTAGCCCGTCCAGCCCCGCACCCGCGCAACCAGCCGCTCGACATGCGCCACCGGCGTCTCGGGGACAATTCCGTGACCAAGGTTGAAGATGAACCGACCCGGCGCGAGCGCGGCGAGGATCCGATCAACCGCCCGGTCAAGTGCATCGCCGCCGGCGACGAGGATGATTGGATCGAGATTGCCCTGAACAGCAGCCCGTGGCTGCAGCCGGTCGCGCGCGAAGGCAAGCGGCACCGTCCAATCGACGGCGATTCCGTCGACTCCAGTCGCTTCGACATACTGTTCCGCTCGCAACCCCGCCCCCTTGACGAACCCAACGATCCGCGCCTCTGGCTCGGCATCCTTCACCTGCCTAACGATCTCCGCTGTCGGCACCACCGACCAGCGCTGGAACCCCTCCTCATCGAGCACTCCTGCCCATGTGTCGAAAATCTGAACAACATCCGCCCCGGCCCGTATCTGCCCGACCAAGTAGTCGACCGAAGCCGCCACCAACACATCCACCAGCCGCTGCATCGCCGCCGGCTGCATCGCCGCGAACAACCGCGCCGTCGCCTGATCGCTCGTGCCGCGCCCGCCGATCATGTAGGTCGCCACCGTCCACGGTGCTCCGCAGAAACCGATCAGCGTCTTGCCCTGATCGAGACGCTGACGCACCAAAGCCACGGTCTCGAACACCGGCTGCAGCCGCCGGCTCACCTGGGCACGATCGAGCGCATCGATGCTCGCCTCATCGATCGAATCGAGTCGCGGCCCTTCCCCCTCGATGAACGCTACCTCGCGGCCGAGCGCAAGCGGTACGACGAGAATGTCGGAGAACAGGATTGCCGCATCGACATCGAAGCGTCTCACCGGCTGCAGCGTCACCTCCGCTGCCAACTCGGGATTAAGGCAGAGATCAAGAAACCCATCCGCCTTCTGCCGCAACGCACGGTACTCCGGCAGATAGCGACCAGCCTGACGCATCAACCAGACCGGCGGTGGCGTGATAATCGCACCGTCAAGAACGCGGCGAACACCTGGAAGACGTGATACGCCCTGCACGCTATGAGGTGAATGACTCAGGAATGAATCTTCTTTTTGTTTCATTTGGACCGTGGATTGCCGTCACGCCACCCCATCCCCACGTTCCCATCGGCTACGGATTGTCCGTCTCAAGGTGTGGAGGACCCAACCACCTATTGCCATGAATACGGGGGACGGAGCCAGATGTAGCGAGTTTCCTACGTCGCGGGGACCATGACGCCGATAAACCGGTAGCACAACCTGTTGATAAGACGTGAATAATTATGCGTGGGGCGAGATTCACGTGCTGTCACCACGCCACCGGGATTCCGACCACGACACTCGTCATCTGTTGATCGGCTCGCGGACTTCATGGAGAGTCGCGCCACCATGCAGGCTCACTGGCACCTTTTCCAATAACGCTCAACAGGGCAGGGGATGACAGCGTGAACAGCCGCGAAAGTTTCTTTCATCTCCACCTGATATCCGATGCCACCGGCGAAACGCTGATCACGGTTGCGCGCGCCGCGGCATCGCAATACGTCCAGACCCGGGCCATCGAGCATGTGCACGCCATGGTCCGTACCACCAAACAGCTCGACCACGTCATTGGAGAGCTCGAACAGCGCCCGGGCATCGTCCTCTACACGCTTGTCGACCGCTCCCTGGGCGAGCACCTGGAGGCCGCCTGCCGGCGCATCGGCCTACCCTGCGTCTCGGTGCTCGAGCCGATCCTGCAGCTTCTGCAGTCCTATATCGGCAGCCCTGGCGAACGCCGCGTCGGCGCCCAACACGTGCTCGACACCGAATATTTCCGACGCATAGACGCTCTCAACTTCACCATGATGCACGACGACGGGCAATTCGCCGGCAACCTCGACGACGCCGACGTCATCCTCCTCGGGATAAGTCGCACCTCGAAGACGCCGACCTCGATCTATCTCGCCAATCGCGGCATCAAGACCGCCAACGTGCCAATTGTTCCCAACATCGCTCTGCCTGAGGAACTGGAAACCGTCACCCGGCCGCTGGTCGTCGGCCTGGTGGCCTCGCCCGAGCGCATCATCCAGTTGCGCCAGAACCGCATTCTCAGCCTCAACGCCGCCCAGCCCAACCTGGCCTATACGGACAAGCAGGCGGTCGCGAAGGAAATCGCCTTCACGCGCAAACTCTGCGCCCGCCATGGCTGGCCGGTGATCGACGTTACCCGCCGATCGATCGAGGAAACCTCGACCGCGATCATGACGCTGCAGCAGGCCGCGCTCGACAAGGCCAATGCATAGCCTCGAGGGATGAATGGTGGACCTCGTCCTTGCCTCGGCCAGCCCGACGCGCGTTCGGCTGCTGACCGACGCCGGGCTGACATTCACGGCGAGACCCGCAACCATAGATGAACGCGCGGTCGAAGCCCCGCTGATTGCGGGGGGAGCGCCGGCAGCCGAGATCGCTGATGCATTGGCGGATGAGAAGGCGCTCGCCGTCGGCCGCGATATGCCGGACGCGATCGTCATCGGTGCCGACCAGATGCTCGACCTCTACGGACGACGCTGGACCAAGCCCGCGACCCTCGCGGAGGCGCGCCTGCAGCTCTCGCGGCTTGGTGGCCGCGCCCACCGCCTGCATACCGCAGTCGCCGCAGCACGCGGCGGCGCGATCGTGTGGCATCACCGCGAGACGGCACGCCTGACCATGCGGCCGTTGTCGGATCGCGACATCGACGGCCACCTTGCCCGCACCGGCACCGCGGCGCTGACGAGCGTGGGCGCTTATCAGATCGAGGGGCCGGGCATCCAGCTCTTCGACGAGATCGACGGCGACTACTTCGGCATCCTCGGGCTGCCGCTGTTGCCGCTGCTCCGGTTTCTGCGGAAAGAAGGGGCGATCGAATGATCGGGGCCGCCCGCCCAGAGGGGAGGCAGCGTTGATGCTGGTTCTCGGCCTCACCGGATCGCTGGCGACGGGCAAGTCGACGGTAGCGGCGATGTTCGCCGAAGCGGGAGCCGCCGTCTTCGACGCCGATCGCGCCGTCCACGATCTCTATCGCGGCGCCGCTGTGCCGCTCGTTGAAGCCGCTTTCCCCGGCGTGACCGCGAACGGGGCGGTCGACCATGCCGCGCTAGCCGCCCGGGTCGCCGGTGACAAGCGGGCGCTGGCCAGGCTGGAAGCGATCGTCCATCCGCTGGTCCGCGAAGTCGAGGATCGCTTTCGCGCCACCGCTGCGGCCGCGGGGCGGCGGGTGGTGGTGCTCGACGTACCGCTGCTTCTGGAGACGGGTGGCGAGGCGCGCGTCGATGCCGTGGTCGTGGTCACCACCACGCCGGCCGTCCAGCGCGCCCGCCTCGCCGAGCGCGGCGGCTCGAGCCCGAATCGGCTCGCCACCCTGGCCGAACGCCAGATGCCGGACGCCGACAAGCGTGCCCGAGCGCATTTCGTCATCGACAACAGCGGTACGCTGGACGCCACCCGCAAGCAGGTGATGGACGTGATGCGTGCGGTTTCGGCGATGGCAGCCGAGCGGTGAGGGGGCCACGCAAGCAAGTCGGCAGGCTCGGTCGGCGGTTTCCGTAGCGGGCCCTCTTGCTCTGCCGGTCAGTCTCCTTAACATCGCCGAATCATGCGCGAAGTCGTTCTCGACACCGAGACCACCGGCCTCGATCCGACCTCCGGCGATCGCATCGTCGAGATCGGCTGCATCGAGCTCGTAAACCATATCCCCTCGGGCCGGGTGTTTCATCGCTACGTCAATCCCGAGCGACCGATGTCGATCGACGCCGCCCGCGTCCACGGCCTCGATGACGCGTTTTTGAGAGACAAGCCGCGCTTCGCCGAGATCGCCGACGAGCTGGTTAGCTTCCTGGGCGACGCGATCCTTGTCGCCCACAACGCCGAGTTCGATACGGGCTTCTTGAACGCCGAGTTCGCCCGTTGCGAGCGGTCGGCGATCTCCAGTGACCGCGTCATCGACACGCTGATGCTCGCGCGCCGCAAGCATCCGATGGGCCCCAATTCGCTCGATGCGCTATGCGCCCGCTATTTCGTCGACTCCAGCCGGCGGACGCGGCACGGTGCCATTCTCGACGCCGAGCTTCTGTCCGAAGTCTACATCGAGCTGATCGGCGGCCGCCAGGCGGCGCTCATGCTCGGCGAGGAACCCGGGCCGCCGACGGTCACCGTCGCCCGCCACGGGCCGGCCGTCCGGCCGCGGCCGGTGCCGCGCGTCTTCGTTGTCAGCGCCGAGGAAATGGAGGCGCACCGCAACGCGGTGCTTCGCATTGGCGACGGCGCCATCTGGCTGAGGTACCTCGACGACGACAAACCCGCCGCGGCGACCGGCTAGGCCTCACCCGCCGCTCATCGCCGTCAGGATGAAAACGTCGCAGCCAGGCGCGAGCCGGGTTTCGAGCCGCGCCCGTTCGCCGTTGACGAAGACGTTGATGTGGCGGCGAATCGCCGGGGTGGAGTCGCAGATACGGTCGCGCATACCTGGCCAGCGTTGGTCGAGCGCATCGATCATTTCGCCGACGCTGGCGACCGACAGCTCGACCCGCCGCTCGGCGCCTGGAAAGAGGTTCACCAGGACAGCGGGAAGCCGCACCTTCACGGGCAGCGGTGCGGACTGCTCGGCAGCCGGGAGAGGGGCCCGATCGTTCGCCATGTCGCAACTAGGCCGTGACTACCATCGTCTCAACGGAGTGGATCAACGGCAGGTGCTCGGCGATGGGTGTCCAGGTCTCGCCTTCGTCGCCGCTGGCGTAGAGCGACCCTGAGCTGGTCCCGAAGTAGATGCCGGCCGGGTCCAGAGAATCGGTGGCCATCGCCTGCCTGAGCACGCCGAAGAATGCGTTCTCCTGCGGCAGACCTGAGCGCAACGCCTCCCAGGTGTCGCCGCCGTCGCGCGTGCGCCACACCGCCGCCCTGCCGTCGGGAACGTAGCGGCCGACCTGATCGCCGTTGAGCGGCACGAGATAGAGCGTGTCGGCGTCGCGCGGGTGGACCGCCGAGGGGAAGCCGAACGTCGACGGCAGGCCCTTCTCGATGCTCCGCCAGCTCTTGCCGCCGTCGTCGCTGCGGTACATGCCGCAATGGTTCTGCTGGTAGAGCCTGTTCGGCACGCCCGGCGCCATGACGATTGAGTGCACGCACTGGCCGAACTCGGGGTAGCGCTGGTCCTCCGGCATGTAATCGTTGCGAGTCCCGCGGTTGCGCGGCTCCCAGGTCTCCCCGCCGTCTGTTGTGTGGAACACGCCGACCGCAGACATGCCGACCCACATCTGGCGCTCGTCCGAGCGGTCGGGGACGATCGCGTGCAGGATCAGCCCGGCGCCGCCCGGCTGCCAGTCCGGGCGCGTCGGATGGTTCGTCAGCCCGGCGACGTGGCTCCAGGTCTTGCCGCCGTCGTCGCTTCGGAAGAGGCCCGCCGGCTGGACCCCTGCGTAGAGTTGGCCATTGCGCGTGGCGAGGCTCCACACCGATTCGATCGGTTTCTCGCCGGCGTCGTAGGCGAGGCCCTCGCTCGAGTGGGTCCAGGTCTCGCCCAAGTCGTCGGATTTCCACACCGCCGGACCGAACCAAGCGTTGCCACCGCCGGCGTAGATCGCCCCGCTTTCAGGATCACCGACGACGTGGTTGATCGGCCACGCCTCGCAGAACGGCCCCCGCTGTCGCCACGACCGCCGGTCGCCGTCGTCCGTGATGATAAAGGTGCCCTTCTTCGTCCCCACCAGGACGACGACCTTGTCCGCCACCGATGCCTCCCTCAGAGACCGCGCGCACGCCGCCTCGCCGCGACGATAGCCGCGTGCCCCCGATCTGTCGATCAATCGCGGTGAAAGTCATGGCCGCGCTTGGCTGCCGCCGGTCGCGGCCCGCGCCGCTCGTGTTATTGTATGACGGACGAGCGGAGGCGGCATGCCGATATTCATGGATCGTCACGACTTCCGCGGGCTGACGCCGGAGCAACTGGCCGCGGCCCACGCCAAGGACCTTGAGGTCCAGGGGAAGTACGGCGTCAGGTTTTTGACCTATTGGTACGATGAGGAGCGCGCCACCGGGTTCTGCCTCATCGACGCGCCCGACGAGGCGACGGCGAGGCGGGTACACGCCGAGGCCCACGGCAACGTCGCGACCCACATCATCCAGGTCGACCTCTCCGCGGTCGAGGCGTTTCTCGGGCGGATTGCCGATCCGGCTGCGGACACGCCCGGCGCCGCAATCGTCATGGGCGCCGCGTTCCGCGCGGTGATGTTCACCGACCTCGTCGACTCCACCCGTATGACGACCCGCCTCGGCGACGCTCGTTCGGTTGAGATGGTGCGCACGCACGATGCGATGGTCCGGCGCTCGCTCGCTGACGCGAAAGGCCGTGAGATCAAGCACACCGGCGACGGCATAATGGCGTCCTTCACCGAAGACGCGGCTGCGGTGACGTGCGGTTGCGCCATCCAGCATGCCTTCGATGCCTTCAATCGCAACAGCCCGGAGAAGCTTCGTTTGCGCATTGGCATTCACTCGGGCGAGCCTGTCGAGGACAGCAACGACCTGTTTGGCGCGACCGTTCAGATCGCGGCGCGCATTTGCCAGGATGCCGCGACCGACTCGATCGTCGTGTCCGATGTCGTGCGCCGCGCGCTGCCGGACAGCATCCGCCTCAATCCGCTCGGTGCGCGCACTCTGAGGGGCTTCGTCGAGCCGGTGGCTCTTTACGAGGTCGACTGGCGGGCACCGTAAAGCGGCGGCGCGCGTATACTATCCCAACAGCTTCCCCACCACCTTCGCGGTGTAGTCGACCATCGGCACGATGCGCGCATAGTTGAGCCGCGTCGGCCCGATGACCCCGAGCACGCCGACGACGCGCTGCTCGGAGTCGCGGTAGGGCGAGACCACGAGCGACGATCCCGACAATGAGAACAGCTGGTTCTCCGAGCCGATGAAGATGCGCACGCCCTCGCCGGTCTCGGCGCTGCCGAGGAGGCGGATCAGTTCGCGCTGGGTCTCCAGGTCGTCGAACAGCAGGCGGATCCGTTCCAGGTCGGTCACCGCTGTCAGGTCTTCCAACAGGTTGGCGCGCCCGCGCACGATGAGTGTCTCCGGCCGGCCGTCACTGGCGGCCGCCCAGCTCGCCAGCCCCGCCTGCACGAGTGCGCCCGTGAGCTTGTCAAGCTCGGCGCGAATCGCCGTCTGATTGCGTTCGAGCTCCGCCTTGGCCTCCGACAGCGAGCGGCCGTTGAGGTGCGTGTTGAGGTAGTTGGCCGCCTCGATCAGGCTCGACGGCGTCGTCCCCGGATCGAGGTCGATCACGCGGTTCTCGACCGTCCCGTCCTCGCCGACCAGCACGACAAGCGCCCGCGTCGGCTCCAACCGGATGAACTCGACGTGCTTGAGCCTGAGGTCGGCTTTGTTGGCGAGCACCACGCCGGCGCCGCGCGACAGCCCGGACAGCGCCTGGCTGGCCTCCGCGAGCAAGCTCTCGACCGAGCGGCCGGGGGTGCCTGCCTTGACCTGCGCCTCGATCTGCCGGCGTTCCTCCGCCGACAGGTCGCCGATCTGCAACAGCGCGTCCACGAAGAACCTTAGACCGAACTCGGTCGGCATGCGGCCAGCGGACGTATGCGGCGCGTAGATCAGGCCGAGCTGCTCCAGATCGGCCATGACGTTTCTAACCGAGGCCGGCGACAGCGACGTCGGCAACAGGCGGCTGATGCTGCGCGAGCCCGCCGGCTCGCCGGTCGCCAGGTAATAATCGACGATCTGCCTGAAGATCTCGCGCGAGCGCTTGTCGAGGCTTTGTAGCCCCGACGGCAGCGTTTCCGCCTGGGCGCTCTGGGGAATCGGAACGGGATCGAGCTTGCTCATTGCAGCCATTAAGTGCCTGTCTCTTCCGTGTTTTCAAGCAGGGCTTTACGTCGCGGTGAACCGGCGGCTATGAAGCGGCCGATGGACAACCACGCCCAGGCCGTGACGCGGCCGTCGAAACGTGCGCCGGACGCTCTGCGCGCGGTTAGCCTCGAGCGGGGCGTGGCCAAGCACGCCGAGGGCTCGTGCCTGGTCCGCTACGGCGATACCCACGTCTTGTGCACCGCCAGCGTCGACGACAAAGTGCCGCCGTGGCTTAGGGGCGGCGGTAAGGGCTGGGTCACGGCGGAGTACGGCATGCTGCCCCGCGCCACCTCCGAGCGCACCCGCCGCGAGGCCTCCACCGGCCGTCAGTCGGGCCGCACGCTGGAAATCCAGCGCCTCATCGGCCGCTCACTCCGCGCCGTCGTCGATCTTGCCGCCCTCGGCGAGCGCCAGGTTTTGGTCGACTGCGACGTCATCCAGGCCGACGGCGGCACCCGCACCGCCGCGATCACCGGCGCGTGGGTCGCGCTCAGGGACTCCGTCGAGTGGATGCGCGCCCGCGACATGGTGACGAAGCCGGTCCTTTCCGATCACGTCGCCGCGGTCTCGGCCGGCATCTATCGCGAGACGCCCGTACTCGACCTCGATTACGCCGAGGACAGCGAGGCGCATACGGACGCCAATTTCGTCATGACCGGCTCCGGCGGTTTCGTCGAGATCCAGTCGACGGCCGAGGGCGCGCCGTTCACCGACGCTGAGTTCGCTGCGCTCAAGGCACTTGCCAGCGCCGGCATTGCCCAGCTCGTCGAGCTCCAGAAACTTGCGATCCTTTGAGCGAGACGCGCTTCAAGCAAGGTGATGTTCTGGTCGTCGCCAGTCACAACCCCGACAAGATCGGCGAGATCACCGAGTTGCTGTCGCCGTTCGGGCTCGTGACCTGCGGAGCCGGCGACCTCGGCCTGCCCGAGCCCGAGGAGACCGGCGCGACCTTCCAGGCCAACGCCGAGCTCAAGGCGATTACCGCCGCCATCGCCTCGGGTCTGCCCGCGCTCGCCGACGATTCCGGTCTTGTCGTCGATGCACTCGGCGGCGAACCCGGAGTTCATTCGGCCCGCTGGGCAGGGCCCGACCGCGACTTTGCCCACGCCATGCGCGACCTCGAGAAAAAGCTCGTCGACCTCGGCGCGACCACGCCGGACGAACGGCGTGCCCGTTTCGTCGCCGTCGTCTGTCTGGCTTGGCCTGAAGGTGCAAGCCAGACGTTCCACGGCGAGGTCGCCGGCACGCTTGTGTGGCCGGCGCGCGGCGAGGGCGGGTTCGGCTACGACCCGATGTTCGTGCCTGACGGCCACGAGCGCACCTTTGCGGAGATGGCGCCCGCCGAGAAGCGCGCGCTGTCGCACCGCGCCCGCGCGCTCGCGGCCTTCGCCGACGCGAGGCTTAGCCTATGAACGCCGGTCGTTCCTTCGGCGTCTACGTGCACTGGCCGTTCTGTGCGGCCAAGTGCCCCTATTGCGACTTCAACAGCCACGTCCGCCACGACCCGCCTGACCAGAAGCGCTACGCCGCCGCCTTCGCCCGCGAGATCGCCGCGACCGCCGAGCGCGCGCCCGGACGCACCGTCACCTCGATCTTTCTGGGCGGCGGCACGCCGTCGCTGATGGAGCCGGCGACGGTCGCGCACATTATTGATGCCGTCGCCGCGGCGTGGCCGGTCGCCGACGACGTCGAGGTGACGCTCGAGGCGAACCCGTCGAGCGTCGAGGCGGAGCGCTTCCGCGGCTACCGCACCGCCGGTGTCAACCGCCTGTCGCTCGGCGTCCAGGCGCTCAATGATACCGACCTGAGGTTCCTCGGCCGTCTGCACGACGTCGAGCAGGCGCTTACCGCCGTCGAGATCGCGCGCGAGACCTTTCCGCGTCTGTCGTTCGACCTGATCTACGCCCGCCCGGGCCAGACCCCGGACGCCTGGCGGCGCGAGCTCGGCGAGGCGCTCACCAGGGCTTGTGATCACCTGTCGCTGTATCAACTCACCATCGAGGAGGGCACGCCGTTCTTTACCCTCCATGAGGCGGGCAAACTCACGATTCCCGACGACGATGCCGCCGCCGATCTCTACGCAGTCACCCAGGAGGTCTGTGACGCCGCCGGGCTGCCGGCCTACGAGATTTCCAACCACGCGATCCCGGGTGCGGAATGCCGTCACAACCTCACCTATTGGCGCTACGACGAATACGCCGGCATCGGCCCCGGCGCCCATGGCCGTCTGAAGCTCGCCGACGGTCGCCACGCCACCGCTGCCGAACGTGCGCCTGAGGTGTGGCTCGACAAGGTCGAGTCATGGGGCGACGGGCTCGTCGACGACGACGTACTGAGCGTCGAGGAGGAGGGCGATGAGCTGCTGCTCATGGGCCTTCGTCTCGCCGAAGGCATCGACCTCGACCGCTATCGGCGCCTGACGGGCCGTGCCCTCGATCCAGCGCGGCTCTCAGACCTCATCGCCCACGGCATGGTCGAACGTGCCGGTGGCGGCAAGCTCAAGGCGACCCGCGCCGGATTCTTCGTCCTCGATGCCGTGGTCGCCGACCTTGCGGCGTAACCCTGGATCTTCGTCGCCGTGTGACTTCCCTGGAGCAAGATATGGCAAAACCAGCAATCGGATTCATCGGCCTCGGCCTGATGGGCTCTGCCATGGTCGAGCGACTGCAGTCGCTCGACTATCCGCTTACTGTCATGGCCCACCGTAGTCGCGCCAACGTCGATGCCGCGGTGGCGCGCGGGGCGAGCGAGGTCGCGACTGCTCGCGAGCTCGCCGCCGCTTCGGACATCGTCATGCTCTGCGTCGATACCTCCGCCTCGGTCGAGGCCCGCATGCTGGGACCGGACGGCGTCATCGTCGGCGTCAAGTCGGGTGCGACCGTCATCGATTTCGGCACTTCGTTGCCGGCCTCCACAAAACGGCTCGGCCAGGCGGTCGCGGAGAAGGGAGCCGCGATGCTTGACGCTCCTCTGGGCCGCACCCCGGCTCACGGCAGACAGGGCAAGCTCAATATCATGGGTGCCGGCGACAAGGCCGCCTTCGATAAGATCAAACCGGTGCTTGACGATCTCGGCGAAAACGTCTTCCACGTCGGGCCGCTCGGCGCCGGGCACACGCTTAAGCTGATTAACAACTTCTTCGCCATGACAACCGCCTGCGCGATGTCGGAAGCGTTTGCCATGGCCGACCTCGCCGGCCTGCCGCGCGACACGCTTTATGCGGTGATGTCAGCCGGCCCGCTCCATTCAGGCATGATGGATTTCATCAAGGCGCAGGCGATCGACGGTATCAGGGACACGCTCGCTTTTTCGGTCGCCAATGCGCGCAAGGACGTCGGCTACTACGCCGCCATGGCGGATGACCTCGGCGCCCCGTCGCTGATCTCGCCCGCGACAAAACAGGCGCTCAACCTGGCGAAGGCGGGGGGCTGGGGCGACCGCATGGTGCCGGAGTTGGTCGACTTCATGGCCGACTTGTTTCAGCCACGGAAATAGATTTGCTGGAACGCTTTAGATCCCTGGGCCGGCGAACGTCTTCGGGGCGGGGTCGATTACCTGGATCTGGCCGTTCTCGATCTGGTAGATCGCCAGCCCCCGCTGGCTGAGCCCGTTGTCGGCAAAGCGGAAGGCACCGTCGAGGCCGATGAAGCCGCTTGAGCTGGTCAGCACCTGGGCGGAGAAGCGCTCCGGGCCGAAGCGTGCCGCGAGCCCGGCCGCAAGGCTGGTTGCGTCGTAGGCGAGCGTCGCTGCCCGGAACGGCGCCGCCCCGAACGCCGCCTGATAGCGTTGCGCGAAGCCATTGAAGCCGGAGGCCTCGGGCGCCGGGTACCAACCGCCGTTGAGGTTCGATTCAGCGGCAATCCGCTCGTCGTTCCATTGACCGCTGCCGAGGAACGTCACTGTCTTTGGCTCAACACCGTTTGCCGCCAGCACCTGGCTGAGGAACGGCGCCGCGTCCCCGGCATCGGGCATGAAGACCGCGTCGACGGTGCCAGACTTGACTAGGGTCGCGACCGCCGTTGCACGTTCCTGCATCGAGACACGGTCGAGGTCGTATTTCTCCACCGTCATGATGCGGCCGCCGGCGTTGGCCACGGCGCGCCGGAGCGCCGCCTCGTACAGCGTGCCTTCGGCGGTGTTTGGCAGCAGCGCCGCAAACGAGCGCTTGCCACGGCTGGCGGCGAAGCTGATGATCCGGTCGACGTCGTTCTGCGGCAGGAAGCTCAATAGATAGACGCCGCGGTTCGCCACCGTCGCGTCCGTCGAGAAGGCGACGATAGGCACGTTCGCGCCACGCGCGACCGTCGACGCGGCGGTCACCGACTGCGCGAACAGTGGCCCGAGGATAAGCTCCGCACCCTCCGAGATCGCCTGGTTCGCCGCCGCGCGTGCGCCTTCGGGCGTTCCGCGGTCGTCCTTGACCAGGACCTGTATGTTCGCGGTCTCGAAATCGCGGATGGCGAGGTCGGCTGCGTTCTTCATGTTCTGGGCGAGCTGACCGGCGTTACCGGTGGCCGACAGTGGCAACAGCATCGCCACCTTAATCGATCCGGTGCCGAGCACTTCGCCGGTCACCGGCGCATTGCCGATCTGCGCGCCGCGATTGCCGCGCAATCCGATGCCAGAGCTCTGGCAGGCCGCAAGCGCCACGACCGCACCCACGGCTAGGGCCGTTCCGGCGGCCCTAGCGCCCGCAAGGCGCAGAAAAGACAGGCGGGACAAGAATTTCTCCCCTGCTCGCCGCACAGACGCTAACAATGTGCAAATCATAAGGCTATTCCGGACTCTGTCAAAACCCGATGAAACGCCTCGGCGAACGGGCCGCGCCGACGAAGACGGGATTGCGCGATGAACAAGGCCGTTCCCGGCAACAGCGAGGCGCAACGCTCATACGCTGTCGATGGTCATCGCATCGCCGCCCCGCCGCTCGCCCCCGGCCTCTATCTCGTGGCGACGCCGATCGGCAATCTCGGCGACATTACGCTAAGGGCGCTCGCCACGCTCGCCGGGGCCGACGTGATCGCCTGCGAGGACACGCGGGTGACCTCGGTGCTGCTCCGGCACTTCGGCATCCGCGCGCAGCTTGTTGCCTATCACGACCACAATGCGGCCCGGCAGCGCCCGCGTCTTCTTGCCGCGCTCGCTGACGACCGGGCGGTGGCGCTGGTGAGCGACGCCGGCACGCCGCTCGTCTCCGACCCCGGCTATCGCTTGGCGGTTGAGGCGCGCGTCGGCGGCCATGCGGTTGTTCCCGTACCCGGTGCCTCGGCGGTGCTCGCGGCGCTCGTGGCTTCGGGCCTCCCATCCGACAGCTTCATGTTCGCCGGCTTCCCGCCGGTCAAATCCGGGCCGCGGGTGAAGCGGTTCGCCGCACTTGCCGCGGTTCCGGCGACACTCGTCTTCTTCGAGTCGCCGCAGCGTCTGGCCGCGAGCCTTTCCGATATGGCCGCCGCATTTGGTGGCGAGCGCCCTGCGTCGATCGCCCGCGAACTGACCAAGGCGTTCGAGACGGTGCGTCGCGGCAACCTCGCCGAACTCGCCGCCGCGCTTGCCGGCGAGGCGCCGCCGAAGGGTGAGGTGGTCGTGGTAGTAGGCCCGCCGCTGGTCGCGGCCGTGTCGGAGGCGGACGCCGATCGGGTCCTGAGGTCGCTGCTCGACACCAGATCAGCGAGCGCGGCCGCGGCGGAAGCGGCGGCACTCACCGGTCGGCCGCGCCGCGACCTCTACCGACGCGCGCTCCTCATCAAGGGCGAAGGCGATGCCGGCAGGGGCTGAACGTGCCGCCACGCGCCGCGCCGCCGAACGCCGTGGCCGCCGCGCCGAGACGCTCGCAGCTTGGTTCCTGCGTCTCAAGGGCTACCGCATCGTTGCCATGCGCTACCGCACGCCGGTCGGCGAGATCGATCTGATCGTCCGTCGCGGCCGCGTGATCGCCTTCGTCGAAGTCAAGGCGCGCCCGACGTTCGCTGAGGCGGCAGAAGCGGCGACGCCGACGGGCCGCCGCCGTATCGGCCGCGCCGCCGATGCGTGGCTGGTCGCCAATCCCGCCGCCGCCGGCCGTGACCTCCGCTTCGACGTCGTCGCGATTGTGCCGTGGCGCCTGCCCGCCCATCTCATCGGTGCGTTCGACGCCGAGGGCGGCGCGTGATATTGGACCGCCGCCTAGAGGGGATCGGTGTGACATGCCGCTCAAGGTCGCCTTCCAGATGGACCACATCTCGCGCATCGTCATCCGTGGCGATTCGACGATGGCGTTGATGTTGGAAGGGCAGCAGCGCGGCCACGACCTTTATCACTACACACCCGACCGTCTTGCCATGCGCGACGGCCGGATCGAAGCGACAGTCGAACCGGTTTCGGTCCGTGACGTCGAGGGCGACCACTACACGCTCGGCCCTGCCGAGCCGGCCGACCTTTCGACCTTCGACGTGATTCATCTGCGCCAGGATCCGCCTTTCGATCTCGGCTACATCACCACAACTCATCTTTTGGAGCGCATCCACCCGGAGACGCTGGTCGTCAATGACCCGACGAGCGTTCGCAACGCACCGGAGAAGCTGTTCGCCACCGAGTTCGCCGAGCTCGGACCGCCGACGCTGATTACCCGTGAGCGGCGACGCATCATCGACTTTCGCGCCGAGCACGGCGACATCATCATCAAGCCGCTTTATGGCAACGGCGGCGCCGGCGTCTTCCGCATCGCCGGCGGCGACGAGAACCTGGCCGCGCTGCTCGAGATTTTCGAGGACGCTTTTCCCCGTCAGCCGTACGTCGTCCAGCGCTACCTGCCGGAGGTGAGGCAAGGCGACAAGCGGATCATCCTGGTCGACGGCGAGCCGGCGGGCATCATCAACCGCATCCCCGCGCCCGGCGAGGCGCGCTCCAACATGCACGTCGGCGGCAAGGCCGAGCCCGCCGAGATGAGTGCCCGCGACCGCGAGATCTGCGCCGCCATCGGCCCGGACCTGAAGGCGCGCGGCCTGATCTTCGTCGGCATCGACGTGATCGGCGACTACCTGACCGAGATCAACATCACCTCGCCGACCGGCATCCGCGAGGTCAGGCGCTTCGGCGGCGCCGACATCGCTGCGCTGATCTGGGACGCGATTGAGAAACGCAGAAGAGCGGAGGTCTCCTCGTGAAGATCGGCATTCTTGGCACCGGCGACGTCGGCCGCGCCCTCGGCACGGGCTTCGTTGCGCTCGGCCACGAGGTCAGGATCGGCGCGCGCAGCGCAAATCACGAAAAGGCGCTCGAGTGGGTGGGCGAGATGGGCGCGCACGCCTCGCAGAGCACCTTCGCCGACGCGGCCGGCTTCGGCGAGGTCGTCGTCTTCGCTACCCTCGGCGTCGCCAACCCGGACGTGGTCAAGGCGATCGGACCCGAAAGCGTCGCCGGCAAGGTGGTGATCGACGTCACCAATCCCTTGGACTTCTCCAAAGGCTTCCCGCCCGACCTTGCCATCAAGGGTGACGATTCCGGCGGCGAGACGCTGCAGCGGCTGATCCCGGCGGGGAAGGTCGTCAAGGCCTTCAACATCGTCGGCAACGCACTCATGTTCCGCCCGGAGCTTCCCGGCGGCCCGCCCGATATGTTCATCGCCGGCGACGATGCCGGCGCCAAGGCGACGGTGACCAAGATCCTCGGCGACTTCGGCTGGCCAAACGTCATCGACATGGGCGGCATCGCCTCGTCGCGCTGGCTGGAGGCGATGTGCATCGCCTGGGTGCTCGCCTGTTCAGCCACCGGCAATTGGCGCCAGGCGTTCAAGCTGCTGCGGGAGTGAGATGGCGTCCGCGGGGACCGGCCTCACCGCCATCGGCTTCGACGCCGACGACACGCTCTGGCAAAACGAGCAGTTCTTCCGGCTGACCGAGGAGCGCTTCGCCGGCCTGCTTGCTGGCCACGCCGAGGCCAATCACCTGCTGGAGCGGCTTCTGGCGGCCGAGCGCCGCAACCTCAAGCACTATGGCTTCGGCATCAAAGGCTTTACGCTGTCGATGATCGAGACGGCGATCGAGGTCACCGACGGCCGCGTTCCGGCTTCGGTGATCGGCGACATCTTGAAGGTCGGGCGCGAGCTGCTCTCCCATCCGGTCGAAACGCTGCCGCACGCGCGCGAAACGCTGGAGCGGCTGGCGCCGTCCTACGCGCTGATCCTGATCACCAAGGGCGACCTCTTCGACCAGGAGCGCAAGCTAGCTCAGTCGGGCCTGGGCGAGTTGTTCGACGCCGTGGAGATCGTCAGCGACAAGACTGCATCGACCTACGAGCGCATCTTCAGTCGCTACGCCGACGGCCCAGCCCGCGCCATGATGGTCGGCAACTCGCTCAAGTCGGACGTCATTCCGGCGATCGAGGCGGGGAGCTGGGGCGTCTATGTCCCCCATGACCTCACCTGGGCGGTGGAGCGCGACCGGGAGCCGGCCGGCGCGCCGCGCTTCCGGCGGCTGGCCCACCTCGGCGAATTGACCGACCTCGTAGCCGAAGTCAGCTGAGCACTCTCCACACGCGTTCACGGAATGTTCTTGCGCGTTGGGGTAACGTGGCTTAAGGTCCTCATGACCGGGGAGGGCGCATGGTCTCTCACGTCACTACTGTCGCCTTTCAAGGCATCGAGGCGGTTCCCGTCGACGTCCAGGTACAAATTGTACCGGGCCTACCGCGGCTCATCATTGTCGGGCTGCCCGACAAGGCGGTGGCCGAGAGCGGCGAGCGCGTGCGGAGCGCGCTGCACGCGTCCGGCCTGTCGCTGCCGCCAAAGCGCGTCATCGTCAACCTTGCCCCAGCCGACCTGCCCAAGGAAGGCAGCCACTACGACCTGCCGATCGCGCTCGCCTTGATGGCGGCGCTCGGCGCCGTTCCCGGTGACCAGCTTGGCGACCACGTTGCCCTGGGCGAGCTTGCCCTCGACGGCACCTTGACGCCGGTCGCCGGCGTGCTCCCCGCCGCCATCGCCGCCAATTCCCTCGGCCGCGGGCTTATCTGCCCGGCCGCTTCGGGTCCCGAGGCCGCGTGGGCGAGCGGCGACATGACCATCCTCGCCCCACGCAGCCTGATCGCCATCGCCAACCATTTCCGCGGCACCCAGGTGCTCTCGCGCCCCGAGGCCGGGGTGACCGAGGCCGCGGGCGCGCTCCCCGACCTCGCCGACATCAAAGGCCAGGAGACCGCCAAGCGGGCGCTCGAGGTGGCCGCCGCCGGCGGTCACAACCTCCTCATGGTCGGCCCGCCCGGCGCCGGCAAGTCGATGCTCGCCAGCCGCCTGCCGTCGATCCTGCCGCCGTTGTCGCCGTCGGAGTTGCTCGAAGTTTCCATGGTCGCCTCGCTGGCGGGCGAGATTTCCAACGGCAAGCTCACCCGCAACCGTCCGTTCCGCTCGCCCCATCATTCCGCCTCCATGGCGGCGATGGTCGGCGGCGGCATCCGTGCCCGCCCCGGCGAGGCCTCGCTCGCCCACCATGGTGTGCTCTTCCTCGACGAATTCCCCGAGTTTACCCCCCAGGTGCTCGACTCGCTCCGCCAGCCGCTGGAGAGCGGAGAGACCGTCATCGCCCGCGTCAACTACCGGATCAGCTACCCGGCGCGCATCCAGCTCGTCGCCGCGATGAACCCGTGCCGTTGCGGCATGGCTGGCGAGCCCGGTCACGTCTGCCGGCGCGGGCAGCGCTGTGTCGCCGACTATCAGGCGCGCATCTCCGGCCCCCTGCTCGACCGGATCGACATCCGCATTGAGGTCCCGGCGGTGTCCGCCGCCGACCTGATCGTGCCCGCACCCGCCGAACCGTCGCGCACCGTCGCCGACCGGGTGGCCGCGGCGCGGGTCATCCAGCGCGAGCGCTACGCCGCCCTCGGCGTCCCGGGCGTCGGCACCAACGCCCAGTGTTCCTCGTCATTGATCGAGGAGGTCGCCGCACCCGAAAACGCTGCCGTGTCGCTCCTGCGCTCCGCCGCCGAGGCCATGCAACTCTCCGCCCGCGGTTACCATCGCGTGCTCAAGGTCGCGCGCACGCTCGCCGACCTCGACGGCGCCGATTGCGTCGGCCGCATTCACCTGGCCGAGGCGCTCTCATACCGGGCCGTCGGCGACCGGCTAGCGGTGGCGGCGTGATCGGTTAACCGCCGTCAAGAATTCCGAAAGCATGATTTGACATCCTTGGCCCACCGTGCCGGCCTTTGTCGGCGGGGGCGTTCAAGGGTCAAGAGTCATGGTCGAACTGCCCGCGTACTCCAACGATTCCGCGCCCCTCGCGCCGCCCCGGGAGCCACAGCGACCAGAGTCAGCCGCGCCGCCGCCGCGGCGATCGCCGGCCCGCCATGTGTCGGCGGCCCTCTTCGCTGTCGCCGCCGGGCTGGGCGCACTCGTCGCCCTGGTCGCCGTCTACCTCAGGCCGGAACTCGCGCCGGCGCTGGTCCCCGTCGTCGTTCTGGTCGGCGCCGCGGCAATGTGGGGCGCCGCCCGCGTCGACCATCTCAAGCTCGGCGCCGATCTCCAGCGCCTCGCCGGCGAGAATCACCGGCTGGCGGCGAGCCTCGAGAGCCTCGCCGACACCGCCTGGGAACTCCGTGAAGGGGAGGAGCGCTATCGCAGCCTAATCGACGCCCAGGGCGATCTCGTCGTTCGCCGCGATGCCGCCGGCAACGTCACCT
>CAYTXI010000046.1:0-19075 GCA_964441935.1 uncultured Bauldia sp.
TCGGCCCGGGTGATGAAGCAGGCGGTTGCCTACCTCTTGCCATACATGGAGGAGGACAAGCGCGCCCACGGCGTCGGCGACGAGCCGGCGGCGCGCATCCTGCTCGCGACCGTCAAGGGCGACGTCCACGACATCGGCAAGAACATCGTCGGCGTGGTCCTCGGCTGCAACAACTACGAGGTCATCGACCTCGGCGTCATGGTGCCGGCGCAGAAGATCATCGAGACGGCGCGCGAGAGGAAGGTCGACGTCATCGGCCTCTCCGGCCTGATCACGCCGTCGCTCGACGAAATGTGCCACGTTGCCGCGGAGCTGGAGCGCGAAGGCTTCGACCTGCCGCTGCTGATCGGTGGCGCCACGACCAGCCGCGTCCATACCGCTGTGAAGATCAGCCCCAACTACGTGCGCGGCCAGACGGTGCACGTGCTCGATGCCAGCCGCGCCGTTGGGGTCGCCTCGAATCTGCTCGGTGCGGGCAAACGCGCCTACGTCGATGGTATCCGCGAGGAGTACCGCCGCGTCGCCGATGGCCACGCGCGCGGCCTCGCCGACAAGCGGCGCATCTCGCTCAAGGACGCGCGCGCCGACCGCTTCGCCATCGACTGGGCGTCCTACACGCCGCCGAAGCCCACCTTCCTCGGCACGCGGGCGTTTCGCGACTATCCCGTGGCGGAACTCATCGATTGCATCGACTGGACGCCGTTCTTCGCCAGTTGGGAAATCAAGGGCACCTATCCCCTGATCCTCGACGACGACAAGGTGGGGGATGCGGCGCGTTCGCTGTTCGCGGATGCTCAGGCGATGCTGAAACAGATGGTGGCGGAAAACTGGCTCACCGCCAACGCCGTCGTCGGCTTCTGGCCGGCTAACGGCGAGGGCGACGACATTGTCGTCTACGAGGACGAGACCCGAACCCGGGAGCGGGTGCGCCTGCGCACGCTCCGCCAGCAGATCGCGCGCTCGACGACGAAACGACGGCACGTCGCGCTCGCCGACTTCGTCGCGCCGCGCGACAGCGGCCTTGCCGACTACGTTGGCGGCTTCGCGGTCACGACCGGCATCGGCGAGGAGGCGGTGGCGGAGCGCTTCGCCCGCGCCAACGACGACTACTCCAAGATCCTATCCCAGGCGCTCGCCGACCGGTTGGCCGAGGCCTTCGCCGAGCGAATGCACCAGCGGGTGCGCAGGGAGCTGTGGGCCTACGCGCCCGACGAGGCGCTCAGCAACGTCGAGCTGATCGCGGAGACGTATCGCGGCATCCGCCCGGCGCCCGGCTATCCGGCACAGCCCGACCACACCGAGAAGGCGACGCTGTTCCGCCTCCTCGACGCTACGGCGGCGACCGGCATCAAGCTCACGGAGAGCTACGCCATGTGGCCGGCCTCGTCGGTGTCCGGGCTCTACTTCGCCCACCCCGACGCCCACTATTTCGGCGTCGGCCGCATCGAGCGCGACCAGGTCGAGGACTACGCCCGCCGCAAGGGCTGGTCGATCGCCGAAGCCGAACGCTGGCTCGCCCCAGTCCTCAACTACGCTCCGGGCGACCTCGTCGCGGCGGAGTAGGGGGCCGCCTCATCACCCCACCGCGGCCACTGCGTAAGTGTGCACGGCTTCGGCGACGCCCTTCAGACGTACCTTGCCGAGCTCGTCGAAGCGCAGGTCGGCGTCGGTGACGGTGGTGGCGATGTCGGCGGTGACCAGCACCTGGTGGGCCGCGGCGACGCCCAGCAGCCGCGATGCCCGGTTGACCGTGCGGCCATAATAATCGCCGTCCTGGATGATGACCGGGCCCGCGGCGATGCCGGCACGGGCCGGCGGCAGCCCGCTCTCGCGGGCCGTCGACAGGATACCGAGCGCGCAGTGGACGGCGTTTCCCATCAGGCCGAAGTTGAGCATGGCTCCGTCGCCGAGCGGCTTGATCAGATGGCCGTCGTGGAGGGTGGCCTGGGCCTGGGCGATCTCGACCAGGGCGGCGCCGACGCTGGCGGCGTCGGCGTCGCCTAAGCTTTCGGTGCGCTCGGTGAACCCGAAAAGATCGACGAAGCAGATCGTCTGGTGGGTGAACGTCTTGCGGTGGGCGCCGTGATCGTCGTCAAGCGCCTCCTCGAATCGCGCGATCATGTTCTGATACACCGCCTGCTCGAATAGCCGGCGCTGGATGAGGTGGGTGGCGCGGTAGGCCATCCGCTGGAGCGGGACGCGGGCCTTGGCGGCGGCGACGAACATCTCGTCGTAGGCGACGCCGCGTGCCAGTAGCGGGCCCTCGACGTGCTCGCGCACCAGTTCGCGCGAGGCGTCGACCAGCCGGCGCATGCTGATGGCGAACGAGCGCAGCGTGCCTAGTATGACGTGGTCGGGAATGCCGAGGCCGCGCGCGGCGGAAAAAATGCGCAGAAACTCGATATCGTCCTCGCGGATCGCGGCGTCGTCCGCCGGGGTCGCGAACCCGAGCGCCAGCATCAGCCGGTTGAACGCCTCGCGCGTCAGACCTGTCTCCGCGCACGCTTCGGCGACTGTCATCTTGGTCAAGCCGACGGGCTCGGCGACCAGGGCACCGGCGAATTCCATCGAGAGGCGGCGCTCGGCGACGGCGGCAGCGAGCTTGTCCATGCGTAGGCCGGAATTCCTGAGCGCGCCGAGCAGCCTCAGGCGGGTGACGTCGCCGACGCGAAAGGTGCCTTTGGCGTCCGGTGCGCCGATCAGGCCGAGCGAGACGAACGTGTCGATCTCCTCGGGGGTGGTGGCACTCTGTGCGGCGAGCTCCGCTCTTGCGATCCGCTCGCCCGAGACCTTTGTGGCGGGCGTGGTCTCCTCGGTCATCGTCACCTGGTTCGTGGCTTTGCCGGTTCATGTTCGGGGCCAGCCTTCTACACAGCATTGGCCGGTGGAAGCGAGCGAAATCGCGCGAGTTCGGCGGGGCACGGCGCTTGCAGGTGGCAGGTGGGGCAGCATGGGCTATCTGTGGCTGCAACGATGCGCAAACCTGGATCAGTTTGGGAGCCGCCGCGTTGAGCGCGCCAGAGATCGCCGGTGTGCTCGTCGACCTCGGCGGCGTCGTCTACCTCGGCGACGAACCGCTCCCGGGCGCGCTCGCCGCGATCGAGCGCATCAGGGCGGCCGACATCCCGGTCCGCTTCCTCACCAACGTCACGCGTCAGTCCCACGGTGACATCGTCGCCAAGCTGAGGCGAATGGGGGTCGCCATTGCGCCGCACGAACTGCTGACGCCGTCGCAGATGGCAGTGAACCTTCTGCGGACGAAGGGCGCGAGGCCGCACCTGCTCGTCCATCCCAACCTAATGCCCGATTTCGCCGATGCCTTCGATGGCACCACCGAAGCCGTCGTCGTCGGCGATGCCGGCGAAGGCGTCACCTACCGGAGCCTCAACGCCGCCTTCCGCAAACTCAGCGCCGGTGCGGAATTCCTGGCGCTGGCCGCTAACCGCAACTTCATGGACGCCGACGGCGCGCTCAGCATCGACGCCGGGGCGTTCGTCGCCGCGCTGGAGTACGCGAGCGGCCGCAGGGCGACCGTCCTCGGCAAGCCGTCGGCGGATTTCTTCCGCCTGGCGGTGGAGAGCATCGGCTGCGCACCCGCCGATGCGGTCATGATCGGCGACGACGCGGAATCGGATATCGCCGGCGCGCTCAACGCCGGTCTCAAGGCGGTTCTGGTGAGGACCGGCAAGTATCGGCCCGGACAAGAGAACGCCCTCACGCGCCGGCCGACATACGTTGCCGATGACCTCGCCGGCGCGGTCGCGTGGCTGCTTGCGCCCGAGCGGCGGTGAAGTTGTCACAGTCTCCGGACGGGGTCCTGGCCTAGAATCGCAGGCGAGTGATTCGGAGCGGTGGGCCGCGGACCTGGGCCGCCGCCGCACTGGCAGGAGAAGTCCATGCCGGGATTGATCATTACGCTCGCGCAGCAGAAGGGCGGGGCCGGAAAGACGACGGTGGCGGCCCATCTTGCCGTCGCCCACGCGCTCGCCGGCAATTCGGTTGCGCTCCTCGACATCGACCCGCAAGGGAGCCTCGGCGAGTGGTTCGAGCGGCGCGAGGCGGCGCTCGGGGAAGAGGGAACCGGCCTCGACTTTCGAACGGCCAGCGGCTGGGGCGCGCGACGCGAGGCGCGGAGCCTCGCGCGCGACCATGACGTGGTGGTCGTGGACACGCCGCCGAAGTCCGATCTGGAACTAAGGCCGGCGATCGAGACCGCCGACGTGGTCGTGGTGCCGGTGCAGCCCACCCCGGTCGACCTGTGGGCGACCGGGCCGACGCTGGCGCTGATCGCCAAGGAGGGCACGCCGTCGCTGCTGGTGATGAACCGGGTGGTTCGCCGGGCGCTGATCACCGGAGAGATCGCCGAGGCGGTCGGCTCTCTCGGCTATCCGGTGGCGGAGACGCAGCTCACGAGCCGCGTCGCCTATGCCGCGTGCATTGGTGTCGGCAGGACGGTCCTGGAGATCGCGGCGAGCGGGCGCGCCGCAGTCGAGGTCATCCACCTCGCTAAGGAAGTGCTGAGGCACGCCGCCGGATCGGAGACGCTGGCGCTCGCGTCGTAGTGGAGCGATCGCTCATTCCCCGCCAACTTCGCCGGTATCACCGAAGTAACCGCTCCACGCGAACCAATAGGCGATGTGGCCGGGCAGGCGAGGGAGCGTGCGCCCCTCCGGGCCAACGAGGGCATCCTCGGTGACGCGCCAGGCCTCGCCGTCCGCGGTCAATTCCGCCGGGTTCGCGCCCTTCCCGAACCGGCGGCCGTCGGAACGGTAGGCGCGCACCGTTCGCGTTGCGGCATCGCCGACCAGCACCAGCGACAGAACGCCGGCGGTGTCGTTGATCACGGCGCCGCCTTTGAACAGGTCTAATGGCCAGGCCTTCTCGACGGGCGCTGCGCGCAGGGCAAACACGTAGTCCTTCGGTTGAAGCTTGGACGCGTCGACGTTGGTCGGAAACATCAGGTCGGGGCTGGCGAAGTATTCGGTGTAGGCCGCGCCCGGCGCGTAGTTCCGCCTGTAGCCGGTGTCGATGTCGAGGACCACGGTTTCAGGATGGTCGCGACGCCAGTCCGCCCAGCGCGTGATGACCACCGGCCGGGTCTTCAGGGCGATGCCGGAGCCGGTCAGCCGCCCCACTACCGGACGGCCAGTGAACTGGTTCCACAGCGAGTGGGTGTAGGTGTCGTACATGAGCTTGTTAGAGCGGTAGAGGAAGCCGGACGAACCGAAAACGAGCGGCTCCGGGAAGCCCTCGACTGTCGTCTCGTACAGGATGCCGGAACCGCAGAGCGTGCAGTAGGCAAGGCTGACGGGAACGCCGCCGACCGTATCGTTGAACATCTCGTGCCAGTCGAGGATGCGCAGCGGATAGGCGCGAGCGTCGCCGTTGATGGCGACGCCGAACACGAGGTCGTCGTCGTTGAGGTAGCCGGCGGCCGCGGCCGTCAGGAAACGCGGATGGGTGAGGGCGGGGATGCCGTCCTTCTTGACCCCGCCCCAGACGATTTCCTCGATGCGGATTTCGTGCTCGACACCGGCGTAGAGGAAGACCCGGAAGTTCGGGTCGATGCGGCTGTGAACATTGGCGTGAACGGCGTCGAACCCGTCGAACGGTTCGATCTCCGGATGGTCTTCCTGCCACAACATCCAGTCGGCCCAGGTGGCGATCCCGGTCTCGCCGGTGATCGTTTGCAGCGCCTTCAGGGTCTCCGGCTGAGAGGTGAAACGAAGCGCGAGGATGAGCGCGGCGGTTGCGTCGGGCTCACCGCGCTCGGCGAAGAACGCGGCGGCGTCGGCGCGCGCCGTGTCGTCACCACTGAACAGATCGAGCCCGTGGCGGATCAGGGGGGACTCATCGGCGGCGAGCGCGGGGATGCAGAAAAGGGTGCATATCAGCACAAGCAGAAAGCCAAGCCGGCGCATGGCACTATTCTCCGACGTCGCGCGACCCGAGCATGTGCCGGCCGGGCGATCACGGTCGAGGAAACAATGCGTGAGGCCGTGGGCGTCTACGGTTTCAGCGGAACGGTGTACGTCGTCGCGGTGCCGGTGAGGCAGATCTCGCCGGCGGCGTTCTTGACCGAAGTAGCGATGGTGCAGATCGGCTTGTCGTCGCGGACCGCCATCACCTCGACCCGGCCGGTGATCGTCTCGCCGACGCCGACGGCCTTGGAGAAGCGCCATTCGACTCCGAGAAAGACCGTTCCCGGCCCCGGCAGGTCCTCGGCGACGACGGCGTTGAGGAGGCCGGAAGTGACGCCGCCCTGGACGATAAGTCCGCCAAAAGGCGAGCGGGCGGCAAGGTCGGCGTCGTAGTGAAGCGGGTTCATGTCGCCGGTCATCTGGCTGAACAGCTCCACGTCGCGCATGCTTGTGGTGCGGGTGCGCTCGGCGGACCGGCCGACTGCCGGCTTGCCTTTGATCGTGCGATCCCACATGGGTTGGCCGTCGGCCTCGTTCGCCATCGCCATCACCTCCCGGTCTCAGACCGCGTCCCATGAAAGCATTTGCCGCTCTTCTCGTCATTGCCCTGTCGGCTCATGGTGCATTGGCGTCCGACACGGCCCGCGTGCTTCCCGTCAACATCATCGATGGGACCGACGAGCGCGGCTCTCTCCTGGAGCTCGGGCCGGGCCTCGGCCTGACGCGGGCGGAGATTGACCGCATCCGCATGGTGTTCGGCCATGTCGGATGCTTCTCACCGACGCCGGTGGCCGAATCGGGCGCACTGTTCCTGACCAACGATCAGGTTCTGGCGGCCGGCCACACCTTCTTCGAGGCGGATGGCACGCCAAGGACGGAGTGCTATTTCCGGCTACAGACGCCGGGCTCCGAGTGGCGGGAGCTTCTCACCGACGCCAAGAACGCCCGTTTCGGGGCGCGACCGCCGCGGCGGTCCAACGACGACTGGGCGGTGGTGCGCCTTGCCGAACCGGTGACCGACGCGGTGCCGTTCCCGGTGGATGCGACGAAGCCAGCGGTCGGGGATCAGATTGTCGTCGTCACCGCGCAGCCGGTCGACCTCAGGCATCTCGACCCCAACGTGCCGGTGGTGCAGGGCTGCAAGGTGCGGCGCGCGCCGGTCTCGACCGCTGCGACTTCGTTCTACCGGACCGACTGCGATGCGACGGGCGGATCGTCGGGTGGTATGCATCTCGTTCGCGTAGCCGGGCAGCTTGTGTTTCGCGGCATGACCATATCCACTGGCCCGTGGCGCGATCCGGCGTTCGTCGGTGCGCCCTATGACGAAAGAGGCGGGAGTGTTACGACCGCGCTCGGTACGGACGCGGCGATCCTGGAGGCGGGACGCCAGCTCGAAATCGAGGGTCGTTTCTGGTCGGCGGCGCCGGCCGAGTGACCGCGCCCACGCCCAGACCCTGGCCGGAGTTCTGCGGGCGACGCATGGCCGGCCAGCATCGGCTTGCATTCGAAGGGAAGCGCTCCAATTTGTTGGGTCACCTGTCTACGTGCAGCGAGGAACCCGCCAGTGTCGTTGAGACCAGTGAAGAAGATCGTTGATGCCAAGCCGACCCTCGAGGGGGCCGGGGTGAAGCTCTACCGGGCGTTTGGTTTCGGCGACAACGAGTTCGACCCGTTCCTGCTGTTCGACGATTTTCGTAACGATGATCCGGAGGCCTATCTCGCGGGGTTCCCTTGGCACCCGCACCGCGGTATCGAGACGATCACGTACGTGCTCGCCGGCTCGGTCGATCACGGCGACAGCCTCGGCAACCAAGGCCGGCTCGGGGCCGGTGACGTGCAGTGGATGACGGCGGGCAGCGGCATCATGCATCAGGAGATGCCCCAGGGCGACAGCCAAGGCCGCATGCACGGCTTCCAGTTGTGGGCGAACCTGCCGGCGTCGCTGAAGATGACGGCACCGCGCTACCAGGACGTCCCTTCGGCCGAGATCCCGGAGATCGTCGACGATGACGGCACCGTCGTGCGCGTGATTACAGGCGAGTTTTGGGGCAAGCGCGGCCCGGTGGATGGCATCGCCGCCGATCCGCGCTACCTTGACGTCTGGGTGCCGCCGGGCAAGCGTAAGCGGCTCCCGGTGGAAACCCGGAGCCACGCGTTCGCCTACGTGTTCGACGGGTCGGGCACGTTCCGCGATGCGTCCCAGCCGTTCGGCGTGCTCACCGAAAAGGGCACCCCCGACAACGAAGCGCTGGTGCGCGAAACCACCGGCAACCGGTCGCTGGTCGCGTTCGACTCCGGTGACGAGGTGACGGTGCAGGCGGGCGAGGAGGGTATCCGCTTCCTGCTTGTCTCCGGCCAGCCGATCGAGGAGCCGGTCGCCTGGTACGGTCCGATCGTGATGAACACGCGCGCCGAACTCCTGCAGGCGGTGAGCGACCTGCGAGACGGCACCTTCATCAAGGACACCTGAGCCGGCGGCGGGCGCTTGGCCGTGCAGGCGGCCGGTCAAACGACGACGACGCCGGTGTGCTTGGCCTTTTCCTCAGGCTCGACGTGGATGGTGATCGAGGCGTCGGAGACCTCGGCGCGCAGCCCCTTCTCGATGCGGTCGCAGATGGCGTGGGATGTCGATACCGCCATCTCGCCCGGGACCACCAGGTGGAACTCGATGAACGTCATGCGCCCGGCATGGCGGGTGCGTACGTCGTGGGCCTCGATCGCGCCGTCGGCGTTGTCCGAAATGACCTGCCGGATGCGTTCAAGCGTCTCGGGTTCGACCGCTTCGTCCATCAGCCCGCCGACCGACGAGCGGATCAGCCGCCAGCCCTGCCACAGGATATTGAAGGCGACCAGCGCTGCCAGGATCGGATCGAGGATCAGCCAACCGGTTGCCACCGAAAGCACCAAGCCGACGACGACCCCGGCGGAGGTCAAAACGTCGGTGAAGAGATGAATGCCGTCGGCCGTCAATGCCGGTGAGCGCCGGCGTCGGCCTTCGCGGATCAGCACATAGGACCACGCTCCGTTGACGATGCCGGCGACGACGTTGACGGCAAGGCCGGTCGCCGGCTGGTCGAGCGGCCGTGGATCGATGTAGCCGGCCCAGGCGGCGCGGAGGATGGAAATCGCTGCAATGACGATCAGGACGCCTTCGAGAACGACCGAGAAGTACTCCGCCTTGTGGTGTCCGTAAGGGTGGTTGGCGTCGGCGGGACGAGCGCCAACGCGGATAGCTACAAGTGCCCCGAGCGCGGCGGCGATGTTCACCACACTTTCGAGTGCGTCCGAGTAGAGGGCCACCGAGCCGGTCAGCAACCAGGCGGCGAGCTTGAGGGCGAGGACGACCACGCCGACGGCAACGCTCGTCGCGGCGAAGCCCGAGGTCGTATTGATCAGGCGATCCGGCATCGGACACGCGGCCTCGCTTGAGTGGGCGCCGGACGGCGGTCGGTCAACGCGCGTAATACGGTGAGGGGCCGGCGATCTCAACCATGCGCGCTGTGCCACATAGATGCCATGAATCGCCGCCCGGGGACGCGTCGTCCGCTCAAATTTTTCCTTTTACGGTTGAAATACTTGGCTGCTCATCCCCAGGCGCACCGCAGTGCAGCATGGTTTTCGCTTCGCGGGTCCCCGCCCTCGCGGTAAACTTCGGCCATACATCGGTGACGGGAGCCACGACCATGAGCATAGCTCGGCCGATCCACGTGCTGATTGTATTTGCGGCATTTCTGTTCATCGGAGGCATCGTCCTCGGCGCGTTCTAGAGAATTGGACGCTGTCAGGACCGACAATCTCGTGACGCCGGGTGGCGCTTGTCGCGTCGGCCCGGCGTTGTCACGTCGAGGCTCACTCGCGCCTCAACGATAGAAGCTCGGTATGAACAGAAGCAGCAGGCTCATCACCTCAAGCCTGCCGGTGACCATCGCCGCCGACAGAACCAGCTTCGCCGTTTCCGGGAGGTCCTTGTAGTTGCCGGCCGGGCCGATCGACTCGGCGACCCCCGGGCCGACGTTGCCGAGACTGGCGATCGCTGCCGACAGGCTGGTCGCTGCGTCGAGTCCGTGCAGGCTCATCAGAATCGCGACGATGACGAAAGCGGCGAAGAACACGAACACGAAGGTGCCGACCGAGGCCACCTGGTCGTCGGTGACGATGCGGTTGCCGTAGCGGATGGGGCTGACGACGTGCGGCCGGATGGCCTGGTGGATGTGCTGGACAACGACGCCGGTCATGATCTGGTAACGCAAGACCTTGATGCCACCGCTCGTCGAGCCGGTGCAGCCGCCGATGAAACTGACGATGAAGAAGAACGCAGCGGCGAACGTCCCCCAGGCGACGTAGTCGACCGAGGCGTAGCCGGTGGTGGTGATGATGGCGACGATCGAGAATACCGCGCGCGTGGTCGCGTCGAGACCGCCGAGTCCGTGTTGCAGGTTGAGCCAGACGGCGAAGACCGCCGAGAGCAGCGCGACGGTCAACAAAAAGACGATTACCTGCGGTTCGATGCGTTCGCGCCACGAGCCTCTGCGCAGCACCCTGAGATAAGCGAGGAACGGCAGCGCGCCGGCGAGCATGAATACGACGGCGGCCCATTCGATGGCGTTGCTCTCGAAATAGCCGAACGAGGCGTCGTGGGTGGAAAACCCGCCGGTGCACACGGTGGTGAAGGCGTGGTTGAGCGCGTCGAATGGCGTCATGCCCAAAAGCCAGTACGTCGTGAAGCAGGCGGCGGTCAGCGCCAGGTAGATTTGGCTAACGGCGCTGGCGACGCTGCGCACACGCGGCATGCCCTTTTCGGAACGATCGGACGATTCCAGGCGGAAGAGCTGCATGCCGCCAATCTTGAGGAACGGCAGGATGATGATGGCGAGGCCAATGATGCCGATGCCGCCGAACCACTGCATGGTCGAGCGCCACAGGAGGATCGAGGTGGGTAGCGTGTCGAGGCCGGAGAGCACTGTGGCGCCGGTGGTGGTGATGCCCGAGACCGCCTCGAAGTAGGCGTCGGCCACGGACAGATTCACCGGCTCAGCGAGTAGCGGCAGCGCCGCAAAAGCGGGAACGACGAACCACGACAGGACCGTCAGCAGAGCCGCATCGCGGAAACGTAGGTCGAACGGTCGTCCTTTGGTGGTGAGGACGCAAGCGCCGGCAACCGCCGCGGTGATCGCCGCGGAGATGCCGAAGTCGATGTACAGGGCTTCGTCGACAGCAAGCGCGACCAACGCCATCAGCCCCTCCCCGGCGGCGATGGCGAACAAGATCCACCCGAGTGTCAGAACGGCCGGCCAGATCTGTGGCAGCAAACGGACTGCTCCTCCTCGGTCGGGGAATCGGCCGCAGGCGGCCCCGCCGGGCAGCGGTTTAGCACGGGAAATGGTTGCCGGGCCAAGATGTCACGCTGGTTGGCTCTAGTGCCGGTGATCGCTGGCCAGCAGCGCAACCGGGGAGCCGGCGATTTCGCGAACGAGCTTGAGACGAATGGCACGTGCGAAATCGCGGTAGTCGCGCGCCTGCAAGACGAAGGCTCCGGGACCACCGACCACGTTCTCCCGGTAGTAGCCGACGAGGTAGGGTTCCTCGTTGACGATGGCGAGGCCGTTGACGGTGATTCCGGACAGCACCGCAATGGTGCGGGCGGCGACCGGTGATGCGCCGCGATTGTCACCTCCGTCGCCGGATATGTCGATGACGGTTCGCTTGCTGGCGATGGCACTGCCCGAGATGAATGCGATGGCGCGGTCGAGCGCGTCGGCCAGCGCTGTGCCGCCGCCCGTAGGCAGCCTCGATATCGTTTCGATCTCCTCGGCGAACCGGAAGGCGGCCGCTCGATCCCTGACAACAGTCCAGGCAAGGGAGAGCACCTGCTCGCCCGGTCCGCTCCATTGCATCAACGCAACGGCGATACCGCTTGGCGCGATCTCAATGGCGTGCAGCACATCTGCGTGCCTGAAGGCGTCGGCGAGGCCGCCCATTTGCAGGTGGTATTCGGTGGCGTCGACACTGCGCGAGACATCGACCGCCAACAACAACTTGATATCGACGTCGCGTGCCATTGCTGCCGCTGGCCAGACGAGACAGAGCGCACCCATGAAGAGGCGCGCGAGGATCGTCCGGCCCGTTAGGCGTCCCCCGATCATCGCGGCGTCACCACGAGATCGCCCGGCCGTCGCGGTAGAAGCCGCCGGTGGTCGGGTCGGTCAAGGTCGCGGCCCAAACGATCGAGGCGGCGCCCTTGTCGACCGGCCGCGACGCGTGTGATCCGCCCATGCGGGTTCTGACCCATCCGGGACAGACGGCGTTGACTCGGATCCGGCGCGGTGCGAGCTCGCGGGCAAGGATGCGCGAGAGCGCGTTGAGCGCGGCCTTCGACACCCGATACGCCGAGGACGGCCAGCCGTCGGCGGTGTGGCGACCGGCGGCGACGCCGTCGATGAATTCGTCGACGAGGGCGAGGAGGCCGTCGCGCGTCAGCCGCTCGTCGGCAAAGCGGGAGCGCAGCGACCGCGAATAGGCGGAGAGCTCGCCCATGCCGCTCGACACCATGACGATAGTGCCGCCGTCCTCGATCCGTTCGAGCAGGGCGTCGGTGACGTCCATGGCGCCGAAGAAGTTGACGGCGAGCGTCTTGCGCACGACGTCGACATCGAAGCCGTTGAGCGCGATGCCGGCGTTGTTGACCAGGACCGCGAGCGTGCGCCCCTCGGCGCGCAGGCCGTCGGCGAGAGCCGCGATGTCGGCGCCGTCAGTGACGTCGAGTTTCCGATGCTCGACGGGGAGACCCTCCCTTGCGAGCTCATCGGCGGCGGTGCGACCGCTTGCGGCTTCGCGACCGGTGAGGATGACGGTGACGCCCCGGCGGGCGAGCTGGCGGCAGGTCTCCAGGCCGATGCCGCGATTGGCGCCGGTGACGAGCGCGGTCTTTTGAACTGGGGTCACGGCCCACTCCTGACACTGTCCGGCGGCGTGGACGGCTGCGGTTGACGCTTCCTTAACAGAAATCGGCGCATTTGAACGATCATGCTCCGTCGTGTCGCGTATCTGACGGTTGTTTTCGGTGTTGGGCTGGCGCTCGCCGGCTGCGCACTCAACTTCTTCAGCCCGTTCGAGCGCCGCGCGGCGTGGCGCGACCACGAAGAGCGCGCGTGCATGGCGAGCCGCGCGTTCGTCGCCTCGGCGTACGTCCAGCCGGTGCGCAAGGTCAACGATCGCGGGGCGTGCGGAATCGCCCGGCCGCTCAAGGTCTCCGCGCTCGTCGGCGGTGGGGTCAGCCTCGGACCGGTGGCCACGATCAACTGCCCGATGACCGCTGCGGTCGAGAGATGGCTGGCGCAGTCAGTGCAACCGGCGGCGATGGCGTGGTTCGGCATGCCGGTTGTCGAGGTCCAGCAGATCTCTGCCTACGCTTGCCGGACGAAGAACAACGAACGCGGCGCGTCGCTGTCCGAACACGCCTTCGGCAACGCTCTCGACGTCGCGGGTTTCACCCTTGCCAACGGATACACCATCACCGTCAAGCGCGATTGGAACGGCGCGATCAACGCCAAAAGCTTCCTGCACGAAATCTTCGCCGCCGCCTGCCAGCAGTTCAAGACGGTGCTCGGACCCGGCGTCAAATACCACGGCGACCACTTCCATCTCGACCTCGCCCACCACGGCCGGGACGGCGTCTCGCAATACTGCCGGCCCGAGCCCGACGGGGTTGTGCCGCTGCGGCCGACCTATCGGGGGCCGGACCTGATCGCCCGCCGCGGGCTCGATTGGGGCGTGACTGGGTCGGTCCCGGCCTCGGCCGAGGTCGATCACCAGTTCGACAACTAAGGCGCGAGCTCAGAAGGATGTAGCGACAGTCGGCTGGCGCCGTTGGTCGCAGGAAAAGACGCCGTTGAGAATGCGATGGTCGTCGACACCGGCGGTGGCAGTGAAGGTTCCAACGCGCAGACTATGGCTACCGGCGAACGGGTCTGTGGCGACCAGGCCCGCTACTAACGGAGCGCATGTTTTGGCAGGCCGGCCTTAATCAACGCGGTCGCCAGTCCTTCCATCAAAGGCGCTCGGAACAGGTCCATTTGGACGAAGGCGTCCACGGTGAACGTTGGGGCGATTTCCAACAGACGCCTGGCAGCCGAGTGCGCGGCCTGCATGTTGCCCAGGCCGACTTGGCTGGCCACAAGATACGCGTGCGCGACGCTGAAGCTCGGATTCGCCTGAACGGTCAGGGCTGAGTACTTGAGCGCTTCAGCGAACTGGCCGGCGAACAGATGGGTTAGTGCCAGGGCGCAATAGGGATGGTAGTTCATCGGGTCGTCCAGGGGGCTCAGCCGCAGCGCTCTCTGGGCGTGATCGACCGCCCTGCTATGGCGCTCGCTGTGCGCGCTCGCAAGAGCGCTGAACCCCAGCGCCAACGCCGAATTTCCGTTCATCGCAAGGGCGCGGTCCAGTGCGCCGATGGCGCCGTCATAGTCGCGTGTCAGGTTGGCACGGACAAACGCCCCCATGCTGATCGCTTGCGGATCGTCGGAATTGATCCCGAGAGCAACATCGGCGTGTTCGAGCGCGGCGTGGCGGTCTTCCGGATGAAAGCCGTTTCGAAAGTATCGCTGCTCATGACACCAAGCCGCATACCCGTGCGCGGCGAGATGGTTGTGATCGAGTCGAAGGGACAGATGAAGCAGCCGTAGCGCCTCATCGGTGTCGGTCGGCGAGTTCGCATGGGCGTGAGGCATCGCGCGCAAGTACAGGTCGTACGCATCGAGGCTATCTGGCCGCTTGCGGCGCGCGCGGTCGATCTCGGCGCGACGCACGGAAGGCTCGATTGCTCCGACAATCTGTTCCGTCAGCTGGTCCTGAAGATCAAAAATGTCCGCGGCGGTGCCTTCGAACTTCCCGGCCCATATGTGGCTTGCCGAGGAGCCGTCGATGAGTTGTCCGTTGATGCGTATGCGAACGCCAGATCGCCTGACACTGCCTTCCAACAGGTAGCGAACACCCAGCTCAGCGGCCACTCTGCGAGCGTCTATGGGCTTGTTTCGATAAGCGAAGGAGGAGTTGCGTGCGATGACGAACAACCTGGGGATTTTTGCGAGGTTGGTAATTACGTCCTCAGTGAGACCGTCCGCAAAATAATCCTGTTCTGGCTCGCGGCTGAGATTGGTGAAGGGCAGGACGGCAAGCGAAGGTCTGTTCGGCAGCATGGGCAGGCTTTTTTCGGGCAGGACGATCCGATAGCCCCGCCTCGACACCGTCTGAAGGACGGCGCGGCTCTCGTCCTTTAACGCCCGGCGGATTTCATGGATGCATTGCACTAGGCTGTCGTCGGTCACCGAGGTTTCCCCCCACACCGCGTGCATGAGTTCGGTCTTGGTGACCAGCCTGTTAGGATTCTCCAACAGATAGCGGAGCGTCGCGAAGGTTTGGGGCCGGACGGGGATCGCGTCGCCGTTGGAGCCGCGCAGAGACTCACTGCTCAGGTCCGCCAGCGCGCCATTGACGGAAAATACGGTGGGCGATGCTGGTTCCATCTCCTGTCCCAAGCCACGATAGCCAGCCTGGCTGCACCGTAGCATGGTTTCGCATGGGCCTTGTCGCCCATTCCGCTTCTGGGATTTCGCCAAAATATCGGAAGAAGATCGGTGGACGCTCGTTACTCAACGCCGCAGGCAGCGCCAGTATCGGCGATCGATCTGGGCAAGGGGTGCGAACGATGTTCGACAATCGGATTTCATTGCCAGAGGCTGGCCGCCAGATTTCCTCTCGGGTTGTCGTTACGCTTACCGCCTTTCTAGCGTTCGCGCCGGTTGGCCAAGCCCAGGCGGCAGACCGCACACACTGGCTGCAGGGGTTGTTTTGCAACACTGAGGAGCAAATCGACGCGACTCTGGATCACATGCGCCGGACCTTGACACCCAGGACGGCCGTCGAATTGACCAACAAGGATGTGGTGGTGTGTACCTTTGTTGATTTGCTGCACTACGGCGTTAATCGGCCGATGCTCATCGAGAAAATTCGTGGCACTGCTCCGTTATTCAAATATGAAGGGACGCTGATCGGCGTGGTCGTCGGCGGCGCAGTACGTCCATTGACACCGCCGGTCCGCATCTTCTTTGTGATACCGAAAAGGCTGGCTGACGTTCCGCTGGAAAAGCGCGCCTGAAGGAGCGCTCGTTCGCCGAGTGCGTTGTGCAGGATTTGACCCATCGCAATTGCAAGCGGCGTGCGAGCTCACGGCCCCTGCCAATGCAGCCAGGGATGTCGGCTTAGGTTGGGTCCCCATATCCGCCGCCGGTCGGTGTGGTCACGATCACCGCGTCGCCGGGTTTCACCACCGTCTGATCGCAGCCATCCAGCGTCTCGATCGAGCCGTCGGCGCGGCGGACGCGGGTTGTGCCCAGTTCACCGGCGTCGCCGCCCATCAGTCCGTGCGGGCGCACGTTGCGGTGTGACGACAGGATCGCGCAGTCCATCTCCTCGAGGAAGCGGATCGTCCGTTCGGTGCCGTCGCCCGCCGACCAACGGCCCTTGCCGCCCGACCCCGCACGGATGCGGAAGTCCTCCAGCACCACGGGGAAGCGGAACTCGAGAATCTCCGGGTCGGTGAGGCGTGAGTTGGTCATGTGGGTGTGGACGGCGTCGGCGCCGTCGAAGCCGGTGCCGTCGTTGAAGACGCCGGCCGGGGCGCCCGAGCAGATCGTCTCGTAGTACTGGTAGCGTTCGTTGCCGAAGGTGAGGTTGTTCATGGTGCCTTGCGCCGAGGCCATGGCGCTGAGCGCGCCGAACAGGCAGTCAACGACGGCTTGAGAGGTCTCGACGTTGCCGGCGACGACGGCGGCGGGATGGCGCGGCGACAGCATCGAGTCTTCGGGGATGACGATCCTGATCGGTCGGAGGCACCCGGCGTTCATCGGGATGCCGCTCTCGACCATGACGCGGAAGCAATAGAGCACCGCAGCCCGGGTCACCGGCTCGGGCGCATTGAAGTTGGTCTTCTGCTGTTCTGACGTGCCGGTGAAGTCGACCGTGGCTTCGCGTTTGTCGCGGTCGACGGCGATCCTGACCTTGATGGTCGCGCCCTGGTCGGTGTCGACCGCGAATTCGGAATCGTGCAGCGCCTCGATCACGCGGCGGACGCTCTCCGCAGCGTTGTCCTGGACGTGGCTCATGTAGGCGTTGACCACGTCGAGCCCGAAGTGATCGACCATCTTGCGGACTTCTTGTACCCCTTTCTCATTGGCGGCGATCTGGGCGTGGAGGTCGGCGACGTTCTGGACTGGGTTGCGGCACGGCCAAGGATGATCGGTAAGGAGCGCGATCAACTCCTTCTCGCGAAAACGACCGCGTTCAACGAGGCAGAAGTTGTCGATGAGGACGCCTTCCTCCTCAACCGACGTGGCGCGCGGAGTCATCGACCCCGGCGCCGTGCCGCCGACGTCGGCGTGGTGGCCGCGCGAGGCCACCCAGAAGAGAATATGGTCGCCCGCCTCGTCGAATACCGGCGTCACCACGGTGATGTCGGGGAGGTGGGTGCCGCCGTTGTAAGGCGCATTCAGCGCGAACACGTCGCCCGGGTGGACATCGCCGGCGTTGAGGCGGATGACGGTCTCGACGGAGCGGTCCATCGAGCCGAGGTGCACTGGCATGTGCGGGGCGTTGGCGACCAGGCGGCCGTCACCATCAAAGAGCGCGCAGGAGAAGTCGAGGCGCTCCTTGATGTTGACCGAGTAGGCGGTGTTCTGAAGCACCACGCCCATCTGCTCGGCGATCGACATGAAGAGGTTGTTGAATACCTCCAGCATCACCGGGTCGGCCGTGGTGCCGATGGCGGCACGGGCCGCCGCCGCGGTTCGACGCGTGAGCACGATGTGGTCGCGGGCCGTCACCTCGGCCTGCCAGCCGGGCTCGACGACGATCGTCTGATGCGGCTCGATGATCAGGGCGGAGCCGGCGACGGTCGCGCCCGGCGTCAATGCGACGCGCAGGTGCACCGCCGCATCCTGCCAGGCGCCCGCGGAATAGAAGCGGGTGGTGCCGGCCGCGGTCGGCGTCCGCTTGGTGAGCGGCATCTCCGGCTCATCGATGTCGGCGCCTCCGCCGACCGCCTCGACCTCGAGGCTCTCGACGACGATTGCCTTGTCGTCGAACACGAAGCCGAACTGCATGCGGTGCGCCGCCTCGAATGCTGCGATCATCTCTGACGTGGACGCTAGCGCACCACCCTCCCCTGGAGGGGGAGGGTCGGACCGAAGGTCCGGGGTGGGGTGACTGGAGGGAAATCCCACCCCCTCCCGACCGCTGCGCGGTCGACCTCCCCCCTCCAGGCGGAGGTGGGCCGTGGCGTCTCTCTTGGAAATCTTTATGGGTAATGGGGTGTCGGTGCCTTCGTAGCGCAGGTGCGCGCGGGCGACGACGGTGATGTCTCGATCCGAAACGCCCTGGTCGCGGAGCTCGCCGACCGCTTCTGCAGCGAGTTCGTCCGCGACCGCTGCAAGCGACGCCTCTATCCCGTCGGCGACCGGCTGCATGACCGCTCGGTTGCGGGTGGCGCGGATGTCCGCCAAGCCCATGCCGTAGGCAGAGAGCACGCCGGAGCGCGGGTGGATCAACACCGTGCGGATACCGAGCGCGTCGGCGACCATGCACACGTGCTGGCCGGCGGCACCGCCGAAGCCGTTGAGGACGTATTCGGTGACGTCGTGGCCGCGGGCGACCGATATCGTCTTGATGGCGTTGGCCATGTTCTGGACGGCGACGTGCAGGAAGCCGTCGGCGATTTCTTCGACCGACCGTCCGTCGCCGATTTCGCCGGCAAGTCGCTCGAACCAAGTGCGCGCGGCTTCGGCATCGAGCGGCCGGTCGCCGCCATCGCCGAAGATTCTCGGAAAATGCTCTGGCATTAGCTTGCCGACAATGAGGTTGGCGTCGGTGACGGCGAGCGGCCCGCCGCGCCGGTAGCACGCCGGGCCGGGGTCGGCGCCGGCGGACTCCGGCCCCACGCGGTAGCGTCCCTGATCGAACCTGAGAATCGAGCCGCCGCCGGCGGCGACGGTGTGAATGCGCATCATCGGCGCCCGCATCCTGACGCCGGCGACCTCGGTCTCGAAGGCGCGCTCATATTCGCCGTCGAAGTGCGACACGTCGGTCGAGGTGCCGCCCAT
>CAYTXI010000047.1:0-18906 GCA_964441935.1 uncultured Bauldia sp.
AGCCCGTCGATCTGGTCGACGTCCGGCTTCTGCATCATCTCCAGGAACTGGCGGGCGTAGGCCGACAGCGACTCCACGTAACGGCGCTGGCCCTCGGCGTAGATGGTGTCGAAGGCGAGCGACGACTTGCCGGAGCCCGACAGGCCCGTGAACACGATCAGACGATCGCGCGGCAGGTCGAGGTCGATGTTCTTGAGGTTGTGCTCGCGCGCCCCGCGGATGGTGATGAACTTGCCCGGAGCGGGCGTGCCTTTGGCCATGATCGTCAGTGTCCGTCGGGGAGGCGCGGCCGCGGCCGCCCGCTCAACTTATGCTCTTGGGCGTGCGAGACAAGCTGCGCCGCCCCGTCATCCAGCGGAATTGTCGCCGGCGAGTCTCCTCGCACCGGTCTTGCAGGACACCGGCATCCATGGCAAGAACAAAAGTGGAACGAATGTTCGCTGCGGCGAGGGGAGGGGAGTGCAGACGGCGGAACAAGGGACCGACGGGGCGGCAACGGAGGAACAGAGCTACCGCCTGTTCGACACCGCGTTCGGCGTCTGCGGGGTGGCGTGGAGCGCGCGTGGCCTGACGCGCGTCCAGCTTGCCGAGGCGGACGCCGCAGCAACGGAGCGGCGGCTGGCGAAAGGGGGCGCGCGACCCGGCAAACCGCCGCCGGCGATCGCGGCGGCGGTTGCGGTCCTCAAGAGATATTTCGAGGGGGAGGAGGCGGCGTTCGATACGGTCGCCCTCGACCTGCCGACCGGCGCGAGCGCGGAGCGGCGGCGCATCTACGCGGCGGCGCGGGCGCTTCGCTGGGGCGAGACGGCAAGCTACGGTGAGGTGGCGAAGCGCGCCGGGCTCCCCGGCGGCGCCCGGGCGGTGGGCCAGGCGATGGCGGCCAATCCGCTGCCGATCGTCATTCCCTGCCATAGGGTACTCGCCGCCGGCGATCGGCCGGGTGGGTTCTCGGCGTACGGCGGGATCGTGACCAAGGAGCGGCTGCTGGTGCTGGAGCGGGTGCGGCTCGATCTGTGAAGCTCGGTGAGCGGGCCGAGCGCGTACTACGTTCTTGAGAAACCGATGAAGGAGGTTCCCCGTGCCGAAGCTGCGCGTTCATGCCTTTGCGATTTCTCTGGACGGCTACGGCGCCGGCCCGGACCAGGACCTCGATAACCCGCTTGGCAGGGGCGGAACCGCCATGCACGAGTGGTTCTACCCGACACGCACATTCCAGCAGATGTTCGGCAAGGAGGAAGGGACAACCGGCATCGACGACGACTTCGCCGCGCGCGGCTTTGACAACGTCGGCGCGTGGATCCTCGGCCGCAACATGTTCGGGCCGGTGCGCGGCCCTTGGCCGGACGAGTCGTGGCGGGGCTGGTGGGGCGAGAACCCGCCCTATCACGTCCCGGTGTTCGTGCTCACGCACCACGCCCGTGCGCCGCTCGAAATGGAGGGCGGCACGGTGTTCCATTTCGTCACCGACGGTGTCGAGGCGGCGCTCTCGCGCGCCAGCGAAGCGGCCGGCGACCGCGACGTGCGGATCGGCGGAGGCGTCGCCACCATCCGGGCATATCTCAGCGCCCGGCTCGTCGACCACATGCACCTCGCGGTGGCGCCGGTCCTCTTGGGTGGTGGGGAGGCGCTGCTTGCCGGCATCGACCTGCCGGCCCTCGGCTACGCGGTGGTCGAGCACGTGCCCTCGGAGAAGGCGACCCACGTGGTGATTGCCAAGCGGACATGACGCCGCGCGCCGCCGAAGCGATGCTCAAGATGAAGAAGGTCGACATTGCCGAGCTGGGACGCGGCCACGCTGGGTGAATTTCCCGTCGCGCTCGGCCACGAGCGGGCACCATCCTCACGCCGACTTTCTGAGCGGCTCCGGCTGGGCGACCTCGATCAATCCGAGGCACTCGAACCTGTCGACGGGCTCGCCCGCTTTCTTGCGCATCTTATGCTCGTGCATCATCAGGTCGGCCCTGGTGACAAAGTCTTCGAGCTGCGTGCGGGCATCGGGTCGGACGTAGGCGCAGCCGACGCTGTAGGAAATGGCGCCAGGAAGAACTGCTGCCGCGGCGTTGGCCCGGTCGATCTTGCGCGACAGCTTCTCCAGCATCGATCGTGCGGCCCGGCGATCTCCCGCTGCCAACACCACGAACTCGTCGCCGCCGACCCGCGCGATCACGTCGTCCCGCCTGAAGCTGCCGACGAGAAGGCTCGCGAAACGCTCGACCACTTCCGACCCGGCGTCGTGACCGAGCGTGTCGTTGATCCGTTTGAGGTCATCGAGGTCGAAGTAAAGCGTGAAGAGGCTTGTGCCGGCGCGTGCCGCCCTGTGCAACGCGTGGTTTGCGACCGTTTCGAATCCCCGGCGGTTAAGCACGCCGGTTAGCGGGTCGGTGATGCTCTGCCGCCGCAGCGCGCGCTCGAGGCGGTTGATGGGTCGTGCCATCCACATCACCACGCCCAGCACGACCACGGCCGTCAACGGCGCCGCAATCGCATTGGCGTCCGCTTCAGCCAGAATCCGAGCGTCACCGAGATAGCGCACCAGCCCAAGGACGGCGAAGGGAGCGGCGACGACGAACGGCAACACGCAACGCGTCATCCTGCTGCCGAAGCCGCCATTGCCGAGAACCGACAAATACCCCGGCGATGCCGCCCTGCGCGCCGCAACCACGGCGGCGATCGAAAAGAACGACAGCAGCGTGTGCGGCGACATCTGGCGGCTCTCACCGATCCCGACGAGGCCGATGGCGTTGAACACGTACCTCCCGAGAAGGAAAAGAAGCAGGACAACGAAGACGACCGAGCAGGTGTCGGCCAGTCGCCACCATCCGTCCTTGCGTTGGTTGGAGAGGAGCAGGGCCACACCGGTCAGCACGAAGCCCAGCGCCGTCTGCGGTGAGGGCAAATGGTCCGCCACGCCGCCCAAGCCCGAGACCTCGGACAGATCGACAATGAGAACGGCGGCGCCGAGGCTGGCGACGGCGACGGCTGCGACGGTGCCGGCGTGGGCGGAAGCGATCGATTCAGGCGGCTGCAACAGCAGGAGGCTGGATGCCGCGAGCAGCATGCCGACTGCGGTGACCGCGGTCATTTGCGACCACCCGGCGGGCGCGAACACCGCCGCCTGGGGAAAGATCCACAGCGTGAGAACACCGGCGCCGATCACCATGACGGCGATTGGCAGGACCTTTTCCATGAACGAAACGCAAGCCAGGACGCCAGGATCGGGTTCGCTCGAAACGTCGTGCATTCATGACGCCTTGTCTTGTTGGGCCAACGATGGTCCCACAACGCTGAATTTTAGAAAATCCAGATTCAAACTTAAACGGGTCCTGTGCGCGATGTCGTTTCATGGCGAACGCGTCGTTAACGGCGCGCCGAAACGGCCCAGAACGAAACGTGGCGGTCGATCTAGGCTCCGACCACGCTGCCAAAAAAGTCGCCGGCATGTCGATTCCGTGCGCTTTCGTTCGTCATCACGGTAGAGCGGGGCACAAAGCCCGGTCGGCCGGGCCCCGGTCCGCTCCAGGACCCGAGAGGAGAAAACCGATGCGTTTCATGGTGATCGTCAAGGCCACGAAGGAGAGCGAAGCAGGGAATCTGCCCTCCGAGCAGATGCTGGCCGACATGGCGAAGTACAACGAGGAGTTGGTCAAGGCGGGCGTGATGCTCGATGGCGCCGGGCTCCAGGCAAGCAGCAAGGGCGCGCGCGTGCGCTTCTCCGGCAACAAGCGCTCGGTGATCGATGGTCCCTTCGCCGAGACTAAGGAGCTGATCGCCGGCTACTGGATCTTCCAGACGAAGTCGCTGGAAGAGGCGATCGAGTGGGTCAAGCGCTGCCCCAATCCGTCGGAAGGGCAGAGCGAGATCGAAATCCGCCAGTTCTTCGAGCTGGAAGACTTCGGCGAGAGCCCGGCGATCGAACATCACCGCCAGGTGGGGAAGACCCTCGCCGACCGGAAGTGACACAGCGACGGCGGCCGGACAGCCGCACCCGCCGCCGTTCGTCGATTCAAGGATGCGTCATTCGTCGTTCAGGGCAGGAGGTGCCGCACATGAGCAAATCCCAAAGTCAGAAGATCGTGCCGCATCTCTGGTACGCCAAAGAGGCGGAGGAGGCCGCTCGCTTCTACGCGACCGTGTTCCCGGATTCGCGCGTCGATCGCGTCACGTCCTTGCCCGCCGACTCGCCCAGCGGACCTGCCAGCTCGGTCGCCGTCGTCGAGTTCACGTTGTTCGGTCAGGCCTTCATGGCGATCAGTGCGGGCCCTCACGACACGTTCAACGACGCGGTCTCGTTCCTCGTCAATTGCGACTCGCAGGCGGAGATCGACCACTACTGGGACGCGATCCTGAAGCACGGCGGCAAGCCGCAGGCATGCGGCTGGATCATGGACAAGTACGGCTTGCGCTGGCAGATCGTGCCGACCGCGCTCGGCAGGATGATGGCCGACCCCGACGCGGCCAAGGCCAAGCGCGCCGCCGCCGAGATGCTGAAGCAGGTCAAGTTCGACATCGCGAAGCTTGAGGCGGCATTCCACGGCCGGTGACGTGACGCCGGCCCGCTAGCGCGGCACCGGTCCTTGCCACGGATGCCTGACAGTGGCCTGATCGGCGGCCGTGACTGCCGCCGACACCCGCCGCACCATCGACGCCATCTGGCGGATCGAATCCGCCCGGTTGATCGGCGGCCTGGCGCGCATGACGCGCGACGTGGGGCTTGCCGAGGAACTGGCCCAGGACGCCCTCGTCGCCGCGCTGGAACGATGGCCGACGGACGGAGTTCCGGACAAGCCCGGCGCCTGGCTCATGGCCACCGCCAAGCGGCGCGCCATCGACAAGCTCCGCCGCGACAAGATGCTGGCGCGCAAGCACGCCGAACTCGGCCGTGAGCTGGAGGAGGAGCAGGAGAGGGCGCCGGACTTCGACGCGGCGCTCGACGACCATGTCGGCGACGACCTTCTTGGCCTGATGTTCACCGCCTGCCACCCGGTCTTGTCAACGGAGGCGCGGGTGGCGCTGACGCTCCGCATGCTGGGCGGCCTCACGACCGACGAGATCGCCCGGGCGTTCCTGGTGTCCGAGCCGACGATCGCCCAGCGCATCGTGCGCGCCAAGCGATCGCTGGCAGACGCCGGCATCCCGTTCGAAGTGCCGCGTGGCGACGACATGGCGGCGCGCCTAGAGTCGGTGCTGGAGGTCATCTACCTGATCTTCAACGAAGGCTACGCGGCCACCGCCGGGGAGGACTGGATTCGCCCGCAGCTTTGCGAAGAGGCGCTCCGGCTTGGCCGCATTCTCGCCGGGCTCGCCCCGGCGGAGCCGGAGGTCCACGGCCTGGCCGCGCTCATGGAAATCCAGGCCTCGCGGCTGACCGCGCGCCTCGGCCCCGCCGGCGAGCCGATCCTGCTGGCCGACCAGGACCGCGCCCGCTGGGACCATCTGCTCATTCGCCGCGGCCTCGCCGCGCTCGCCCGCGCGGAAAGCCTCGGCGAGCCACCGGGACCGTATGTGCTTCAGGCATCGATCGCCGCCTGCCACGCGCGCGCACGGACCGCGGACGACACCGACTGGGCGCGCATCGCCGCGCTCTATGCGGCGCTGATGCGGATCGCACCGTCGCCGGTCGTCGAACTCAACCGCGCGGTCGCGGTGTCGATGGCAGACGGGCCGGAGGCGGGACTAGCGTTGCTCGATCCGCTGCGCGGCGACGCGGCGCTCGCCGGCTACCATCTGCTGCCTGCAGTGCGTGGCGACCTCCTCGCCAGACTCGGGCGACGGGAGGAGGCACGCGCCGAGTTCGAACGGGCGGCATCGATGACGCGCAACGAGCGCGAGCGGCGGCTCCTTCTCGACCGCGCGGCGGCCAGCGAAAGTGGCCTCTGACCCTGCCGCACGCGCGAACAGACCCGGAACGGAATTCACTGTCCGGTCAGGTATTTGAGCATTAACCACCGCCGGCGTAGGCTAGCCGTTTGCGGCGAAAAAAAGCGGGCGGCGGGCAGCGTTGCCCGGCCGAAATCCCGCGATATGTCCGTTCGAGGTCCCGAAGGGAGAATAAAGACATGCCCGCGCGTGCGTATTGGCAGGGTCAGATCAGGCTGGCGCTGGTGTCGATCCCGGTTCAGGTGTTTTCCGCCACCAAGAGCGCGGCGCGAGTGTCCTTCAACCAGATCCACAAGCCAAGCGGCAAGCGCATCCGCTACGAGAAGGTGGTGCCCGGCATCGGCGCCGTCGACCCCGACGACATCGTCAAGGGCTACGAGGTCGAGAAGGGCAAGTACGTGCTCCTCGACGACGAGGAGATCGCCGACGTCAAGCTCGAGGCCAAGCGCACCATCGACCTCGTCCAGTTCGTCGACGAGGACGAGATCGACCCGATGTATTTCGAGAAGCCGTATTTCGTCGCGCCGGACGACGACGAGGTCGCCGGCGAGGCTTACGTGGTGCTGCGCGACGCGCTGAAGGCGGCCAAGAAGATCGGCCTCGGCCAGATCGTCGCCCGCGGCCAGGCGAGCATCGTGGCGCTCCGGGCGTCCGGCAAGGGGCTCACCATCGAGACGCTACGCTATGGCGACGAGCTGCAGAAACCGGACCAGTTCTTCGCCGACGTGCCGCAGGTCAAGCCCGAGAAGGAGCTCCTCAACCTCGCCAAGGAGCTGATCGAGCGCAAGGCCAAGCCGTTCGACCCGAAGGCGTTCAAGAACCAGTACGACGTGGCGCTGCGCGAATTGATCGCCGCCAAACTCGAGAACCGCAAGCCGCACGAGATCGAGGAGCCCGAGCTCGGCGCCAAGGTCATCAACCTGATGGACGCGCTGAAGAAGAGCGTCGGCTCAAGCGGCGCGGCCAAGGGCAGGACGGCCAAGCGCGGCAAGGCTGCCGCGGCGTCCGCCAAGCAGCCGAAGAAAACCTCCGCGTCGAAGAAGTCCGCCAAGAACGGCAAGGGCCGGCGCGCGGCCTAGGCCGACAACAACAGCTCAGCGCAGGCGATCCTGCGAGCTTCCAACCATCTCGCTCGCACACGGAAGTGCCGTCAGCGGCCCGGCGATTTACCGGTGTTGGCCTCGCAATACGAGTGTAGGTTCAACCCACCGGAGGGATCGGCGACGAACGGTCCTAGCAGAGAGTCCTTTGACATAGGGAGACCTTGGCCGTGCGTCATTCCGTTTGCCTCAGCAGCGGGGCCGCCGAGTCTACCGTACTTTCGTCCCAATGGCGCGCATCGGCCAGGCTGGCAACCATCACGGGGCTGTTTCTAGTCGTCGCAATGTCGAGCACCGCCAGCGCGCAGGCGACGCTGGTAGCCTCCGGCGCCGCCCTTGACGTTCACACGCATATCGCCAGCCAGTTTCTAACCGACCATTTCACCGGCGGTGGCACACCCGCCGTCGGGGCGGATGACCTCGTCGCCCGCCTCGACGAAGCCAATGTCGCACGCGCCATCATCCTTGCGGCAGGCTATTTCGGTGAAGGCGCCGGTCTGGCTGACGATACCAACATGGTGCCGGAGAACGACTTCGTGGCAGCCGAAGTGGCGAAATATCCCGACCGCTTGATCGGCTTTTGCGGCATCAATCCGCGCTTCAAAGGCGCTGTCGCCGAGATCGACAGATGCCTCAGCCTTCCGGGCATGGTCGGCATCAAGCTCCACATGGAAGGTTCGGCGGTGAATCTCACGCGGCCGGAGGACATCGCTGGCCTTTCCGCCGTCTTCGACCGCATCGCCGAGCGCAACGCTCCGGTCCTGATCCACGTCTCCGACGAGCTCGGCGGGACCCCAGACAACCAGCGTTTTGCTGCCTTGGCCGAGATCCTCACCTCTCATCCGAACGTCCGCGTCGCCCACGCGCACTGCGCCGGCAACCTCGACAACCGCACCATCGAAACCTGGCTGCGGGCGCGCGGGTCGGGTTACAACCCGGACACCTCCTTCATCGATATCAGCGCCTGCCTGACGTTCCACGCCGATGCGCCGCTCGCTGAACGCGAGTTGATGGTCTGGCGACTAAGGAAATGGGGTATCGATCACGTTCTTTTCGGCAGTGACTATTTCACCCTATTTGGCGCCACGCCCAAGGAAGCCCTGACGACGCTGACCAAATACCCCTTCACACAAGCGGAGCTCGACACGATCCTGTCGAACGATGGCTCTACTTGGATAGGGCGGTAGCTGAGGGCACACGAGGGCTCTCTGTTCGGCGTTGTGCGGCCGTGCCCAGCGCCGAAGTCGCAGCGCAGTTGCTCGGGAGGCGTCCGCCGGAGAATCCCCCAGCGGAGGGGCAAGTGGGCAGCAGCGCGGGCCTGCGCTAGTTTCCTGGCCCATGGCGAGCGACCGTCTCAAGACCTACCGATCGAAGCGCGACTTCACCAAGACCGGCGAGCCGGCCGGGGAGCGGGGCGCCTCGGCATCCGGACGCCGCTACCTGATCCAGAAGCACGACGCCACGCGCATGCACTTCGACTTCCGTCTCGAGCACGACGGCGTGCTGTTGTCGTGGGCGGTGCCCCACGGTCCGAGCTTCGACCCCAAGGAGAAGCGCCTCGCCGTCCACGTCGAGGACCACCCGCTCGACTACGGCGACTTCGAAGGCACGATCCCCAAGGGGAGCTACGGCGCCGGCACCGTGATGCTGTGGGACGAAGGCACGTGGGCGCCGGTCGGCGACCCCGACGAGGGGCTTGCCAAAGGCGACCTCAAGTTCGTCCTCGACGGCAAGCGGCTCAACGGCAAGTGGGTGCTCGTGCGCATCAAGGAACGCCGCGGCGGCAAATACGCAAAGCAGAATCGAGGATCAAAGGGGGCCGACAACTGGCTCTTGATCAAGGAGCGCGACCGCTATGCCGGCGAGGAGAAGAAGCCGATCACCGAGCGGGCGATGGCGAGCGTGCGCTCCGGCCGCACCATGGAGGAGATCGCCGCCGGCAACGTCGAGTGGGCCGACGCCGGCTACCGCTTCAAGGAGCGGCGAGGCGGGAAGACGAAGCGGAAGACCGAACATCGTCCCGGCCCGCCGGCGTTCGTGGCGCCGCAGCTTGCCGGCGTCGCCGACGCCCCGCCCGAAGGCGATAAGTGGCTGCACGAGATCAAGTTCGACGGCTACCGGCTCGTCGCCGCCGTTGGTGGCGGCCGGGCGCACACCTACACCCGCAGCGGGCTCGACTGGAGCGATAGGTTCCACCGGCTGTTGCAGCCGCTCGCCGATTTGCCGTGCGCCTCGGCGCTGATCGACGGCGAGGCGGCGGTGATCGACAAGGAGGGACGCAGCGACTTCGGCGCACTTCAGGACGCGCTGTCCGAGGGGCGCGACGGCATCGTCTACTACGCCTTCGACCTCATCGGCCTCGACGGCGAGGACCTCCGCCAGCGTCCGCTCACCGAACGCAAGGAGCGGCTGCGGCAGCTCTTCGCCGATGAGCCGGAGGCGGGGCCGCTGTTCTATTCCGACCACGTCGTCGGCCACGGCGCCGAGACTTACGAGCGCGCCTGCGCCATGCACCTGGAAGGCATCGTCTCGAAGCGCGCCGACGCGCGCTACCGCTCCGGACGGACGAAAAGCTGGCTCAAGATCAAATGCGGCATGGGCCAGGAATTCATCATCATCGGCTGGCAGCCATCGTCGGTGAAGGCGCGGCCGTTCTCCTCGATCCTCGTCGCCACCCGCGACGAGGACCGTCTCGTCTATCGCGGCCGCGTCGGCTCCGGCTTCGACGAGCGCACGCTTCACGACCTGGCGGCCAAGTTCAAGGCGCGTGCCGTCAAGGCGGCGCCCGCCGACGACATCCCGGCGGAGGTGAGACGGAACGCGCGTTTCGTCGAGCCCGAGCTTGTCGCCGAGGTCGAATTCAGGGGATGGACCGGCGACGGCTACATTCGTCAGGGCGCCTTCAAGGGGCTGAGGACCGATAAGCAGGCGCGCGACGTCGTCCGCGAAATCACCAAGCCCACCCCACCGCCGGCGCCGGCGCTGGTGTCGATCGACGCCGATCGCGACGCCGGCACGGTCGAGATTGCAGGCGTGCGCGTCACCCATCCCGACAAGGTCGTGTTCGCCGGCCAGAAGATCACCAAGCGCCGGCTCATCGACTATTACCTCGGCGTGGCCGACCGCATCCTGCCGCACGTCGCCGGCCGCCCGTTGAGCCTGGTGCGCTTCCCCGACGGCACTGACGGCGACGGCTTTTTCCAGAAACACGCTTCGCCCGGCTTCCCCGCGGACATCAGGCGCGTGACCATCCGCGAGAAGGAGACCAAGGGCGAATACCTCTACGTCGAGGACGAGAGGGGGCTGGTGGCGGCGGTGCAGATGGGCGCGCTGGAACTGCACATCTGGGGCGCCCACGTCGCCGATCTCGAACGGCCCGACCGGCTGGTCTTCGACTTCGATCCCGACGAGGCGGTCGACTTCGCCGTCGTTCGCGACTCCGCCAAGGAAATGCGCGAGCGGTTGGACGTTCTCGGTCTCACGTCATTCGCCATGGCGACCGGTGGCAAAGGCATCCACGTCGTCGTACCGCTCACCCCGCACGACGGTTGGGACGACGTCAGGGCGTTCGCCGAGGCGATGGCGCGCACGTTGGCGGCCGAAAATCCCGACCGCTACATCGCCGAAGCGTCGAAGACGCGGCGCAAGGGCCGCATCTTCATCGACTATCTGCGCAACGGCCGCGGGGCCACCGCGATTGCGCCGTTCTCGACCCGCGCGCGCGCCGGCGCGCCCGTCGCGTGGCCAGTGTCGTGGAGCGCGCTCGCACGATTAAAGAGCGCCCACGAGACCACGGTCGACAACGCCGCCTCGACCCTGGCGCGACAGAAAAAGGACCCGTGGGCCGGTTTCTTCGACATCGAACAGGTGCTGCCAATGAAGGCACTGACCGGCGAGTGAGTCGTCGCGCACGGAAGGAGGATGCGTAACGCGCGGTACGAAGACGTATAATTTACTTTGCCGGCGAACAAATGTCGCCAGTCACATGCCCTAACAATTGGTAGACGAAAGTATCGAAACACGCTTCGCGTTGTTGTATGGTGCCGCCCTTGTGTGTGGCGCGGGGAGGGTTCCCGGATGAACGAGGACGACGGCGCGATTTACACTCCGCCGAAGGCGGGGCTTCCGTACTTGGTGGTCACCGTAAGGGGTCAAAGCATATCGGCGCAGCCGGTCAACACACGCGTCGAGGCACGCACGTTGCTGTCGCGGATGCGCCTGCAGCACACGCGGGCGCAGGAACGCGCCAACGAAAGTCTCGAACGAACCACGAAGCAAACTTAGCGGCGTCGGGGTCACGCCCTCATCACTCGAAGCTCCGGTTCCGGGGCTTCCGTTCACGGCGGCAGCGAATCTCCGCGTGGCGTTGGCGCCTCGGCGGCTGCGCGACGCTCTGCGGGTCGCGAGGGCGCGGGCGCGAGCCGATCCCCCGTCACCGGCCGCGCCCTAGTCCGGCGCGTCGTCATCTCCTGGCGTGCGAAGGACCACCGAAGTACCGCAGTTGAGACACAGAAACTCCTCGACCGTGTCATCGTCGGCTTCCTGCGCAACCATCGCCACCCGGCAGACCGGACATGGCCGTGGATAGCGTTCGATCTGTCTGCGGTCCTCTTCCATGATCGCCCCCGCAGCGGCACCCGAGCGGCACCATGCTCCGGCGATCGCAGGCTTCGCTGATCAGGATCAATTTTCGCGGGCCGTGGGGTCTGGACGGCGCCGCGCGGATATGCGAACATAACAAGAACATCGGCGGTCTTGTGTGGATAAGGCCGGAGCCGGGGGCTCGGCCGACGGCCGGAAGCGATAGGGTCGCGCGAGGTCAAACACGGAAGGGTGAAGCCATGGCGGGCAGCGTCAACAAGGTCATTCTGGTCGGCAACCTCGGGCGCGACCCGGAGGTGCGGCGGCTGAACTCCGGCGCCTCGGTGGTCAACTTGCGCCTGGCGACGTCGGAGTCGTGGCGCGACAAGACCACCGGCGAGCGCCAGGAGCGCACCGAGTGGCACAACGTGGTCATCTACAACGAAAACCTCGGCAAGATCGCAGAGCAGTACCTGAAGAAGGGGTCCAAGGTTTACATCGAGGGGCAGTTGCAGACCCGCAAGTGGCAGGACCAGAGCGGCCAGGACAAGTACACGACCGAGGTCGTCATCCAGCGATTCCGTGGCGAGCTGACGCTGCTCGATCGCGCCGGCGACAACGCCCGCACCGACAACGGCTCCGACTTCGGCCGCGCGACGCCTATGGAGGACAGCCGCGGCGGTGGCAACAACCGCCCGGGCGGCGTTTCGCTTGCCGAGGAACTCGACGACGAGATTCCGTTCTAGGGCGTGCCCCGAACGCACCGCGGACCGCTCCGGCGCCGCCTGCAGGCGCGCTCACGTCCCCACGACGATGCGCGCACGCCTCGGCGATGAACGAGATCGACGCCACCGAGCCCACGCGGCGACGGCAGAAATTCTCCCTTTTCATCCCGAAATTCGCAGCATAATGTAGTCGCGAGCAGGCCGGGCGGAGGAAATTCGTTCTCATTGCGTCGGGCTGTGACCGACCCGGGCGGAGCGCCCATCCGGGTCGATTGGGCCAACAACAACAAAGCCAGGAGGAACGAAACCATGCGCACCCAAGGTTCCGGAACGGGTATCTCGCGCCGCGAGTTCGGCAAACTCGCCGGCGTGGCCGGATTGGCGCTCGGTGTCTCGCCGGCCGCGCTGCGTACCGCGTTCGCCGACGAAATGGTCGATTCCGCCGAGATCATCTCCGGCAAGGCCTCCGGCATGATCGTGCACAACGCCGACCTCGGCGTCATGGAGACGCCGCTGACCCTGTTGCGCGATCACGACCACACGCCGAAGGACGTTCTGTTCAACCGGTTGCACTACCCGCACCAGGGCGACGCCGCCTGGTACGCGACCACCGCAGCACCCGACATGCCCGACTGGACGATCCGCATCGACGGCCTGGTGCAGCGGCCGCGCACCGTCAGTCTGTCCGATCTGGCCGGCATGGATCAGGTCAAGCGCGTCTCGGTCATGCAGTGCGCCGGCAACGGCCGCTCGTTCTACGCCGCCAGGGAGAAGGTCGGCGGCGGTCAGTGGAAGAACGGCGGCATGGGCAACGTCGAGTGGGAAGGCGTGCCGCTACGTCAGTTCCTCGAGGACCAGATGCTGCTACCGGCCGACAGCGCCCATTGGCTGACTGCGGAGGGCTGGGACCAGCCGGCGACGCCGGAGGGCTCCGACTTCGCCAAGAGCTACGAGATGGACGACCCGGCCCTCGACAACGCCATCCTGGCGCTGAAGATGAACGGCGAGCCGATCCCGGCCGTGCACGGCGGGCCGGTGCGTCTGATCATCCCCGGCTTCTACGGCAACATGAACGTCAAGTTCCTGACGACCCTGCTACTCGATGCCGAGCAATCGGCGAGCGCCTTCCAAAGGGTCGGCTATCGCATGCCGCTGGGGCCGGTTGAGCCGGGCCAGTTCGAGGCCAACGACTACACCATCTACAACAGCGTCCCGACGTACGGTCACAAGATCAAGAGCGTGATCTTCTCGCCGCTGCCCGACGACAGCCCCAAGGCCGGGCCGGTGGAGATCACCGGGGTCGCCTTCAACGACGGCCAGGCGGCGATCACGAGCGTCGACGTTTCAGCCGACGGCGGCGGCACCTGGAAGGCCGCCACGATCTCGCCCGCCGAAAGCCCGTGGGCCTGGTACCGGTGGTCGGCCAACGCGATGCTCGCCTCCGGCAGCAACGTTCTCATGTGCCGCGCCACCGACGCGCTCGGCCGTACCCAGCCGATGGACGGCCTCACGCGCTGGAACCCGCGTGGCTACGAGTGGAACGGCGTCGACCGCGTCGAGATCACGGTCTGAGGCACGCTCGAAGAGGGCGCCGCGACTCCCGTCGGCGCCCTCTTTCTTTGTCGCCATGGTTTGCGTTCAGGGGCACCGAGCGCTCGTGCGAAGTCTCGCCTGTTTCCTCGCCCTCACCGGTCTGACCCTGTCGGTATCGTTCGCCGCGGCCCAGAACCGTTTCGATCTGCCGGCGGGGCCAGGCCGGGACCTCGTCTATGGCCATTGCCAGACCTGCCACGATCTTCAGTCGGTGGTCGACTCGGCCGGCATCCGGCGCGGCGCCTGGGACGCATTTCTCGACAATATGAAGGACTACGGGCTGAGGATCAGCGACGACCAGCGCGCCAGGATCCTCGATTATCTCGCGACCTACATGGGTCCCGAAGCGCCGCCGGCGCCGCCCGTTGCCGAGGCGGTAGCCGCGGCCGACGGTGCGCAAATCTACGCCGACACCTGCATCGCCTGCCACCAGGAGGACGGCAGGGGCAAGCCGGACGAGTTTCCGCCGTTCGCCGGCAACAGCGACCTGTTTCTGTCGCCCGACTTCCCCGCGACCGTCGTCCTCAACGGCATCGCCGGGCCGATCGAGGTCGAGGGCGCCGCGTTCGACAACGAGATGCCGCCGTTCGACTTCCTGTCCGATGATGAGATCGCCGCCGTCATCGCCTACGTCCGTTCCGAGTGGGGCAACGATGCGCTCCGGCCGTCGGGCTTTGCCGACGTGACCGCGGACGAGGTGGCAGCGCTGCGCGCCAAGCCGATGGCTTCCGACGAGGTCCACGCGCTGCGCGCCTCGCTGAAGTAGGGGCGAAGGCGGTCGCGATCCCGCGACTCGCGTTTCAACGCTTGTCGGGCCAGGATCGTCTCATGCATGGGCGCAAGGCATGGGCGAGCGCCGCTTGCCTGATGTTGGTTCTAACGGCAAGGCCGACGGTCGCCGGCGAGGCCGATGTCGTCGCCGCCACGGCAGAGAGAGCTGCCAACGGGACTTGGCGGTTCGACGTGACGGTCAGCCACGACGACGAGGGCTGGGACCATTACGCGGACCGTTGGGAAGTGCGTGACCTCGACGGGACCGTTATCGCCACCCGCACGCTGCTCCACCCCCACGAGACCGAGCAGCCGTTCACCCGCAGCCTGACCGGCGTGACAATCCCCGACGGCGTCGCCGAAGTGGAAATCCACGCCCACGACAGCGTTCACGGTTTCGGCGGCGCGGTGGTGCAGGTGAACCTCGCCGACTGAGCCGTGCGCGCGAGGTCAGCTTTTCATCTCGACGCCTCGCCGCAGCCGCTGACTTGCGGTGGCCGGCCCACGACTGCACCTCGATGAAGATGCGGCGGATGATCGGGAAGCGCGCGCGGATCGCCTGGTCGAGCCTCTGCACCGCCGCCTCGACCTCGCTCGACGTCAGGCCGTCCTTGAAATCGACGGAGATTGCGAGCAGCGCGTTCTCCGGCCCGCGGTGGAGGAGGCCCTGGTTGCCCGTGTCGACCACGGAGTGGATGCCCTCCGACAGCATGGCGGAGGAGCCGGTGATGGCCGCGGTGACGAACTTGGCGACGGCGATCAGTGCGTTGCCGGCGAGCGCCGCGTAGACAACGGAGCGTGACCCCGCGTGGCCATCTCTGGCGTCCCTCCGATCGGGCGGTTGTCCCGCCTACGCCGCGCGCGCGAACGCCAGCACCCCGTCGGCGACGAACTGGATCGACAGTGCCGCCAGGATCACGCCGAGCAGGCGTGACGTCACCGCTCGGCCGGTTGCGCCGAGCAGGCGGTCGATCGGCCCCGAGGCGAGGAACACCGCAAGGCATGCCGCCATCAGCAGCGCGACGACGAGGATCAGTCCGGCGAGCGCCAGGTAGCTGGTCGCGTGGGAGGCGAGCAGGATGGTGGCCGCGATCGATCCCGGCCCGGAGATCAGGGGGATCGCCAGCGGCACGATCGCCAGGTGGCTTGCCTCGTCGGCGTTTGCACGTTCGACCGTGGTGCTTTTGCGGGGCTGGCGCCGCTCGAACACCATCTCGAACGCGATCCAGAACAGGAGTAGCCCGCCGGCGATGCGAAATGCGTCGAGCGAGATGCCGAGGAAGGCAAGGAGATGCTGACCGAACAGCGCGAAGGCGACGAGGACTGCGGTCGCCGTCGCGATCGCCCGGATCGCAATCGCGCGGCGCTCGGCGGTGGCCATGCCGGCGGTGATCGAGATGAACAGAGGCGCCATCCCGATCGGGTCGACGGTGACGAAGAGCGTCACGACCGCGTTGAGCAGATAATTGAACATCGGCCTCAACCACCGCCCTGGGGCGGCCGGCATGGTGCCAGCGCCGCGGCCTCAAGGCCAGAGGCGAATGCAACACGACATCGCCCGACCTGCGTACCCGGCGGGCGACGTAAAGCCGTCGTTCGGTTTCGGCTTACTGGACTTCGGGTTCGGGCTGACGCTCGGGCTCGGCCTGAGCTTCTTTCTTCATGCCCATCAGCTCTTCGCAGCGGGCACTGGCTTCCCTTTGCGCGCTGGCGATGAGGAACGCGACAAAGGTCTCGCCCTTGGTCTTGGCCAGCCCCTGCAATTTCCCGAGGTCGAGAGCGATCTGCTCCAGCGCTTCGCGCTTTTCGGTATCGGCGACTTTTGCACTCATGACTCAACAAACGCCCGGTGATGCGCCTCCCCGGTGCCGCCACTATATACCTGATTTGGCTGAATGAAACCCGGCGGGCGCGCGATCGCCGGCGGCGTTAGCCGGCAGTGAACGGGAACGGTCGAGTTTGCACCAAACCGGCGACGGAGGGGCTATTCTCGGGCGGGCTCAACGGTCAATCCGGCGTCGCGCAGAAGGCCCGCGTCGAGATCGACCGGGTCGATGCGGTAGACCTGCGTCAAGCCGTTCCGGCCGAGGTGGATCGTCGTCGCAACGCGACGGAAGGCGAGGAACGACAGACCGGGGATCTGCTCCTCGTCCGTATCCACCCGATAGGTGCCCGGCGGCTGGACGCCGTCGACACCGGCAAGATGGAACGGCCGCGCGAACGTCACGGTCTTATGGGTTGTTCGGGTCGTCATCGTGAATCTCCAGCGCCGGACGCGGGGCGGCAGATCGCACAAGCGCTCAGAAATCGGCCGCCTTCAGGGTGTAGAAGGTCCGCCCTGGCCAGGCCGCGTAGGTCCTCTTCGCGACCTCGCAGATGCGCCCCCGCCCTTCGTCAAAGGCCGCGAGAATGCCGGATTCGACGTTCTTGGTCCGGGGAAACAGCCTGAAGATCGCGTTTTCCTCCAGGAAGAACGGCACCTCGATGGCCCCGTCATGTCCCCAGAAGCGGATGCGCCGCAGGCCCGGGTCGTAGCTGCGGGACTCGTTTGGGAAGCTGAGGGTCATTTTCGCAATCACCTATGACGGGCGCAATGATTTGCGCCAAACAACACTCACATAATAACCGTTTAAGAAACACAAGGCCACTGAATAGTCTTGCGCAATTTATACAACCGAATCGTCTGTGGTTTACCATGTCTGGAAATCGGAGTCGGTCTGTCTAACACCCGCGTCGCCATCGATTTCTTCCCCGAATATTGACACCGGCGGCCCCGGGGCATGGGCGGTCGCGGAACCGCTCCGCCCGCCGCGCGTTGGCTCTAAGTGACTGAAATAAAACACCGTTTTGACATCAGAAAAGCCGTGATCGAGCTTGTATCTCGCCCGCTGAATCCCTAGATTTCGCCCAGCGTTTCTACCGATTCTCCGGGTGCGATTTGGCTGACGAAACACCGCCCGCCGGGCCGGGCGACGGGCCCGGCGCGGGCAAGCCTTCCGGGTTCTCTCCCGTCTCGATCACCGACGAGATGCGGCAGAGCTATCTCGATTACGCCATGAGCGTGATCGTCAGCCGGGCCCTGCCTGACGTCCGCGACGGGCTGAAGCCGGTGCATCGGCGCATCCTCTATTCGATGCACGAGAACGGCCGCGACTGGAACAAGCCGTACCGCAAATCGGCGCTGATCGTCGGCGACGTGATGGGCAAGTACCACCCGCACGGCGACCAGTCGATCTACGACGCGCTCGTCAGGATGGCGCAGGATTTCTCCATGCGCGTGCCGCTGATCGACGGCCAGGGCAACTTCGGCTCGGTTGACGGCGACCCGCCGGCGGCGATGCGCTACACCGAGGCGCGGCGGGCCAAGATCGCGCATTCGCTGACCGAGGACATCGACAAGGACACCGTCGATTTCCGCGACAACTACGACGGTTCGGAGAGGGAGCCGGTGGTCCTGCCGGCGCGCTTCCCCAATCTGCTCGTCAACGGCGCCGGCGGCATCGCCGTCGGCATGGCCACCAACATCCCGCCGCACAATCTCGGCGAGGTCATCGACGCCGCGATCGCGACCATCGACAACCCGGCGATCACGCTTGCGGAGCTGATGGAGATCATTCCCGGCCCGGACTTCCCCACCGGCGGCATTATCCTCGGCCGCGCCGGCATCCAGGCGGCCTACAAGGACGGCCGCGGCGGGATCATGATGCGCAGCCGCGTCTCCGTCGAGACGGTGCGGAAGGAGCGCGAGGCGCTGATCGTCACCGAGATCCCGTATCAGGTGAACAAAGCGACGATGATCGAGCGGATTGCCGAGATGGTGCGCGACAAGCGCCTCGAGGGCATCTCCGACATTCGCGACGAGAGCGACCGCCAAGGTATGCGCATCGTCATCGAGCTGAGGCGCGAGGCGATGGCCGAAGTCGTGCTCAATCAGCTCTGGCGCTTCTCCGCCCTGCAGACGTCGTTTGGCGCCAACATAGTGGCGCTGAACGGCGGCCGTCCGGAGACGATGAACCTCAAGGACATGCTGTCGGCGTTCGTCGCCTTCCGCGAGGAAGTGGTCGGCCGGCGCACCAAGTACCTGCTCGGCAAGGCGCGCGACCGCGCCCACGTCCTGGTTGGGTTGGCCATCGCCGTCGCCCACATCGACGAGGTCATCAGGATCATCCGCCGCGCCAAGGATCCCAACGCCGCCCGCACGGAACTGATGGGGCGATCGTGGCCGGCGAAGGACGTGGCGCCGCTGATCGCGCTGATCG
>CAYTXI010000048.1:0-18372 GCA_964441935.1 uncultured Bauldia sp.
GCGACCGCATCGCCCGCCAGGCGATCCAGTACGAGCGCCGGCTCGTCTGCGACAGTCCCGAGGGCCGGCTGATCTGCGACGAAATCGTGCCGCCTGCGGACATGGACGTGGCGATCACGCGCGTGGTCGACGGCCTGACCAACGCTGGCCCGGTCAGCGCGCTCGGCAACCGCCGGGCCCTGCGCGTCGGCCAGGAGTCGCTCGACCAGTTCCGCCGGTACGCCTCTCTCTACGCGCGCGAGCAGGCCTATTGCCACTTCAGCCCGGCGCTGATCGCGAACCTCGAACGTAACTGGGACGCCCGGAACCGGCGGGACTGAGGCTGGGCGGCCGTCCGCTTATTGCGGCGGAGATCGTCTGCCCATCCAATATCCGGCAATGAACAGCGCGCCGGTCAGCGTGAACGGAGCGGCGAGCAGCAGGTTGACCCAGATGGGATTGGCGAGAAACGCAAACGGCGCGAACGAGACGATCACAAAGAGCATGCCGCCGATGAGTTCCGCGCGCCAGGCGATGATGAGGATGACGAGGAGCAACGCAGTCGGGACGAGATGGATGCCGAGCGCCGCCAGCACCCGTGGCCACGGCGCGCCCGGCTCCAAAACATCGAGCGCAAACAAGGAGATATAAACGATCGCAAGAATCCCGAGGGCGCGCGGCGCGACGTGGACAAGCCGCCTCACGTCGATCGCCCAACGCTCATGCGGGATTGGCCTACAGCCACCCGCGGCTGCGGAAATAGAGAAACGGGGCTACGGCCGAGACCAGCATCAGCCCAAGCGCCATGGGATAGCCAAGCGGCCAGCTGATCTCTGGCATCCCGGCGAAATTCATGCCGTAGATGGTCCCGATCAGGGTCGGCGGGAAGAACACGGTGGCGGCGACCGTCAGGATGCGGATGACCTCGTTTTGCTCGACCGAGATCAGGCCGAGCGAGGCGTCGAGCAGGAAGTTGATCTTGGTGTTGATGAACGCCACCTGGTCCTCAAGCGAGCGGATGTCGCGGCCGACCAGCTTCAGGCGGGCGCGGTGAGTCCCCTTGGAATAGGGCGGCGGCAAGGCCACGCCGGCGAACTGGACCAGCCGCTCGAGCGAGGCGAGCGCCTCACGCGCCTTGGCAACGAGGTCGCCCTGGACGCCGATGTCGGAAATGAGATCGGCGAGGCGGCGGCCACGCTGGCGGCTCGACTGTTTGGCGAAGATCTCGCCGTTGATGCCGTCGACGACCATGCTGATCCGCTCCAGGACGTCCGCGGTGCGGTCGACGATGGCCTCGATCAGGGCCAGGAACATGGCCTGGGAGCTGGTGCAGCCCCCCGGCTTGGTCGCCCGCGCCAGGAACTGGTGGAAGGCATGAAAATCCTCGTGGCGAACGGTCGCGATACGCTCGCCAGCGACCACGATCGTGAAAGGCGTCAGCCGCGGCTCGCCCTTGTCGACGCCGGTGAGCAGGCTCGGGGTCATGAACACGGCGTTGTCTTCGGTGTAGAAGCGGCTGGAGAACTCGATCTCCTCGGACTCCTCGCGGGTTGGGATGCTGGTGCCGAGGAAGGTTTCGACGGCGCGGTCTTCGGCCGGCGTGGGGCGCATCAGCTCGATCCAGGTCGTCTCTGACGGGACTATGCCGTCGGCGCCCGATGAGGGCATTTGGAGGACCCTGTCTGCGATCTGGTAGGCGGTGAGCATCGTCGATTCTCCAGGCGTGAACGCTGAGGGTGGGTCTTGTCACCCCCCGCGGCCGGCGGTCCGGGCGCCTTCCCCTTGGCCGGTGAGCATGCCACTATGGGCTCAAAAGGGAGGTAAAGAACCTGCCAATCCGGAGGTGATCAATGGTTTTGAAGCGTAAGGCTAGCGTAATGTCAGTTCTGTTCGGCGCCGCGACGATCGTGGCGCTGACTTTCGGAGGAGCCCCGGCGCGGGCCCAGGAGTACGTTAAGTCAGGCGTGCTCACCTGTTCGGTGAGCGGCGGCGTCGGCCTGATCATCACCTCTTCCAAAGCGCTCTCGTGCACGTTCCAGCCGGATTTCAGCGGTCCGGAGCACTATACAGGCACGATCCACAAGTATGGCCTCGACATCGGTGTCACTAGCGGATCCGTGATCGTTTGGGCGGTTCTGTCCTCGATCAGCGGCTATCCGGTTGGCGCGCTCGCCGGCAACTACGGTGGCGTTTCAGCTGAGGCTTCGGTGGTCGTCGGGGTCGGCGCCAACGCGCTGCTTGGCGGTTCAAACAAGGCGTTCGCCTTGCAGCCGCTCAGCGTCCAGGGGCAGGTCGGTCTCAACATCGCCGCCGGCATCACCTCGCTGGAGCTTGTCTACGCTCCATGAGGCTACGGGGCGGGCGCGGAAACCCGCCCTTGTCAGCGCCCCGCTTCCCTGAGACGATTGGCCGACGTCGCTGGGGCGTGGTGGCCGCGCGTCAGGAGTAATTACGGAACGGGGAGGCACAATCATGGGAAATGACAACGGCAGAGTCGCCGGGCCCCGGTGCATCGCACTGGTGGGCCCCTTCGCGAGCGGCAAAACAACCCTGTTGGAGGCGATCTTGGCGCGGACCAGCGCCGTGACGCGGCAGGGGGCCGTGGCAGAAGGCAATACCGTCGGCGACGCAGCGCCTGAGGCGCGGGCCCATCAGATGAGCGTGGAGGTCAACGTCGCCGAGACGGAATACATGGGCGACACGTTGACGTTCCTTGACTGCCCCGGATCGATCGAGTTTGCCTTCGAGGCCGAAGGGGTGCTCGCCGGCGTCGACCTGGCGGTGGTCGTGGCGGAGGCCGACGGGAAGAAGATTCCGGCGCTTCAGGTGATCCTCAAGAACCTGGAAGACAAAGGCGTCCCGCGCATCCTGTTCCTCAACAAGATGGACAAGGCCGACGGCAGCGTGCGGCAAACGCTACAGAGCCTGCAGCCGGCGAGCGCGGTGCCGCTGGTGTTGCGCCAGCTGCCGATCTGGCAGAACGACGTGGTCGCGGGGTTCGTCGATCTGGCCCTGGAGCGGGCCTTCGTCTACCGGGAGCACGCACCGAGCGAAGTCATCGAGGTCAACGACGACGAACGCGCCCGCGAGGTCGAGGCGCGTTTCCATATGCTGGAGACGCTCGCCGACTACGACGACAAGCTGATGGAACAGTTGCTCGAAGAGATCGAGCCGCCGCGCGATGCCATCTTCGCCGATCTCGTGCGCGAGACGCGTAAGGGGGCCATCTGTTCGGTGTTGATCGGCTCGGCCGAACGCGGCAACGGCGTCGGCCGGCTGCTCAAGGCCATCCGGCACGAGGCGCCCGACATCAACGACACGCGGGCGCGCGTCGGCGTCGACAACGGCGGCGAGACGGTCGCGCAGGTCCTCAAGACGGTGCACACCACCCACGGCGGCAAGCTGTCGATCGTGCGGGTGTTCGCCGGCTCGATCGGTGACGGCGCCGAGCTGGTCGGCCCCGACGGGCCCGTCGGTCGGGCCTCGGGCGTCTTTCGGATTATGGGTCAGCAGGCCAACAAGCGCGATGCGGCCGCGGTCGGCGAGACCGTCGGTCTCGGCAAGCTCGACGAGGCCAAGACCGGCATGACGCTTGGCAACGGCAAAGAGGCGCCGGTGCAGGTCATCCGGCTGGTTGCGCCCGATCCGGTGCTCGGCAGCGCGGTGGTGTCGGGCGAGAGAAAGGACGACGTCAAGCTGTCGGCGTCGCTCGCCAAGGTGCAGGAAGAGGACCCCTCGCTGATCGTCCTGCAGAACCAGGACACCGGCGAGACGCTGCTGGAAGGGCAGGGGGAGATGCACCTTCGCGTGGCGCTGGAACGGCTCACCGGCAAGTACGGCATCACCGTCAAGACGCACGAGCCGGCGATCCCCTACAAGGAGACCATCCGCGGCTCGGCCAGCGTGCGCGGCCGCCACAAGAAACAGTCCGGCGGTCACGGCCAGTTCGGCGATGTCGTGCTCGAGATCAAACCACTACCGAGGGGAACCGGGTTCCAGTTCGCCGAGACCATCACGGGCGGCGTCGTGCCGCGCAACTACATCCCCTCCGTCGAAGGCGGCGTTACCGAGTACCTGAGCAAAGGGCCGCTCGGCTTTCCGGTGGTCGATGTCGCGGTTACGCTGACCGACGGCTCCTACCACACGGTCGACTCCTCCGATCAGGCGTTCCGCATGGCGGCGCAGATCGGGATGCGCGAGGGCATGCCGCAATGCAAGCCCGTACTGCTTGAGCCGGTCCTCAAGGTCGAGATCGCCGTGCCCAGCGATGCGACGCCGAAGGTCAACGGCATCGTCTCCCAGCGCCGCGGCCAATTGCTCGGGTTCGATGCGCGACCGGGATGGACCGGATGGGACGTGGTCGAGGCGCTGATTCCGCAATCGGAGATCCGCGACCTGATTATTGAGCTCAGATCGGCGACGGCGGGGGTCGGCACCTTCAAAAGCCGCTTCGACCACCTCGCCGAGCTCACGGGCAAGCTCGCCGATCAGGTGATCGAGCGCGCCGGCGCGCGGGCGGCATAGACACGCCGAAGCCGCTTCCCACGCGAACGTGATTTGCGCGCGTGGGAAGCGTTTGTTTTAATTTGAAAACAAGCAGCTGAAGGTGGCGAGAGACCGGCCGCAGCTGGCGGAGGCGTGTCGATGTTAATCAAGCGTAAACGCGGCTGGGAGATCGCCGAACGCCGGGCGACCCCGGAATCGGTGTTCCTCAATCGCCGCAACCTCCTGATCGGCGGCGGCCTTGCGGCGGTGGCTGGCGCGGTCGCTGGCACTTCATGGCTCAATCGCGACGGCCGGCTCGGCGTGGCGCAGGCGGCGGCAAGCGATCCGACCCGCGAGTTCTACCCGGCCGCGCGCAATGCCGCGTACACCGTCGACCGGCCGATCACCCCGGAAGACATCACGACCAACTACAACAACTTCTACGAATTCGGGAGCAGCAAGCGGATCGCGCGCAATGCCGAGAGCCTGAAGACGCGGCCATGGGAGGTCCGCTTCGACGGGCTGGTCGAGAAGCCGTTTACGCTCGGCATCGACGACCTGATCAAGCGGGTGAGCCTCGAGGAGCGCGTGTACCGCCACCGCTGCGTCGAGGCGTGGTCGATGGTGGTGCCGTGGACCGGCTTTCCGGTCGCCGAGCTCCTGGAACTCGCAAGGCCGCTGTCGTCGGCCCGGTACCTGCGCATGGAGACTTTCCATGACACCAGCATGGCGAGCGGCCAGAAGCAGTTCTGGTATCCGTGGCCGTACGTCGAGGGAGTGACCATGGCGGAGGCCGCCAATGAGCTGGCGTTCATCGTGACCGGTGCCTACGGCAGGCCGGTGGCCAATTCGATGGGCGCGCCGCTTCGGATCCACCTGCCGTGGAAGTACGGCTTCAAGTCGGTCAAGTCGATCGTCAGGTTCAGCTTCGTCGACGAGCGGCCCGTGAGCTTCTGGCAGGCGTTGGCGCCAGCCGAGTACGGGTTCTGGGCCAACGTCAACCCGGAGGTGCCGCATCCCCGCTGGAGTCAGGCCAGCGAGCGCGACCTCGCGACCAACGACATGATCCCGACGCGACCGTTCAACGGCTATGGCGAATTCGTCGCCGACCTCTACGGCGGGATGGAGGACGAGCCACTCTACATGTGAGCCGCAAACCGCCCGCATGCCGCGACAACAAAAGAAAGGCCGGGCCCTTGCGGGCCCGGCAGTTCTTGTCGCCTTGGCGACATACGCCTTCCAGAGGGGAACAGCTGAGCGGGATAGCGTTCGCAGGGAGGAATTAACGAACGAATCACCACAACAGCAGGTTGACTCTATAAGCGTTGGTTTACGTGCAACAGGACGCCCCGCCCTGTGGCTTTCATATTTCTACCGTGTTGCATTGAGGTCACACGGAGCCTGCGAGCGCCCTCCGGCCTAGTACGGCCAGTTCCTCGCCTTCGCTACAAGAAAGTCACGGAAGACATGGACTCGTGCGGAGTTCTTCAACTCCGCCGGGTAGACGAAATAACTAGCGAAGCTCGGCACCTCCTCGTCCGGTAGCACCCGCACCAAGCCGGAATCCGGTTCAACCATGTAGCTCGGCAAGACCGCGATGCCCGTGCCCTGCATGATCGCGTTCTTGATGCCGAAGATGTTGTTGACCTTGACGACCGGCTGGCGGGGATCGTCGGGCGGGCGCCCGGCCTTCTCGAGCCAGTTGAGGTCCCGCAAGTAGGCCGGCACGGGCACGCCAAAGGTGACGATGCGGTGGCCGTCGAGGTCGGCGATCGACTTCGGCTTGCCGAAACGCGCCAGATACGAGGGCGCGGCAAAGAGCTGCATGTGGACCGTGAACAGGGGTCGCTGGATCAGTTCCGGCTGGGTTGGTCGGCGCAGACGGATGGCGACGTCGGCCTGCCGCATGGCGAGGTCAAGTTCCTGGTCGTCGAGAATCAAGTGCGTGTGGATGCTCGGGTAGAGATCGACGAATTCGTTGAGGCGCTGGGTCAGCCATGTCGAGCCGAAGCCGACGGTGGTCGTGATTCTGAGAACGCCGGACGCCTTGTCCGCCGATTCGGTCAGCTGCGAGCGCGCCGCCTCGAGTTTGACCAGGACCTCGCTGGCGGTGCGAAACAGTTGCTCGCCCTGCTCGGTGAGGATCAGGCCGCGGGCGTGACGATGGAAGAGGGGGACGCCGAGCTCCTGCTCGAGCCCGCTGACTTGCCGGCTGACCGCCGACTGGCTCATGCTGAGGGCCTCGCCGGCGTGGGTGAAGGAGCCCGCCTGGGCGGCAGCCTGAAATATGCGAAGCTTGTCCCAGTCCATGACCCGCCGCCTTCCCCCGGTTGCGCCGCCGTCGGTGATGCCGCTACTCGGCGGCTTCGGCCGTCTCAGTGCTGATTGCCAGGAATTTCTCGGCTTCGAGCGCCGCCATGCAGCCGAGCCCGGCGGCGGTCACCGCTTGGCGGAAGATGTCGTCGCTGACGTCGCCGGCGGCAAAGACGCCGGGAATGCTGGTAGCGGTCGAATCGGGCGCCGTCCATACGTAGCCGTTGGGCTTCATCTTGAGTTGGCCGCCGAGGAAATCGACCGACGGCGCGTGGCCGATGGCGACGAAGACGCCGTCGACCTCGAGGTCGCGCACTTCGCCCGACTTGAGATTGCGGATCCTGACGCCGTTGACGGCGGGCGGCACGCCGGTGGTGCCGAGTACGTCCTCAAGCACCGAATCCCAGATCACTTCGATCTTGGGCTCGGCGAACAGACGGCTCTGCAGGATCTTCTCCGCGCGCAGCGCGTCGCGGCGGTGGATGAGCGTCACCTTGGAAGCGAAGTGGGTGAGGAACAGGGCCTCCTCGACGGCGGTGTTACCACCGCCCACCACGACCACCTCGCGGCCCTTGTAGAAGAAGCCGTCGCAGGTGGCGCAGGCCGACACGCCGTAGCCGCGGAACTTTTGCTCGGACGGCAGGTTGAGCCACTTGGCTTCGGCGCCGGTGGCGACGATCAGCGCATCGCAGGTGTAGGTCTTGCCGGAGTCGGCGTGAAGGGTGAAGGGGCGGCGCGACAGGTCGACGGAGGTGATCTCGTCGCTCAGCATGCGCGTGCCGACCTGCTCGGCTTGGGCCTTCATCTGCTCCATGAGCCACGGCCCCTGGATGACGTCGGCGAAGCCCGGGTAGTTCTCGACGTCCGTGGTCGTGGTCATCTGGCCGCCGACGGCCACGCCGGTGATCAGCACGGGCTCCAGCATTGCCCGCGCTGCGTAGACGGCGGCGGTGTAGCCGGCCGGGCCCGAGCCGACGATGATCACCCTGGCGTGCCTAGAAGGGGTCGCGGCGGCACCGGCGGAAGAGGGTGTGGCCATCGTCTTGTGCTTTCCAGATGGTCAGCGTGACCCTTGCTTGACGACGGTCCGGCCGGCTTTTTCACGGGCCTGGAAACGAAGTCGATGCAGGTTGTACGTCGATACTTTGGCTCTTCGACCGCCGGTGAAACGGCGGCCGATCATGTTGTGCGCAGCGCACCAAATCTAGGTCGCCCAGCGAGCTATGCAAGAGGCGCAGGGGTCAACAAACAACAAAGCGCCTGCGGCGTGTTCATGAACAATCCGGAACACAGAGCGCGGACCATGCACCATGGATTCCGCATTGGCGGTGAGCTTGGAAAACCGGCCTGCGCCGGTCGCAGAACAGGCAAACCCCGATGCATTTCGAGTATTGCTGACGGATAATGACAGCCTAGCGTCGGTGCATCGCCCAATGTTCCGTTCACTATTCCCACTTCGTGCCGGCCTTCCCGCCAAAGTCGCGGCACGCATCGGGATCGATCGTAAGAGGCCGGTGGTCGAGATAGAGAAGTGCGCCGGCTATCGATTCCCACGCTTCGGGCCCGGGGGGGCTCACCCGTTGCAGCTTGCAGCCGCACTGTACGCGAAGTCGGGGAGTACTGATGCGGCGACCCGCTTCCTCTACGACGAGATTGCCAAGTTCCGTCCCATGACCTTGGCTCAGTCCCTCTTCGACAGCAACGAGGCACGCTACGCGCCGTTGAACACTCTGCCTGCTCTCACGATCTTCCATCCGTGGAATAGAAAGATGCAGGTGGTTTCGGGTTTTCTCGGTCAGGGAAGCGACACCTACAAAGCGGTTTCTCGGGCCAAGCTGGCGGCGAAGGTGAAAGCGCTGACAACGCTGGTCGACTCGCTGGCGAGGCTAGGATACAGGCCGGAGGAATTTGGGTTTGTGCGGGGCTACTTCTTGCTTCGCAACTCCGAGTACCGGTTCCTCCTCACCGAGGGCACACACAGGGTGTCGTCGCTAGCCGCACTTGGATACGAAAGGATTGAGGTCCGACTTGCTCGCCGTCAAGCGGCCGTCGTTGATGTCGCTGACGTCGATCGATGGCCACATGTCCGGTCGGGCTATTGCTCCCGTGTCATGGCTTTGCAGCTGGTGTCCCGCTATTTCGACTGAGCAGGCCTGGGAGCCGACAACCGAAAAATGAAGTTGCGACGGCCTGCATAGTGGTCGCTCACTCGCTCGGTTTCGACAACAAGTCCGCAGTCATGGATCAACCGGCGGATATCCACTTCCTCGTGGATGTGTCCGCCCGTCGTCTGGTATCCGCGCTTTATGCGTCGTTTTACACGCCGCCACTTTTCCTTCGCGTTCGTGAGCAAGGTCGGAATAAGAGGTGCGTTTGTCTCGCGAATGCGAACGTTGAAGATGAAGCCGTGGGCGCCGGCCCGCCGACCGGTTTCCAGTACGTGCCGTACGTTGTCCAGCGAGATCTTGTTGAGGAAGCGAACTGAAATCACCCAGTCGGCGGCGGGGTACGGATCTGTCAGCGCATTACCCACGATCGTTTGAATGGGATAGCCCAGTGCTTCGGCCTTTTTGCGCGCGATAGCCAGCATGTCGTCCGACACGTCGAAAAGCGTGGTTTGCGCTCCCCTCTGTTTCAGCGCTTCGAGCCAGCGGCCGGTTCCCCCTGGAATGTCAAGCACGCGCTCGCCGGGCTGAATGGCGGCAAGCTCCGGCAGGACCGCTGCCTGCTCGGCAATCCAGTTCTTGGAATTCTCGCGCCGCTTGTCGTAATCGGTCGCGTATTTACCGAAATAGACTTCTGACGCGTCCAATTTCACCGCGTGCTGACCTTTCCTTGTTATGCTGTCGTCAATGTGAAGATCGCGTACGTCCGGTCGTAACGCCGATCGATCACCGTTTCCCGCTCGATCGTCAATCCGCATCCGGCGATAACGCCGCGCAGCGCCGTCTCCCTGTGAATGAAGGTTTTTGCCCGCGTCGTCAGACCAAGCCGGGTGCGAATGCCGCGCACGAAATAGCGGGCGTAAGCTCGAGCCATGTTGATTGGGCTCTGATTGTCCTCAAGATAATGCACCAACACCACGAACTTTCTCGCACCGGCCGCTTTGGCCTTTGCCAAGACGCGCTCGATGTCAGCCATCGAAATCCAGACGAAGAAGCGGGTGCAGACCAGCCAGTCGGTGGGTGGGTAGGCGGGGGCGCCTAGCGCGTCCATTTCCAGCAACGTGGCCGGGAAATCCAACTCTTCGGCTTTCTGGTGGGCGAGGGCAAGCATATCGGCAGATATGTCGGCAAGCGTGACCCTCGCTCCCTGCAGTTTGTATGTGGCCAGCCACCGCCCGGTGCCGGCCGCGATATCGAGCACGCGCTCGCCGGGCCGGATCGCGGCCAGTTCGGCCTCGACCGTCCGCTGCTCAATCTGCCAGTTCTTCTTGGTTTCGCGATCCTGATCGTAGTTCTTCGCGAATTCGCCGGTGTAGACCTGGGCAAGGCGGGGCATAGATGGTTGCTTCTTCCGGTCGGCGGAATGCGCCACTATAGCAGTCGACCTCCCTGGGACAACGCGCCCGCACTCTCGGCGTCCGCATGCCAAGACCTCAGACGATCCGAGCGTTTGCCGCGCCGTTGGTGCGTGCTCTCACGCCATCCGTCGCAGTTGCCGAACTGTCGATACCGGAGCTGAAGGCGCGACTTCGCCGCTACGGTGTGCGGCCGGCGGTGGACGTCGCCAAGTTCGTCGCGTACCGCGGCCTTCGCTACGGGCCGCTGGGCAACGGACCGCACCAAGCGGCCGCCGCGGCCTGGCGGCGCACGAGCAGCATGGAGGACGTGCGACGGACGATTGCCGACGAGGTCGGGAAGTTCCGGGCGTCTTCGTTGGCCGAAGCGTTATTCGGGGTCGACGATCCGTCGTTGCTCCCGCTGACCGAGATTCATCCGCTCGACAAATTCTTGCCCTGGGACGGGAGGATGCCGGGTGAGCTCGTGGTCGACGACCCCAACCTGGGAGACGATCGCGAGGCCAGGGTCGCGGTCGAGACGGAGCGCATCGTTGCCATCATGCGGTCGTTCGCCGAACGCGGTTACTGCCCCGAGGCTTTTCGCAAAGGCTTCATTCGCGGCTATTTTCTCGTTCGCGGCGACGATTACCGCTTCTATGTGAAGGGCGGGCGCCACCGCGTCGCCGTTCTGGCGGCGCTTGGCGAAAGCCCGGTCCGCGTGCGCCTTGCCAGCCATACGCCGCGTTTTGTCGACATTGCCGACGTGGACCGTTGGCCCCACGTTCGCTCCGGGTTCGTCTCGCGCGATCTGGCCCTCAGGGTGATGCACTCGTTCTTCGCGTGAAGCGGCGGGCCAGTTTGGGGACGCGGCCCGCCCAGCGCCTCAGACGCATACGGTTGGCGCGCAAGCCGCGCGCCACTGGTCCGACAAGTGGCCTGTCTCCGAATGGCGTGTCAGCTCGCAGGTCGAGGAAGATGTTCTGGGCTGGGTGGTTGCAGTTGGTAAAGTTTGGCTTGTAGCGCCCCAGATAATGAATGATTCGCGCGGCCTCGAAATCGGCGGCGGGAGTTGTCACGTAGCCCTTCGTCGTACTCTCGTACATGTTCCAGGTCCGGTCGAGCTTGACGAAGTTGCCCTGAATCGCGGCGTTCAGGAGGGCCTGATCCATCGCGCGCATGAACTGCGGATGGTTGCGCGCCAGCGCGCGCACAGCGCCGCCGATGTTGTCGGACTTCCAGCGCGCCAGGTCGATCAGCAGGACGCCGGCGTTGCAGTACGGCGTATCGCGCGAGACGCCGAATGATGCGAACCATTCACCAAGCCGCGTTGCGGGGACCGCGTAAGCGGCAAGGGGTTTGCCTTGCATGTCGAGGTTGGCCAGTGGCGAGAGATCGCCGTTAACGATCGTATCGCAATCGAGGTAGAGCACCCGCCCTTTCTCCTGCGCGAGCAGTTCGGGAATGAGAAGGCGGGCGTAGGAAGTTGCCGACACGAACCCGTGTGTCCCGACGTTGGCAAACGCAGTTATCTCCGTTTTGTGCAGCTCGTGAATCGCTAGACTGTCCGATGCGAAGCTCTGGCGCAGTAGGTCCTTGTCACCGTTCGAAACCCGATGACAGAAGACGTGGACCGATTTCACCGCAGGTCCCGCATTGCGTCGAATCGAGGCCAACCACACGGCCGTCAGTTCCACGAAGTCGGAATCGGTCGCTGTGGCGACGATGAGACTCTTGATCCCGCTCCCATGCTGATTCGGTGTGATCTGCGGGGGCGCCGGTTCGGCCACGATCTACTCCGAGTTCAGGTTCCCGACGCTGGCTTACGCGCGACGACTCGGCAGAGGTGGGGATCCTCGCCGTCGACAACGGACAAACCGGTGCCGGCATTTTCGTGGATGATTCTGAACCCAAGATCGACCAGCTTGTCGCAAAACTCTGACGGCTTGATATAGCGACGAAAGTGATCGCCGTGAGTCTTCAGGCGGCCGGCATCCTCGTTCGTCCGAAACTCGGCTGCTAGGAAAACCTCGTCTTGTAGCAAGTCGACGACGGTGTTGAGAATTGCGTCCTCCGTGTCTTCTGGAACGGCATGAAGAAAGAAGCGCATGTAGAAAACGAGGGGCGTGTCACCGTCACGACTGCGCGTGAAGGAACTCATTCCGAGCAACGACTCCAACGTCGGGCGCTCAGCCAAGTCCCCAACGAGGAATCGAAGCTGGTCTTGTCGGTCTTCACACTTCTCGTGGGCTCGTTCGATGCCGCTCGTGGAGCGATCGATGGCGAAAACCACGTTGCCTCGATTTGCGAAGAAGATTGCGTCTCTGCCCTCTCCGCATCCAAGCTCGACAATCAGCTTTCTGCCGGGCAGGAAACCTTCGACGAATGTTGCGAACGTAGACGGCTCACTAAATGAGTGCGTGCGATAGAAAGTGTTCCAATGGCTCGCGGCCCCTGTGATTTCGCGCTCGCCGCCGGCAGAGGTGCGGAATCTTTCTCTCTCGCTTTCACTCATGAAGTAGGCGGGATCCGCCTTGATGGTGACGGCACGGTGAGAAAACCCGGGATTCGGGAACCGCCACCCTTCGCCGTAAAGCTGTAAGACTATCTCCTCGCTGTTTTCCGGTATGGCGAATTTGAAATTGCCGATCGGTGCGTCCTCAAACCGAAAGAACGCTTCGGATTTCTTCTGCTCCGGACCGTGGTAGCCGTATGAGATTCGGAAATTGTCTTGATCGTCGAACCAAGACCAAAAGAGATCAATCTCACTCCCATTCTTTCGATCGCGAATCTTGACGCTGCGTTTGCGGAACTCAATGGCAAAGCCTTGGTCGCTTACGAACTGGCAGATGTCGATCACTTCTTTAATGATAGCGTCGCGCGTCGAATGCCTTGAAATGTACGTTGCGTCGAAATCGTCGTCGTTCTTTATGTAGTTCCCCTCGCGGACCGCTCCGAGAAGGGTTCCATAGATGGGAAAGACCACATACCCAAACTTGGCTCGAATGAGCCGAGCCACATGTTTGAAGTGGTCGTGGACGTTGCGTTGCCATTCCGCATTGTGGCCTAGCGCGGGGAGAAGCCGCCCGCCCTTCGAAAAGATGTAGCCGTTGGCAAGTCTCGCGGCCAACTCTGGGACTCGGCTGCTCCCTGGCGTCAGCCTTCGATAAAACCGGCCCCAACCTGCAATTGGGAGAGGGACGCCGTCGTACTCGACGGTTATCACGTCGTTCCATCCAAGATACCGCCAAAGCTCACGTAGCGGCCTCAGGAACGGGACGTAGTCGACGTTGCCGCGGAAGACGATGTTTCTATCGGGGAGTGCGTTGGCGACGAGGATACCGTTTACCCTTATCGCGATGGGGTATGTGTTGTCGTCTCGTCGCTTGACCCATCCGTAGATGCGTCCCTTGCGCAACATGAAGACGACGCCGGGCCCGTCGCGCCCATCTGGAATGTGCCGCATCGCTCGGCGAAACAATGCCTCGGCCCCCGCCAGATTCCTCTTTCGCTCTTTTCGCCGAGCGAGATACGAATGAGAGACTGCCAGAGGTCGTAGACGAATCACTGGACCCTCGACGCGGCCAAACGCGCGCGTGAGTCCACTCCGGGGCCCAACCTGGAGGCGAGTGTTCCACACGTAGGCTTTGCTGTCCCGAACACGATTGCGACAATACAATGACGGTGAGTCCGGGGGCAAACGGTTGGTTGCGTGCCGTCTGACAGCGGCTACTTCGGAGCGAACAATGCGTGTCCTGGTGCTCAAAGATCGGCGGCCGGGCCACCATCACCAGGCCGAAGGCCTCGCGGCGATCATCGCGCGAATGACGGACGTCGCGATCGAGCGCATCGACGTGCGGCCGCGTTTCCTGGCCCGCAATCGCGTTCGCAGGTTCGCTCTGCGCCATGCGCGCGACGCCGCCAGGATGCTCGACAGTCTCTACGGCATAGGGCTCGAAGGGCGCCCGCCGCCGGACGTCGTCACCGGGTCGGGGCGACCGACGGCCGCAGCCGGCATCCTGATCGCCCGGGCCACCGGCGCCAAGTTCATCTATTCCGGGCATCTCCGCGACTATGACCTCGCGGACATCGACCTCGTCTTGGTGCGCTCCTCGCGTCAAGCGGGCGAACCGCATTGTGTGTTGGCGCCGATCCCGACGCTGGTCGATCCCGACGCGATGCGCCATCCAAGGGCGCTGCGCTCGCTGGCGGATCTCTCCGGCGCCGAGGTCGGCCTCCTTGTCGGTGGCAAAGCGCCGGGCTACCGCTTTGCTGAGGCCGATTGGCGGAGGCTCGCCGAGCTCGTCGCCGAGACGGGTAAGTCGTTCGGCATTCGCTGGAGCGTTTCAAATTCGCGCCGAACGCCCGATGTCGCCTCGCGGCTATTCTCCGATCTGGAGCAACAAGGGGCGATCGCGGAGTTCGTTGACGTCCGTCGCGTGGGTCCGGGATCCGCTGGTGCGCTCTTCGCCGGCGACGCGGTCGTCACGACGGAAGATTCGCTGACCATGATGGCCGAGGCGATTGCCGCTTTGCGGCCGGTGATTGCGCTGAAGCCGGCGTCGGCGGCGAACACCTCCGCTTCCGAAGAGATCGCCACCATGGCGGCGATGGGTGGGCTTGCAATCCTCCCCATGCGCACGACTACGGCGGAGAGCTTCGGCAACGCTCTCACCCATCTGCGCGCCGCGGCGCGGGATCCGCGTGACGCCCTTGCCGAGGCGATCGCTCCGGTTCTCGGTCTCGATCCCAAGGCCGGGGCGAAGCCTCGAGCCGCGGAGCCGGTCCGTGGATAGTGCAGCAGACGGGCGCAAGACCGTCGTATGCATGAAGTGGGGGCGGAAGTACGACCCCGAGTTCGTCAACCGGCTTCACCGCGGCGTGACGCGTCATCTTCGCGCGCCGTTCCGGTTTGTCTGCTTGACCGACGACGTCGACGGTCTCGAGCCCGGGATCGAGACACATCAAATACCGGAACTGCCCATCGACGCGACGTTCTTCGACCGGGCAAGGCACGGCGAGGGTTGGCGCAAGCTGGTTGTGTTTCAGCCTGGCCTCGCGGATCTCGCCGGCCCGGTGCTGTTCCTCGATGTCGACGTCGTCATCACCGGCGACCTCGACCGGCTGTTCGGATTCGAGCCCGGTCGTTTCTGCATTATCGAGGATTGGCTGCAGGCGCGGCGGAGGCCATTCCGGCGGCTGTTCGATCGGGACTTCCATCCCGCATCAGATTCCAACTCCTCCGTATTTCGGTTCGAGGCACCAAAGCACGGCTACGTCTATGAGCACCTGATTGCCTCGCAGCCATTCGCTGCTCGTTTCCGCCTGGCGCAGCAATATCTTGGCGCTGCCGTCGGCGATCGCGCGTTCTGGCCGCCGGAGTGGGTCGTCTCCTTCAAGAGAACGTGCCGTCCGGCGTTTCCGCTCAATCTTGTCCGCGACCCTGTCGAACCGCCTGATGCCTCCGTCATCGTCTTCCACGGACACCCCCATCCCGACGAGGCGATTGCCGGGTACGCGGGCTCGCCGTTCTCGCGCACCAAGCCCGCACCCTGGCTGGCAACTGCGTGGCGATAGTGCGCGGCTGCGCGGGCCCCGAGCTAATCTCGTGCCTGAGGCCCGCGTACAACCACGCCAATGCCCATCTTCGATCCGGGGGCGATGAATTCCTGCGTGGGGATGCCGCTCGCCCTGATCTCGCGCCAGAGCCGCGCAACCTCGATGCGAGAGCCCGAGCGGGTCACGTGCTCCTTGGCGATGTCGTGAAAGGCGACGAGGCGCCGGGCCATCGGGCCATACGCCTCCCAGTCCTTCTTGACGCCCGTGTAGCTGTGGTCGCCGTCGATCAGGACGGCGTCGAAGGGTCCGAGACTGCGGGTGGCGGCGATCGTCGCCGCGTCGTGCGAATCGCCGAACACCGTCTGGATGCGATAGCCCTCTCGGGTGAGGCGTTGGCGCACGGCCACCAGCGGCGACTGGTGGCCGCGCGAGGCGTTGCGCTTGTCATTGTCCACGGTGACGCCGAACGATCCAGCGGGGAGATGCCGCATGACGCGGTAGAAGGTTCCGCCGCGGTAGGCGCCAACCTCAAGGTAGGAGTTGACCTGGAGGGTACGCAGCAGCCGCAGGAAGTCGTGAAACTCGGAACGCACCTGGCGTGAGGCGGGGGCGGGTAGCACCGCGTCAAGGTAGCGGCGCAACACAACAGCACCCGTCATCGCCAAGCCGCGCGGCGAGACTGGTCAGCCGAACTTGACGTCGAGGATCTCATAGGACCGCGCGCCGCCGGGTGCGGCGACCTCGACCGTGTCGCCCTTGGCCTTGCCGATCAGGGCCCGGGCGATCGGTGACGAGATGGAGATCTTGCCGGATTTGACGTCGGCTTCGGCGTCGCCGACGATCTGGTACTTCCTCTTCTCCTCGGTGTCCTCGTCGACGAGGGAAACGGTGGCGCCGAACTTGACCGTCTTGCCGGACAGCTTCGACACGTCGATGATCTCGGCCCGCGAGAGTTGGTCCTCGAGCTCGGCGATGCGGCCCTCGTTGAGGCCGTGCTGCTCCTTGGCCGCGTGGTACTCGGCGTTCTCGGCGAGGTCGCCATGCCCGCGCGCCTGCGCAATCAGCTCGATGATGCGCGGGCGCTCCTCGACCGTGCGCCGTTTCAGCTCGGATTCCAGCGCCGCGTGGCCAGCAGCGGTCATCGGAATCTTTTCCATCACAGCACTACCCCTTCCAGTCGACTCGGGCCGGCGCTGGCCGACCCGACAAAACAATACCACGAGCAGCCGGATTGTCTCCGGCGGCCCATCCATCCTTCACGCCCCGCGACCGCGGTCCGCCGGCCGGCCGCCTGGGCCATCGCCCCCGCGACAGGAGTGGGACGATCTGGCCCGCCGGCTCAGGCCGCGAAATAGGCTTGCAGAGGCCGCACTTCAAGCGTGCCCGACCGGTAGGCCTCGATCCCTTGCGACACCGCGATCGCACCCGCAATGGTGGTATAATAAGGGACCCGGTGCAATAGGGCTGCGCGCCGGAGCGAACGGCTATCAACCACTGCCTGCGCGCCTTCGGTGGTGTTGAAGACGAGTTGGACGTCGCCGTTGGTAATAGCATCGACAATGTGCGGCCGGCCTTCAAGGACCTTGTTGATGCTGGTGCAGGCGATGCCCTGACCCGCCAGAAACCGCTGAGTCCCGCCGGTTGCGATGACCTTGAAGCCCAGTCGTTGCAGGCGCTGAACGGCGGGGACGACGCGCGGCTTGTCGACATCGCGGACCGAGACGAAAACCGTGCCCGACCGGGGCAGGACCCCGCTGGCGCCGAGCTGGCTCTTGGCGAAGGCGATGGCATAGTCGCGGTCGAGGCCCATGGCCTCGCCGGTAGAGCGCATCTCGGGGCCGAGAATCGTGTCGACGCCGGGCAAGCGGGCAAACGGGAAAACCGCTTCCTTCACGCCAACGTGGTCGAGGCGGACCGGGCGCAACTTGAAGTCGGCGAGGTTGGCTCCGGCCATCACCAGCGCTCCGATCTTCGCGAACGGGGCGCCAACGGTCTTGGCAACGAAGGGAACGGTGCGCGAGGCGCGGGGATTCACCTCCAGGATGTGAATGCCACCGTCCTTGATGGCGTACTGGACGTTCATCAGGCCACGCACGTCGAGCGCCTTGGCGAGCGTCGCGGTCTGGCGCTCCAGTTCGGCGAGGACATCGGCGGCAAGGGAGTGGGGGGGCAGCGAGCAGGCCGAATCGCCGGAATGGATGCCTGCCTCCTCGATGTGCTCCATGATGCCGCACACAAAGACATCGCGGCCGTCGGCGAGGGCGTCGACGTCGACCTCGATGGCGTCGGACAGGTAGGAGTCGATCAGCACCGGCGAGGTGCCGGAAACGACTACCGCCTCGGCGATGTAGCGGTCGAGCTGGCCCACGTCGTGGACGATTTCCATCGCCCGCCCGCCGAGGACGTAAGACGGGCGGATGAGGACGGGGAAGCCGATCTTCTCGGCGATGCGGCGGGCCTCCTTGGCCGACTTGGCGATGCCGGCCCGCGGCTGCTTGAGTCCGAGCCTGGTGATCAGCTTCTGGAAACGGTCGCGG
>CAYTXI010000048.1:18382-18619 GCA_964441935.1 uncultured Bauldia sp.
ATCGGCACCTCGGCGGCTTCGAGGGCGTGGGCGAGCTTCAGGGGCGTCTGGCCGCCGAGTTGGACGATCACGCCGTGGAGTCGACCGTGCGATTGCTCGCAGCGCACGATCTCCAGCACGTCCTCGGCGGTCAACGGCTCGAAGTAAAGACGGTCGGAGGTGTCGTAGTCGGTCGACACGGTCTCCGGGTTGCAGTTGACCATGATGGATTCGTAGCCCGCCTCGGCGAGGTCGAAG
>CAYTXI010000049.1:0-18559 GCA_964441935.1 uncultured Bauldia sp.
GCGGCATCCACATGCTGGGCACCTCTGGCACGGTCACCACGCTCGCCGGCATCCACCTCAAGCTGCCGCGCTACGACCGCCGCCGGGTCGACGGCACTTGGCTTAACGGCGGTCAGGTCGCCGATCTGGTGGCGACCCTCGTCGCCATGGACCACGCCGGCCGGGTCGCGAACCCTTGCATCGGCCGCGAACGCGCCGACTTGGTGCTGGCCGGTTGCGCCATCCTCGAGGCCATCCGCCGCCGCTGGCCGTGCGAGCGTCTGCGCGTCGCGGACCGGGGCCTGCGCGAGGGCATGCTGGTCGAACTGATGGCCGAGGACGGTGTGTGGCGCCCACGCTCGAGCCGGCGGTCCGGCAAGCGATGACTGACCGGCCCGGCGGCGGTCGTCGCTCGCTCAAGGTTCGCGTCAAGTCGGCGCGGCGCCGCAAGCCATCCTCCAGCCGCTGGCTCGCGCGCCAGCTCAACGATCCGTACGTCGCGCGCGCCGCGGCCGAGGGCCGCCGTGCGCGATCTGCCTACAAACTGATCGAGATCGACGACAGGTTCCATCTGCTGGCGCCGGGCCAGCGCATCGTTGATCTCGGCGCCGCCCCGGGCGGCTGGTCGGAGGTCGCCGCCGAGCGCGTGCGTGCGAGCGACGCCGACCGGCGCGTGATTGCCGTCGACATGATCGACATGAGGCCAATCCCCGGCGTGATCGTGCTCAAGCGCGATATCCTCGCCGAAGATGCAGCGGAGGCGATCCGTTCGGCACTCGGCGGCGCCCCGGTCGATGTGGTGTTGTCCGACCTTGCCGCGCCGACCACGGGGCACCGCCAGACCGATCACTTGAGGACCATGCGGCTTTGCGAGGCGGCGGCCGATTTCGCGTCGACCGTCCTCCGTCCCGGCGGTGCCTTCCTCGCCAAGGTCTTTCGCGGCGGCACGGAAGGCGAGCTGCTGGCTCGACTCAAGCGCGACTTCGCGAGCCTCAATCACGTCAAGCCGCCGGCGAGCCGCGCCGAATCGGTGGAGCTCTACGTTGTCGCCAGGGGCTTTCGCGCGCTTGGCTTACGCGAGCGGTGACCGCGACCGGCTTGGCCGGCTAAGATGGCGGGAACTGGGGCTGACGGCGGCTCGCGTTGGGGGCATCCATGGAATTCGTCTCGTCGATTGAGAACATCATGCTGAAGATCGGTCCGACGCTGATCACGAGCGCGGTGGTCCTCGACAAGCGACCGGACCTCGACACGCTCCTTCGGCAACTCGCGGCCATCGTCGAGCGGGTGCCGCGCCTCCGCTCGAAGTTCCGACCGTACTGGGGCTGGCACGTGCGCGAGGCGGTACCCGTCGATCTCGCCCGCCATGTCGCCCGCCTCGACGACCCTGCGATCGCCACTCCGGACGATCTGGAGACGGTCCTGGAGCGGGTGCGCTGTCTCGAGCTCCCGCAGGACCGGCCGCCGTGGCTGATGATCGCAGTCAACGCCGCCGCGCCGGACCGGTCCGCAACCGGCCTGCCGGCGCTGTTCTTCCATTTCGATCATTCCATCGCCGACGGCATCCGCGCGCTGGAGGTCGTGACGCGACTGCCGTCCGATCCGTCGATCGCCTCGGCCATGGCGTCCGCCGGCGGTCCCGGGGGCCGGTTGCCGGCCGAGGTCATGTCGTTCGCCAATCTTGTGCCGGACGACCGCATCGTGCCGCTGCCGCTGGCCTGCGTATCGGCAGAACTGGCCGAACTGAAGATGTCGCGCACGCCTGGCCACGACCTCTCCGACCAGATCATCGGCGCCATCGACGGGGTTCTCAACGACGGCGACCTGTTCGATCAAGGCTCCGGCAAACGCGGTAAGGTGGCGCTGGTTCGCCTGACCCAGCGGCACGTCGAGGTGGGCAGCCTCGGCAACCACGTCGCCGTGGTCGATCGGGAATCGGTTTCGGCGGAGGCACAGGCCACGACGCGGCGTGGCATGCTGCCATCGTTGAAGGCGGAACGGACAACCCAGGCACGCCAGGTCTGGATGTCGCCGTTCCCCCGCGGGCTCACCCGGATACTCACCCGACAATGGTATGCCCAGTTCGACGCCCTGCTCACCATCATTCCGGGCGGACGGGACCTTAAGTCGTTTGCCGACGCGCCGATCGACCGCATCTACGGTGTTGCCCCGTTTCTGGCCGAGATCCCGATCAACATCGCGGCCATCACATACGGCGACCGCATCAACCTGACGCTGCTCCCCAAGACCCGGTTCCAGGGCGACAAGGCGCTGTTGCGCCGGCGTTTCAGCGAGGCCCTGGCTTCCGCCCCGCGCGAGCAGCCTGCGACCCCGGTGGCCGAACCCGCCCCAGTGCCGCGCTGGGCGGGGTCGTTTCGTCCAGCTTGAGGCGATGCTGCGGGCGAGCACTTGCGAATCCGCTGAGCCGTGATATTCGAACACGCCAACGTTTCCCTCGCGCAGTAGCGACCGGCATCCGCCGCCCCCTGGCGGGTGAACCGGCCGCGCATCCCGGGAGTTGGTGCCCCATGGCCGTCGTTATCGAGCCTTCGTCGAGCCGCGAGGCGCTGGCCTTCGACGACGTCCTGCTGGCGCCCGGGCACTCAACAGTGCTCCCGGCCGAAACCGATATCAGCACCCGGCTGACCCGGTCGATTTCGCTCAACCTGCCGATCATCTCGGCAGCCATGGACACCGTCACCGAGGCGCGCCTTGCCATCGCCATGGCGCAGGCCGGCGGCCTCGGTGTCATCCACCGCAACCTCACCCCCGACCTGCAGGCGGAAGCCGTGCGTCAGGTGAAGAAGTTCGAGTCCGGAATGGTGGTGAACCCGGTGACCATCGGGCCGGGGGCCACCCTTGCAGAGGCGCTGGCGCTAATGGAGCGCTTCCGGATCTCCGGCATTCCGGTTGTCGAGGGGGACGCTCGGCCGGGACGCCTGGTCGGCATCCTTACCAATCGCGACGTACGCTTCGCCTCCGATCCCTCGGAGAAAGTCGCCGCGCTCATGACCCGCGACAAACTGGTGACGGTGACGGAGTCCGTCGACCAGGATGAGGCCAAGCGCCTGCTGCACCAGCACCGGATCGAGAAGCTGGTGGTCGTTGACGACGACTACCGCTGCGTCGGCCTGATCACCGTCAAGGACATCGAAAAAAGCCAGCTCCACCCAACCGCCACCAAGGACGAACAAGGCCGGCTACGAGTGGCCGCGGCGTCCGGAGTCGGCGACGCCGGTTTCGAACGCAGTGAACGGATGATCGACGCCGAGGTCGATCTGGTCGTCATCGACACCGCTCACGGTCACTCAGCGCGCGTCGCCGAAGCGGTCAAGCGGGTCAAGACGATCTCGAACCGCGTCCAGGTGATCGCCGGCAACATCGCCACCGCCGACGGTGCCAGGGCGCTGATCGACGCCGGCGCGGACGCGGTCAAGGTCGGCATCGGCCCGGGCTCGATCTGCACCACCCGCGTCGTCGCCGGCGTCGGGGTGCCGCAACTGACTGCGGTCATGGACGCCGCCGCGGCCGCCGACGCGGCCGGCATTCCGGCGATCGCCGACGGCGGCATCCGGTTTTCCGGCGATCTTGCCAAAGCGCTCGCCGCCGGCGCGTCCTTGGCGATGATCGGCTCGCTGCTCGCCGGCACCGACGAAAGCCCCGGTGAGGTCTACCTGCATCAGGGCCGCTCGTACAAAGCCTACCGCGGCATGGGTTCCGTCGGCGCCATGGCGCGCGGCTCAGCCGACCGCTACTTTCAGTCCGAGATACAGGATTCACTGAAGCTAGTGCCGGAGGGGATCGAGGGGCAGGTGCCCTACAAGGGTCCGGTCTCCGGGGTCCTGCATCAGCTCGCTGGCGGCCTGCGCGCCGCCATGGGTTACGTCGGCGCCGCCAACCTAGCTGAGTTCCGCGACAAGGCCCGCTTCATCCGCATCTCCTCGGCCGGCCACCGCGAGAGCCATGCCCACGACGTGACGATCACCCGCGAGAGCCCGAACTATCCAGGCGGCGGGTAGACGGCTAGGGTTGCGAGCGCAACGACGGCGTGCAGGCCTTGCGCACGCGCGCGCGACGCGGCCCGAGCGGGCCCGTGTGGACGAAGGTTCCGGATGAAATTCGGCGGACGCCTGCAGGCGGCAATCGAGGTGTTGGCCGACATCGAAGCGCACCACCGTCCCCCCGGCGAGGCGCTTAGGGACTGGGGCGTCTCGCACCGTTTTGCCGGGTCCGGCGACCGCTCGGTCATTGGCAACATCGTCTACGATGCGCTCCGCTGGCGTGCCTCGAGCGCATGGACCTTCGGCGACGACTCGCCCCGCGGGCTCGTCCTCGCGACGATGGCCGGGCGATGGGCGGTGGGCGCGCGCGGCCTTGGCGAACGGATGGCCGGCGACCCGCATGGCCCGCAGCCGCTGACCGACGACGAAATCGCGCGCATCGACTCCGCCAATCTGGCAGAAGCCTCGGATCACGTCCGCGCCAACATTCCGGCGTGGTTGGCACCGCATTTCGACCGCGCGTTCGGAAAGGACTGGGTGGCGGAGGGCGAGGCATTGGCACTCCGACCGCCGCTCGACATGCGCGTCAACGGGCTCAAGGCCGACATGACCAAGGTGTCGAAGGCACTCGAGCGTTTTGGCGCGACCGCGACGCTGTTCGCGCCGGACGGGTTGCGGATCGCGCCGACCGAAACGGAGGAGCGCCACCCCAACGTCCAGGTCGAGGCGGCTTTCCGCAAAGGCTGGTTCGAAATCCAGGATGAGAGCAGTCAGGTGGCCGCGCACATGGTGGCGGCCAAGCCGGGCGAGCAGGTGCTCGACCTCTGCGCGGGGGCGGGAGGCAAGACGCTGGCTCTGGCCGCACACATGGAGAACAAGGGGCAAGTCCACGCCACCGACCGCAATCGGTCGCGCCTCGCGGCGATCTTTGACCGGCTCAAACGCGCCGGAACGCGCAACGTTCAGGTGCACGACGCCGGTGCTGACCTCACGGGCCTCGTCTCGCGCATGGATGCGGTGCTGGTCGATGCCCCGTGCACGGGAACCGGCGCATGGCGTCGGCGGCCGGACGCCAAATGGCGCCTCACCGAACGGGCGCTCGGCGAGCGAATCGCCGAGCAGACGGCGCTGCTCGCCGAAGCGGCCGGCTACGTGCGTCCCGGCGGACGGCTGATCTACGCCACCTGCTCCTTGCTGCCAGATGAGAACCGCGAGCGCGTGGCAGCGTTCCTGGCCGGTGCGGCGGATTTCGCAACCGTCCCGCCTGTGGCGGCGCTCAGCGCAGCCGGGCTCGCCCCGGCACTTGCCGAAACGGCGCTGGTTGAAGACAGTGGCATTACACTGTCGCCGCGCCGTACCGGCACCGACGGCTTCTTCATCGCGGCGATGACCAGACGCCAATGACGTCACGCAATCCCGTTCGCCACGTCGTTAAGGTCGCTGACTTCGCCGTTCTCTACGTCATGGCGACGGAACAGGAGTACGGCCCCCATCTCCAGCGACTGATCGCGCCGCTGATCACCGGTGTGGGTCCAGTCGAGGCGGCAGCCACGACCGCTGCGGCACTCGGAGCTCTCGACGCACTCGACCGCCTGCCGGACCTTGTCTTTTCTCTCGGCTCCGCCGGCTCGCGCACGCTGGAGCACGCCGGCATCTACCAGATCGAAAGCGTCGCCTATCGCGACATGGACGCAAGCGCCCTCGGGTTCGAGAAGGGCGTGACGCCGTTCCTCGACGAGCCGGCCGTCGTCCCCATACCACATCGCATTCCCGACATCCCCGCCGCCACGATCTCGACCGGCGCCTCCATCGTATCAGGCGTCGCGTACCACGGCATCGCTGCTGACATGGTCGACATGGAATCCTACGCCGTATTTCGTGCCGCCCAGTCGTTCGGCGTTCCGCTGATCGGCCTGCGCGGCATCAGCGACGGTAGGACCGAGCTCAGCGGACTTCACGACTGGACCGCGTATCTGCACGTCATTGACGAGAAGCTTGCCGCCGCGCTGGAGGCCTTCCACCGAGATGTCGCCACCGGCCGCTTCGTGCTTGCCGGCGCCGCCGCAGGGCCGCGGGCAGGGGCCGGCCGCTAAACCGCCGCCCGCGGAGCTCTGGGCCGACGTTGCAGACTCGGCCGCTTTTGCCTACCAGACGGGCCTTCCCGCTGGACCCGCCCGCCATGACAGATACGGTTCTCATTATCGATTTCGGCAGCCAGGTGACTCAGCTCATTGCCCGGCGAGTACGCGAGGCCGGCGTGTTTTCGGAGATCGTGCCGTTCAACCGGGCGGAGGCGGCGATTGCCCGGTTGAAGCCTAATGCGATCATCCTGTCCGGCGGCCCGGCAAGCGTGCTCGACAAAGATGCGCCATTGCCGCCGACGGCGGTCTACGAGGCCGGCGTGCCGGTGCTCGGCATCTGCTACGGCCAGCAGGCCATGGCGCTGCAGCTCGGGGGCCACGTCGAGGGCGAGCACAACCGCGAATTCGGCCGGGCTTTCGTGGAGGTGATCAGGCCCGCGGCCCTGCACGACGGCGTGTGGAACACAGGCGATCGCCATCAGGTCTGGATGAGCCACGGCGACCGGGTGACGGCCCTGCCGAACGGGTTCCAGGTTGTCGGCACGTCGGACGGCGCCCCCTTCGCCATGGTCGCCGACGAAGACCGGAGGTTCTACGCCATCCAGTTCCACCCGGAGGTCGCCCATACGCCCGACGGGGCGCGCCTGCTTGCCAACTTCGTTCACGGCGTCGCCGGCCTCAAGGGCGACTGGACCATGGCGGCGTTCCGCGACCAGGCCGTTGCCCGCATCCGTGCCGAGGTCGGCGACGGCCGGGTGATCTGCGGCCTCTCCGGCGGGGTCGACTCCTCAGTTGCCGCTCTCCTGCTGCACGAGGCGATCGGCGAGCGGCTCGATTGCGTCTTCATCGACCACGGCCTATTGCGCGAGGGCGAGGCCGAGCAGGTGGTCTCGCTCTTCCGCGGCCACTACAACATCCCGCTCACCCACGCAGACCACGCTGATCGTTTCCTGGCCGCGCTTGCCGGCATCACCGACCCGGAGGACAAACGTAAGATCATCGGCCGGCTGTTCGTCGAGGCCTTCGAAGAGGCCGCGGGCAAGCTCGGCAACGTCGATTTTCTCGCCCAGGGCACGCTATATCCGGACGTGATCGAAAGCGTGTCCGCCCTCGGTGGTCCGTCGGCGACCATCAAGTCGCACCACAACGTCGGCGGCCTGCCGGTCGGCATGCGCATGAAGGTGATCGAGCCGCTGCGCGCTCTGTTCAAGGACGAGGTACGCGCCCTCGGTCGCGAGCTCGGCTTGCCAGAGGCATTCGTCGGGCGCCACCCGTTCCCAGGACCCGGTCTTGCCATACGCGTTCCCGGTGAGGTCACCCGCGACAAGCTCGCCATCCTCAGGAAAGCGGACGCGATCTACCTGGACGAGGTCAGAAAGGCGGGGCTCTACGACGCGATCTGGCAGGCCTTCGCCGTCCTCCTGCCGGTGAGAACCGTCGGCGTCATGGGCGACACGCGCACGTACGACTTCGTCTGCGCGCTGCGGGCGGTGACCTCTGACGACGGCATGACCGCTGACTTCTACCCCTTTGACGCGAACTTCCTTGGCCGTGCCGCGACGCGCATCATCAACGAGGTCAAGGGCGTCAACCGCGTGGTCTACGACGTGACCTCGAAACCGCCGGGCACGATCGAGTGGGAGTAGGGCCAGAAGAATTGCCGCCGTCCGGGGATGACCGAACGGCGGCGAGGTCAGGACTGAAACCGACGCCTTTGCGGGGTGGAAAAGCGTCACCGCGAGCCGAGCCCGCGAAAATCCAGTCCGTGAAGTTTATGTAGGGCGCCAGCCTGTCCGCGAACAGTGATTGCCGTCACAAGCCCTGCGGCGTTTGGCCCCGTCGCCGACCTGCGGTAGAAACGTCTGGGGCTGATTCGAAGGCAGGGGCGGGCCCTGAACCGAGAGCCGTCGCCGGCGGTGCCCATGCGAAGGATTGTCATTGCAGTCGCGTTCGTCGCCATGCTCCTTGTGCTCGACGCGGCCGTCAACGATTTTCGCTTCACGACCTCGTTCTGGAGCGAGGTCAGAGAGTTCGGCCGACTGTTCAATCGGTTCGTCGCCCACGGCCTGAGCCAATAGGGCCGCGGAAGGTTACTGAACAACGCTGATCAACGTATTGGCTTTGCCGTTGTTTCGGACGAGCTCGTAAAAGATGCGGGCGTTGTCCGGGTGCAACCGCACGCAGCCGTGCGATGCAGGTTGTCCCAGCCGCTTCACCTCGGTCGTGCCGTGCACGGCGTACCCCCGGTAGAAGAACACCGACCATGGCATCGGGGCGTTGTTGTACTTGCGCGACCGATGGTTCGGCGACAGCCATTGGGCCCGCCAGTGGCCCGTCGGCGTACGGTATCTGCCGCGGCCCGTGGAAACGGGGAATGTGTAACGCAGCCTTTCGGCGACATAGACATCCATCGTCTGATCGGAAAGGTCGATGCGCGCAACCACCGACGATCTAACCGCCGCGGGCAGCGGAGAAGCCATTGCGAGGGTGGTGCCGCTCGCGGTCTCTGCCGCGGTTGCCGGCCACCCACCTGCCCCGACGATCAGCAATACCGCCAGCCACAGTCCCCGTTTGACGGCTCTTGCGCTCCGCCGTCGCGTCTCCCGCACACTCCAACGCTCACACATCCGTGCCTCCTCCGTTTGAACGCGTATCGCCGATCTTGTCTTCCTCATACGGTTGTCGCACACGGGCGCCAGGCGCTCATGCGCGATCGGATGAAATTGTCGGTGGGTACCCTTCCGGGATCGCGCCGCACTGCGAACCCCGACGCGCATTGGAACGTCCAATCGTGGCCACGACCGACGGTGCAGTCAGTCCCGGCGCCGCACACAAAGCCGCGGAGGGCGCGAAGCGCCCAGCTCAGCGTTCCCATTTTTTGCCAGCCCGCACGCAACAACGACCTCGTCGAGGTCGCCACAGCCTCCCTGTATTGGTGTCAGCTTACGCCAGGACCGCGTCCGAGAACAACGAGCGGCCGGTCGAAAAAAGCCATCAGTGTGCAAACATTCGCGTGAGTGCTCGTCGCCGTGATGGTCGCAACCCCCGCAATGGCGGGCCGCGAACGCTGCGTTTGCAAGCCTGACGGGTGGGATATATGGTGCGCCCGCGCCGGCCCGGCGCTGCACGGACGGCCCGTTGGCGAAGCAAGAATGTCCGATATCTTCCGCGAAGTTGACGAAGATCTGCGGCGCGAGCAGTTCCGCAGGCTGTGGGAGCGTTTCGCCCCGTACGTCATCGGGCTTGCGGTGCTCATCGTTGCGGCCACCGCCGGCTATCGCTTCTGGGGGTACTGGCAGGACCGCCAGGCGCAGACGACCGGCGACCGCTTCATCGCGGCGGTCGAGCTTGCCGCCGAGGGGCAGCATGACGAGGCAGTCGCTGCCCTGGAGGCAGTCGCTGCCGACGGCAGCGGCGGCTATCCGGTGCTCGCCGGCTTTCGCATCGCGGCGGAGAAGGCCGCCGCCGGTGATACCGCCGGCGCCATTGCGGAGTACGATGCCATCGCCGCCGCTTCCGGGACGCCCGAGGAGGTCAGGAATCTCGCACGCCTGCGCGCCGCGCTGCTGGTCGTCGACGAGGTCGACTTCGCCGATCTGGAGGGCCGCATCGGCGATCTCGCCACCGTCGGTAATCCGTGGCGCCACACGGCCCGCGAAATTCTCGGTCTCGGTGCCTGGCGGGCAGGCGACTACCCCGCTGCCAAGCGGTATTTCGACGACATCGCCAACGATCAGGAAACGCCGCAGGACCTGCGTCAGCGCAGCCAGTTGATGCTGGGGCTGATCGCGGCCCGGCAATCCGGCTCGACCGACGGGGCGAAGCCGGAAGGCTAGGGGCGGACGTTTCACTTGCCCAGGCCAGTCCCGGCGATGTCCCGGAGCGCTGTCGATGTCGCGTGAGCATCGCCCCTTCCGCGTCGCCATCGTGGGTCGGCCGAACGTCGGCAAGTCGACGCTGTTCAACCGGCTGGTCGGCCGTCGTCTCGCCCTCGTCGACGATCTGCCGGGCCTCACCCGCGACCGCCGCGAGGGTGACGCCGATCTAGGTGGCCGGCATTTTACTGCGATCGACACCGCTGGGCTCGACGAGGCGGCCGCCGACACACTTGCTGCGCGCATGACTGCGGCCACCGAGGCGGCCGTTCGCGCCGCGGACGTCAGCTTGTTTCTCATCGATGCCCGCGCGGGGTTGACGCCGCTCGACCGCCATTTCGCGGGCCTCCTTCGTCGCTTCGACAAGCCGATCATCGTTGTCGCCAACAAAAGTGAGAGCGCTGCCGCCGACGCTGGCATCGTCGACGCCTATGCCCTCGGCCTCGGCGAGCCCGTCGCGATATCGGCCGAGCACGGCGAGGGCATGGCCGACCTCCTCGACGCGCTCTCCGCTCACTTGCCGGCCGCCGAGAGCGAGCGGGCCGAACCGCAGCCCGAGCCGCCGCTCCGCGTCGCCGTCGTCGGCCGGCCGAACGTCGGTAAATCGACTCTGGTCAATCGGATCGTCGGCGACGAGCGGCTGCTGACCGGGCCCGAGGCCGGCATCACCCGAGACGCCATTGCCGTCGATTGGACCTGGCGCGACCGCCACTTTCGCCTTGTCGACACCGCCGGCCTCAGGCGCAAGGCGCGCGTCGCGGCAAAGCTCGAGAAGCTCGCCGTCGGCGACGCGCTCCGCGCCATTCGTTTCGCCGAAGTGGTGATCCTCGTCGTCGACGTCGGCCAGCCGTTCGAGCGGCAGGACCTGCAGATCGCCGACCTCATCGAGCAGGAAGGTCGCGCCATCGTCATCGCGCTCGACAAGTGGGACCTCATCTCCGATGCCGATCGCCGGGTGCGGCTCGCTGAGCTCGCCGAGATGGCCGGGCGGCTGCTGCCACAGATCGCCGGCGTCCGTCTGGTGCCAGTGTCCGGACTGACGGGGGAGGGGCTCGACGCCCTGCTCACAGCGGTCGCGGAGACGCACGCCACCTGGAACCGTCGGGTGCCGACCGCACGGCTTAACCGATGGCTCAAGGGCGTGGTCGAGCGCCATCCGCCGCCGGCAGTCGCCGGCCGACGCATCAAGCTGCGCTACCTCACCCAACCGAAGGCGCGGCCGCCGTCCTTCGTCGCCTTCTGCTCGCGCCCGGACAAGCTCCCCGATGCCTACCGGCGCTACATCGTCAACGCGCTGCGCTCAGACTTCAACCTCGCCGGCGTCCCCATCCGCCTGATGCTCAGGCGGGGCGAGAATCCGTATGCGAGGCGGAGAGCCGGGCCCAGGACTTGAGCGCCCTCAGCGTCGACGTCCTCTTGGCCTGATGCTCGCCGATGCTGTGCAGGAGCCGATTGAGCGCGTCGACGCCGGCACCGACGTTGTGCCCTTGTTAACGTCACCTCGACGGCGACGTCCTCCAGCCGATCCTGCCACTGACCGTGCATGGTACCGCGACCCTGTGCGGTCCGATCGCTACACCGGTTATGTGACATTTCGGCGTCGTCGCCGACTTGCCCTGGACCAACCGTCCACGCTCAGTCGTCATCCGCAAAACGGATCGTCTTGCCGCTTGGGAAGTCGAACAGCACGCCGTTTTCGGCGTAGTCCGGCGACAGCATGCGAACGATGTCCGGAGCCAGCGCCTCGGGCGGCTCAAGCGTCCCAGGGTCCTCTCCGGGCGCCGCCCGCGCGCGCATGGCCGTGCGCAGCGGGCCCGGATTGATCAGATTTACGCGCACTTTCGTGTTCGCCATCTCGCTGGCATAGGTCCTCGCCAGTGCCTCGAGGGCCGCCTTCGACGCCGCATAGACCCCCCAGTACGGTCGGCACCACCGCGTGATCCCCGAGGTGACAAACAGCGCGCGCCCGGCGCTGGATTGGCGCAATAGCGGATCGAACGAGCGGATCATCCGCCAGTTGGCGGTGACGTTGACCGCCGTCACATCGTCGAAGATCCTGGGGTCGAGGTGCGCAAGCGGCGTGATGAGTCCGAGCTGCCCGGCGTTGCCGAGAAGCCCGTCCAGCCGCCCCCAGCGCTCGTTGATGGCGCCGCCCAGGCGATCGATGCCGGCGACGTCCTTGAGGTCGAGCGGAACCAGCGTCGCCGAACCGCCCCTGGCGCCGATTTCATCGTCGAGCTCTTCCAGACCGCCGACGGTGCGGGCGACCGCGATGACGTGCGCACCGGCCTCGGCCAACGCCAGCGCCGCCGCCCGCCCGATGCCACGCGAAGCGCCGGTGACGACGACGACGCGGTTGGGGAGAGGCTGGGTCAAGAGGTGTCCGAGATTATGTCGCCGTCGTCATGCGCGCCCAACACGCGCACCACACAGCCATCAGCACGTCACCCCGCGCCCACCAGCCGCAGCGGGCGCACGTTGTCGAGGCTTTCGCGATCGGTAAGGCGCGTCGGGTATTCGCCCGTAAAACAGGCGTCGCAGAACCGGCGTTCATCGCCGTTGCGGCCGGACTCTCCGACTGCCCGATAGAGCCCCTCGATCGACAGGAAGGCGAGGCTGTCGACCTTGATAAAATCGGCCATTTCCTCGACCGACATGCGCGAGGCGATGAGCTTCGATTGCTCCGGCGTGTCTACGCCGTAGAAGCAGGAGTTCGTCGTCGGCGGGCTGGCGATGCGCATGTGCACTTCGCTGGCGCCGGCCTCGCGCATCATCTGCACGATCTTGAGCGACGTGGTGCCGCGCACGATCGAATCGTCGACCAGGATCACCCGCTTGCCGGCGAGCACGTCGCGGTTGGCGTTGTGCTTGAGGCGGACGCCCATGTGGCGGATGGCGTCGCTCGGCTCGATGAAGGTGCGACCGACGTAGTGGTTGCGGATGATGCCGAGATCGAAGGGGAGGTCCGCGGCCTCGGCGAAACCGATCGCGGCCGGCGTGCCCGAATCCGGAACGGGCACGACCAGATCGGCCGGAATCCCGCGCTCGCGGGCCAGCTCCGCACCAATGCGTTTGCGCACCTCGTAGACGCCGCGGCCCTCGACGTTAGAATCCGGTCGAGCGAAATAGACGTACTCGAAGACGCAGAAGCGGGGCCTGGCCGGCGTAAACGGAAAGCGACTCTCAATGCCGTCGGTCGTGACGATCACCATCTCACCGGGCACTACGTCGCGCACGAAGCGCGCGCCGATGATGTCGAGGGCGCAGGTCTCCGAGGCCAGGATGGTCGCGCCGTCGAGATCGCCGAGGATCAACGGCCTGACCCCGAGCGCGTCGCGGCAGCCGATCATCTTTTTCGAGGACAGGCACACCAGAGACCAGGCGCCCTCCACCTGGAGGAGCGCGTCGGTGACCCTCGGCACCAGTCGGCCGTGGCGGCTGGTCGCGATGAGGTGGAGAATCACCTCGGTGTCCGAGGTCGACTGGAAAATCGAACCGCTCTGCTGCAACCGGTCCTGCAGCGTGCGCGCGTTGGTCAGGTTGCCGTTGTGGGCGACGGCGAAGCCGCCGCCGGCAAACTCCGCGAACAGCGGCTGGATGTTGCGCTCGATCGGCGCGCCGTGGGTGGAATAGCGCACATGGCCGATCGCGCGATCGCCGGCGAGCCCCTCGACGATCGCCCGCTTGGTGAAGTTGTCGCCGACCAATCCCGGCCGGCGCGCGTGGTGAAACCGGCTGCCGTCGAAAGTGACGATGCCCGCCGCTTCCTGGCCGCGGTGCTGCAGCGCGTGCAGCCCGAGGACGGTGAGGGCGGCCGCGTCCTGATGGCCAAAGACCCCGAACACGCCGCATTCCTCGTGGAACTTGTCGTCGCCAAACGACGACGTCCCGACCGCGTTCGTTGCGCCCGCCATCCTAGTTCGCGTTGCCTCCACTGTTTTCGAGAAGTTGCTCGAGACCCTGCCGCGTGCCGGAGCCGTAGCTCGGCTCGGTGCCGGCGGCGGCGCTGTCGTCGGGCTGCGACTCGGTGCCCCCGCCGAGGTCCTCGCCTTCGCCACGGTGCAGGCGGTTGATGATGCTTGCTTCGACGTCTTCCGGCAGCGCCGCCATCAACCGCTCGCCAATGTCCTCCAGCATCGGTTTGGATTGGGCGTTGGCGACCCATCCCGGTGGCGGCTGCACGAGCCAGTTGAAGAACAGAAGAGCGATGACCAGGAGCAAGATACCGCGTGCCGCTCCGAACAGGAAGCCAAGTGCGCGATCGAAAGCCCCGACGCGACTGTCGATGACGAGGTCCGAGACCCTCATGGTGATGTAGGTGGCAACGATCAGCGCGATGAAGAAGATCGCCGCGGCCGCCACGACCATTTGGACGGTCGGGCTCTCGAAATACGGCTCCACCAGCGGAACGACCGGACGGTAGAGGAAGTAGGCCGCCGCAACGGCAGCGATCCACGACCCGATCGACAAGACCTCGCGCACGAAGCCGCGTACCATCGCCAGAATCGCCGAGATGAGCACTACGACGACCACGATCACGTCGAGAATGGTCAGCGACATGAACTCACTCGGTCTCCCGGCGGCTGGTTGTACCGGACCACGAAGTGCGGTGTGCCTAGCACGATTCTGACCACCATTTGCCTGCCGCGGGCCCGCGGGAACGGTCCATGCTAGGCGGACAGTGATCCGTTCCGGACGACCCAATATCGACGGACCCGGTGTGAATCAATTGATTTCAGGGCGCCGTCCAGCGGTTGGGCCCGGCCTTGCCCGGGCCACGGCCGCGATGGCGCCGACGAGATCGGTGAGCTGACGGACCGCCGCTCCGCCCGCCGGCGTGCCGCCTTTGGTCGCGGGCGGCGCGACCGCCTGCGCGAAACCGAGCTTCTGCGCCTCTTTCAGACGCGCCGGCGCGTGGGCCACCTGCCGCACCGCGCCGGACAGGCTGACCTCGCCGAAATAGACGGTGTCGGAGGGGAGCGGCGCGTTCAGGCGCGAGGAGACGAGCGCTGCGGCGACCGCGAGATCGGCGGCCGGCTCGACGATCCTCAGGCCCCCTGCGACGTTGAGGAAGACCTCGCAGTCGCCGAGGCGGACGCCGCAGTGGGCCTCGAGCACGGCGAGGACCATTGCGAGGCGGTTGGCGTCCCAGCCGATAACGGAGCGACGCGGCGTGCCGAGCGCGCTAGGCGCGACCAACGCCTGAATCTCGACAAGCAGCGGCCGCGTCCCCTCCATACCGGCGAACACCGCGGTGCCCGCTGTCGTCCCATTGCGCTCGCCGAGGAAAAGCGCCGACGGGTTAGCGACTTCTGTGAGGCCCGTCCCAGTCATGTCGAATACGCCGATTTCGTCGGTCGGGCCGAAACGGTTCTTGACCGCGCGCAGGATGCGGAAATGGTGGCCGCCTTCGCCGTCGAAGTGGAGTACGCCGTCGACCATATGCTCGACCACGCGCGGGCCGGCGATCTGACCGTCCTTGGTGACGTGGCCGATGAAGACGACGGCGGCCCCAGTCTGCTTGGCGTAGCGGATCAGAGCCTGGGCGGACGCGCGCACCTGGGTGACTGTGCCAGGGGGCGAGCCGGCGAGGTCGGTCCACAGCGTTTGGATCGAGTCGACGATAACGAGCGCCGGCGGCGCATCGTCGCCAAGCGTCGCCAGGATGTCCTCGACGCTGGTCCCGGCCGCGAGCTTGACCGACGCCTGGGTGAGCGAAAGGCGCTCCGCACGCAGCCGGATTTGGGCAACCGCCTCCTCGCCTGAGACGTAGACGGCCCGGCGGCCCGCGTTGGCTATGGACGCAGCGACCTGGAGGAGCAGCGTCGACTTGCCGATCCCTGGGTCTCCGCCGACCAGCAGGGTCGAACCGCGCACCAAGCCGCCGCCGGTCACCCGGTCGAACTCGGCGATGCCGGTGACGAGGCGCGGCGCCTCGTCGCTAGTGCCGCGGAGCGGCGTGAGCTCGATGATGCGGCCGCGACCGGCAGCTCGTGTCGCCGGACCCGCACCGACGCCTCCGCCGGCTTCGGCCTCCTCGCTGAGCGTATTCCACTCGCCGCAGTCGTCGCATCGGCCCTGCCAGCGGTGGCTGACCGCCCCGCAGTTCTGGCAGACGTATTGGGTCCTGACGCGGGCGGCAAAGGCCAAGAGCGAATCTCTCGAGATCTGTTGTTCGCGTTATGTTCTCACAATGCCAGCGCAACATCAAGCGCCCACGTACACCCGCTCGTAGCGCCGGCCGAGGCCGGTAAGGAACTCGTAGCCGATCGTGCCGGCATGGCCGGCGACCTCGTCAATCGGCACGTGCGGGCCGAAGAGCTCGACTCGGTCGCCGCGTTCGACGGCGTGGATGTGGGTGATGTCGACGGCGATAAGATCCATCGAGACGCGCCCGACGAGGGGCGCATAGCTGCCGCGAACGAAAACGCGCGCACCCGGCCGCGTGTCGGACGATCCGGCGGCGCGGTGGTACCCGTCGGCGTAGCCGACGGCGAGGATCGCCACGCGGATCGGCTCGACGGCGGTCTCCGTCGCGCCGTAGCCGACCGTCTCGTCGCGCTTGACCTCGCGAATCTGCAGCACCTGGGCCTCCGCGGTGACAACCGGGCGGAGCGCTGAGTCGTCGTCCGGTAGCGGTCGCGCGCCGTAGAGCGCGATGCCGGGGCGGACAAGGTCGAAATGGTAGTCGGCGCCGAGGAGAATACCGGCCGAGTTGGCCAGCGACGCCGGGATGTCCGGCAGGAGCACCCTGACCGCGCGAAAGCCCGTCAACTGCCTGCGATTCATCGGGTGGTCCGGGGTATCGGCGCAGGAGAGGTGGCTCATCAGGAGCGACGGGCGGATCGCCTCGAGCAAGGTTCTGTCCTCCGCCAGACCGCGCGCCTCCCGCGGCGTCAGGCCCAGCCGATTCATGCCGGTGTCGACGTGGAGGGCCGATCCGGTCGGAACACCCGACTGCTTGACCGCGGCCCACTCCCCGAGCTCGGAAAGGGACCCCAGAACCGGCCGAAGGTCGTTAGCGACGAGTGCGTCGGCGCTCCCGGGGAGGAGGCCGTCGAGCACGTAGATTACCGCGTCCCGCACGGCGCGCCGGAGCCGCACCCCCTCGTCGGGTAGGGCCACAAAGAATGTGTGGCAGCCGGCCTCCGCCAGCGCCTCGGCCGCCCGTTCCAGACCGATGCCGTAGGCATCGGCCTTGACCACCGCGGCGGTCGCCGTCGTCTTGGCGACTTGCCGGGCCAGCGTCTGCCAGTTGTCAGCCAGCGCGTCCAGATCGATCGTCAACCGGCCCCCGGTTGCCACCGATCTCTGGCGTTTCGAGGTGGACATGGGCCGAAGCTAGCCGATTCTCGGCGTCTGCACCCGTACATCGCGGGGTGTGACTCATCGGACACGCTCGGCGTGCGAATCACCACACCCACAAGACAAACGCGTTGTCTGCAGCGCAGACTTACACCGGGAGGATGATTCGTTCTCGGGAGTGGGAACCATGAATCATCTGGTACTCGTCTTGTCCGGTATCCTCCTCGGAGTCGTGTCGACGCTCCCCGACTCTGCCCAGGCAGAGGAACGGCGGGCGTGGTTCAAGAGCCTCAAGCAACCCGACACCGGTTACTCCTGCTGCGACATCTCCGACTGCCGTCGCACCGACGCCAATTGGCGCCAAGGGCAGTGGTGGGCTGTGGTCAGCGGCGAGTGGACGCCGATTCCGCCCGAAAAGGAACTCGACAAGCGGTCGATCGACGGCGACGCCTACGTATGCTCGAGCCCGACCCGCCGCATCTACTGCTTCATCAAGCCGACGCTGGCGATGTGAACCAACACGGCTCGGGGGCGGGGCTCAGCCGCCCCCGGCCGCCTTGGCATAGAGGTCCATGAGGCGCGGCCAGCCCTTGGCCGCCGCCATAGTCTTTCTGTACGCCTCCCACCCCTCTCCGTGGCGTGGGAAATCGCGGTGGACCAGAACCACCTCGGTGGTTCCTGCACCGGTCTCGACGAAGCGCACGTCGACGCGGCTCGCGGTCGACTCGTTTGCCTCCGGCGTCCGATCGGGTCTGATCTGCCAAGCGATGACGATGTGTTCGGGTCGACTGAGCGTCAGCACCGTCCCCCACACCGACTCGGCGCCGTCATTGGTGCGCTCGAAACAGCGCCCGTTCATCTTGGGCTCTATGACGGTCTCGGCGAGCTTGTCACCGCCCCAAGTCTGGTCGCGCGGCCACCATGTGTTGAACTCGTCGACGAACACCTGAAAGGCGCGCTCCACCGGGATCGGCAGCTTGCGGCTGACGATCAGGAGATCCCGGCTGCCTTCGGCGGCCGGCGCTTGCTTCTCACCGAATAGCCACTTGAACATGACAGCCCCCCTCGGCACTCGCGCCGCTCACCCGTCAAACGGAACGGGCAGCGACTCCTCGTTGGCGAGATTGGAGAACCGAGTCAGTGTGTCCTCGAAATGCAGGCGGATGGTGCCTGTCGGCCCGTGGCGCTGCTTGCCGATGATCACCTCGGCGACGCCGTGGACCCGGCTCATCTCGTCCTGCCACTGCTCGTATTCCATGGTGCCGGGCTTGGGCTCCTTGTTCTTCAGATAGTATTCCTCGCGGAACACGAACAGCAC
>CAYTXI010000050.1:0-18307 GCA_964441935.1 uncultured Bauldia sp.
CGAGAAGATGCCGAGCTCGGTCAGGGTCGGCTCACGGCCGATCAGATCGACGATGCGTCGATACTCCTCGGCCGCTAGCCCGTGTGCGGCGACGAGGTCGGGGGTGATGTTGGCAGGTGCGTTCATAGCGCGGCCAACGCGCCCTCGAACAGTCCACGCCCGTCGGTGCCGCCGTGCAGTGGCTCGATCAGGTTTTCGGGGTGGGGCATCATGCCGAGCACGTTGCGCCGCTCGCTGAGAATGCCGGCGATGTTGTCGACGGAGCCGTTGGGGTTGGCGGCGTCGCGGGCGTCACCGTCGGCATCGACGTAGCGGAAGGCGACGCGGCCGTCGTCGCGGAGTCGGGCCAACGTCGCCTCGTCGCAGCGATAGTTGCCGTCGCCGTGGGCGATCGGAGCGCGGATCACCTGACCGCTGGCGTAGCCGCGGGTAAAGAAGGAGTCAGTCGTTTCGATCCTGATATGCACTTCGCGACAGACGAAGCGCAGGCTCGCGTTGCGCATGAGGACGCCTGGAAGAAGGCCGGCCTCGCAGAGGATCTGGAATCCGTTGCAGATACCGAGCACCGGCGTTCCCCTGGCCGCTTGCTCCGCGAGCGGACGCATCACCGGGGCGCGGGCGGCGATGGCGCCGGAGCGCAGATAGTCGCCATACGAGAAACCGCCGGGCAGGACGATCAGGTCCACGTCGGGTATCGTCGTCTCGGTGTACCAAACCGTGACAGGTGCCACGCCGGCGATCGCCGTCAGGGCGGCGATCATGTCGCGCTCGCGGTTGGAGCCGGGGAAAACGACGACGGCGGACTTCATTCGCCGTCAGCCATAGTCGCCGACCGGAGGCACCGCAAGGCGGTTGGATCGTGTTTTCAACCGCCCTCGGCCGGGGTTCCGAACACCGCGATGGCGCCCGCAACGGCTGCAAGGCAGCCGTAACCGAACGCGGGTGCGCTGCGGCCGCGTCGCCGGGCGCTCAGCGTGGCGACGACGCACTGGAGCGCGTAGTAGAGGGCAAAGCAGCGCGAGGCGAGGGTGATCAGGCTGTAGACGTCGGTGCTCCACGTGACGAGGGCGGCGATGAAGGCGATCAGCGGATACGTGTGGGAGACGTTGATGCGTTGGCGGCCGAAACCGTGGAGCAGTCCACCGGCGCCGAGAACGTCGGCGATGGCGGCGCTCGACTGGCTGGCGAGGGCGCCGAGGATAACCATCAGCGGCAGGACGGCGGCCACGGGACGGAGCATGTCGACGATGGCCGCCACGCTCTGGTCATCCGGCGCCACCCCCAACAGCGGCGTCATCAGGGCGAAGAAGGAGAGGTAGATACCGGCCGCCAGAACCTGCGCCAGCCGCATACTGCGAACGCGCAAGGCCGGACTGTAAGCGTCACCGAGAAAGCGCGAGGTCTCGAAACCCTGAACCACGATCAGCAAGCCAGCCAGAACCGGCGCGCTAGCGAGTTCGAAATGCCCGGGTACGGTCGCGAAGCGCGACCCGTCGCCGATGCCGTTGGCGCCGAAGACAACAAGCGCGGTGAGCAGTCCGCCGATAACGGCGAGCTTGATCGAGACGGTGTAGACCTCGATGCGCTCGACCGCGGAGAAGCCGCGCAGCAGGCCGACGCCGCCGATCAGCGTCAAACACGCGGTGACCACCAGCTTGACCGGCAGAGGGTGATCGAGGCCGAACGGTTTCAGCAGGAAGTTGCTGAACAGGACCAGGTAAAACGCGACCGAAACGACATAGGCGAACGTCAGGACGAATTCCGACAGGCGCTCGACTGAGACCGTCGGACGCGAGGCGTGCGCGTCCGCCAACAACGGCTCGACGTGTGTGATGTTCTCGCGGACCGCGGCGCCGATCAGGTAGGCGACAACTAGAAGCGCCGCCATTCCCGCGATCGCCCAGCCGCCAAGGAGATCGCGCAGGATCGGCACGGACACCAGGAAGCCGCTGCCGATGATGGAGGCGAGCGGTGTCGCGGTTGCGCGCCACAGGTCCGAACGCAGGACCGGGGGGCTCACTAGGATGACGACGATCGCGATGGCAATGCTGACGGCAATCGCGCCGATCATGTCCTGCTACCCCGCCTCGCGCGTCGGACGTGCCCCCACGGCGGTCGGGGGCCGGCGCCAACCGAGCTCACAGAAGCTCGACCCGGTAGTCCTCGATTACGGTGTTGGCGAGGAGCTTCTCGCACATCTCCGTCAGAGACGTCTCTGCGCGCGCCCCATCGGTTTCGTTGAGCTCGATGTCGAAGACCTTGCCCTGTCGTACCCCCGTCACGCCGGTGAAGCCAAGGGCGGCCAATGCTCCCTCGATCGCCTTGCCCTGGGGGTCGAGGACGCCGCTCCTCAGCGTCACAGTGATGCGGGCCTTCACCGGCCGGGATCGGGCTACTGGACCAGCACCGGCCCGCCGCGCTTGGGGCGCTCGTGCTCGATGAGGATGCCGAGCCTGCGAGCGACTTCCTGGTAAGCCTCGACCAGTCCGCCCATGTCGCGACGGAAACGGTCCTTGTCGAGCTTGTCCTTGGTCTGGACGTCCCACAGGCGGCAGGAGTCGGGCGAGATCTCGTCGGCGACAACGACGCGCATCATTTCGCCTTCCCACAGACGGCCGCATTCGATCTTGAAGTCGACGAGTTGGATGCCGGCGCCGAGGAACAGCCCGGACAGGAAGTCGTTGACGCGGATGGCGAGCGCCATGATGTCGTCGATCTCCTGCGGGGTCGCCCAGCCGAAAGCGGTGATGTGTTCCTCCGAGACCATCGGGTCGTCGAGCTGGTCGTTCTTGTAGTAGAACTCGATGATCGAGCGCGGCAACACGGTGCCCTCGTCGATGCCGAGGCGCTTGGCCAGGGAGCCGGCGGCGACGTTCCTCACCACCACCTCCAACGGGATGATCTCGACCTCGCGGATCAGCTGCTCGCGCATGTTGAGCCGGCGGATGAAGTGCGTCGGGAGGCCCAGCTTGTTGAGGTGCTGGAAGAGGTACTCGGAGATGCGGTTGTTGAGCACACCCTTGCCGTCGACGACGTCCTGCTTTTTCTTGTTGAAGGCGGTGGCGTCGTCCTTGAAAAACTGGATCAGGGTCCCGGGTTCCGGACCCTCGTAAAGGATCTTTGCCTTGCCTTCATAAATGCGCCGGCGACGATTCATGGGCACGTACCGTGGTTTGAGGAAATCCATTGGCCGGAAACCGGTTGGCAGCGGCAGCCTGCCGTCGACTCGATTGACGGGGCTGGCAACGCGGCGGACCTTATTCGATCGTTCGGTCCAGCACAATGAGCCTTGCCCGGTGCGTCGACCACAGCCGATGCGTTGATTTAGGTAACACCAGGCGATATGCAAGACGGTGCCGGCGGCTGTACGGGAGCCTGGTATGACGACCTTCGACAAGCGCGAGGACGCTTTTGAAAAGAAGTTCGCGCACGACGCCGAGCTGCAGTTCAGGGCGACGGCGCGGCGCAACAAGCTCCTCGGCCTGTGGGCAGCCGGTCTGCTCGGCAAGGCCGACCAGGACGCTGACGCCTATGCCAAAGAGGTCGTCGCTTCCGACCTCGAAGAGGCCGGCGACCACGACGTCTTCCGCAAGATCCGCGCGGACTTCGACGCGGCGGGTGTCGACCAGTCCGACCATCAGATCCGGCGAACCATGGACGAGTTGATGGCGAAGGCGATCGACCAAGTCAGGCAGGAAACCTGAACGCCGCCATGCCCCAACCCGACCTTGCCGAGCGGCTGCGCGCGGGCGAGACCTTCATCTCAAGCTGGAACATTTGGCCGGAGCCGCTGCTGGCCGAAGCCGCGGCACGATCCGGCTTCGATTGCGTCACCGTCGACATGCAGCACGGGTTGCATGACCCGGTATCGGTAATGCGGGCGATCGGGGCCGTGGCGCTCGCCGGAAAGCCGGCCGTGGTGCGCGTGCCGGTCGGCGATAATGCCATGGTCAGCCGCGCCCTTGACATGGGGGCCGAGGCGGTGATTGCGCCGATGATAAACACGCGCGCGGAAGCCCGCGCGTTCGTGGCGGCAGCCAAGTACCCGCCGCTCGGCGAACGCAGCTGGGGGCCGCTGCGCACCCGGATGCTGACCGGGTTCGATCCGGAAACGACACTTACGACCGCCAACGCATCGACCCTGGCAGTGGCGATGGTCGAGACCCGGAGCGGTTTGGACGTCCTCGATGACATCCTGGCGGTGGACGGGATCGACGGGATCTTCGTCGGTCCGTCAGATTTGTCGGTGACGCTGAGCGATGGCAAGCGCATCGCTCCGGGCGACACCGAAATCGACGATGCGCTCAGGCGGATCGGAGAACGCACGCGCGCGGCGGGCAAGATCGTCGGCGCGTTCGCGTGGGGCGGGGAGCGGGTGCAGTTTTTCCGCGATCTTGGGTACCGGCTGATCGCGCTCGGCACCGATCAAGCGTATCTCACGCGCGGCATCGACGCGATGCTCAACGAACGGGGTCCAGAGACGCAGCTCTGAGGCCAAAGTGGCCGCCTCTCGGCCGCAATTGTCTCCAAACTGCAACAATTTGCGAATCCTTTTGATGTTGCAGCATTTTTGCGCACTGGCGAGTGGTGCTTCGTGCGATATTTGTCGTACGGATTGGGGTCGGAGGTCGGGACAATGGCTGGTGTTGCGCTTGGCCGCGTGGTCGCGGCGACGGTCATATCGCTCTCTGCAATCACCGCAGCGCGGGCGGCAGACAAAACTAACGACGGCGCCGTCGAATCGATGTTCGACATCGCCTTCGGAGTCACCTTCACGTCGGACTACATGTCCCGCGGCTACACGCAGACCAACGGCCCGGCGGTTCAGCCTTGGGTCGAGTTCGATTACGGCATCCTCTACGCCGGCTACTGGGGCTCGAACGTGAGCCCCGCGATCCTCACCGGAGCGAGTTGGGAGCACGACCTGTCGGTCGGCATCCGCCCCGAGCTTGGGCCGTTCTCGTTCGATTTGGGATACGTCCGCTACATCTACGATACCGGCGATTGCTGCGGCGAGGTGTACGCCATGGCGAGCGTCAGCCCGGTCGACCCGCTGACTTTGGGCGCGGCCATCTATTACGATCCGACCAACGTCACGACGTATGTCGAGGGCAACGCCTCGGTCGATCTGCCGCGCGACATCTCCGTATCCGGCGCGGTCGGGTCGCTCGGCGGCGTGTTCTCGTGGAACGCCGGCGTCACGTGGGCTCCGCGCGATTGGATCTCGATCGACGCGCGCTACCACGGCGGACCGGACGGCCGCTTCCTGGTTTCGCTGAACCTGGAATCGTCGCTTTCGGCGATGCGCGGCGGCAACTAGCCGGCGGCGTTGGCGCCGAACACGCGACGGAAGATCGTGTCGACGTGCTTGAGGTGGTAGGCAAGGTCGAAGAGGCCTTCCAGCTCCGTCTCTGACAACGCTGTGGCGACCGTGCGGTCCTTCTTCAGGAGCTGCAGGAAGTCGCCCTTGCCCTCCCAGATCTTCATCGCGTTCCTCTGGACCGCGGCGTAGGCGTCTTCGCGGCTCATGCCCTTGTCGGTCAGCGCCAGCATGACGCGCTGGGAATGGATGAGGCCGCCCAGGCGATCGAGGTTGGCGCGCATGGCGTGTGGGTAGACCACGAGGTTGTCGATCAGCCCGACCAGGCGATGAAGGGCGAAATCGAGGGCGATGGTGGCGTCGGGCGCGATTACCCGCTCGACCGAGGAGTGCGAAATGTCGCGCTCGTGCCAGAGCGCAACGTCCTCCAGCGCCGGCTGGACGGTCGAGCGCACAAGTCGGGCGAGACCGGTCAGGTTCTCCGACAGAACGGGGTTGCGTTTATGCGGCATCGCCGAGGACCCCTTCTGGCCGGCGGCGAAGTACTCCTCGACCTCGCGCACCTCGGTGCGCTGCAGGTGTCGGATTTCGGTGGCGAGGCGCTCGACCGACGACGCGACGACGGCGAGCGTCGCGAAATACATGGCGTGGCGGTCGCGTGGGATGACCTGGGTGGAGATCGCTTCGGGCCTCAGGCCCATGGCGCGGGCGACGTATTCCTCAACACGCGGGTCGACGTTGGCGAAGGTGCCAACCGCACCCGATATCGCGGCGGTGGCGATTTCTTCGCGCGCGGCGTGCAGTCGACGGCGGGCGCGGGCGAACTCGGCGTAGGCGACCGCGAGTTTAAGGCCGAACGTGGTCGGCTCGGCGTGAATGCCGTGCGAGCGGCCGATGCAGACCGTGTCTTTGTGCTCGATCGCGCGGCGGCGAAGCGCGGTCAGCAGCGCGTCGACGTCCGCGGTCAGAATGTCCGCCGCACGCGACAGTTGCACTGCGAGGCAGGTGTCGAGAACGTCGGATGAGGTCAGGCCGCGGTGGAGATACCGGGCGTCTGGACCGACGATCTCGGTGACGTAGGTCAGGAAGGCGATAACGTCGTGTTTCGTCGTCTCCTCGATCTCTGCGATGTGCGCGGCGTCGAACTTCGCCTTACCACCCTTCTGCCGGACCGCTTTCGCCGCCGACTTCGGGACCGCACCAATCTCGGCCATGGCGTCGAGGGCGTGGGCCTCGATCTCGAACCAGATGCGGTACTTCTCGTCCGGCGACCAGATCGCCGCCATTTCGGGGCGCGTGTAGCGCGGAATCATGAGCCGGCCCGTCATGATTGATGACGGCGCGGTCTATCAGAGGGCAGGGCCGTTCACAATCGGGCGGGCCCGCCAACGCCGCCCTCATTGGCGGGTGGTGATGGCGATGAAGCGCCGGTCGGGACCCTCAAAGCCGACGGAGAACACGTTGACGAGGATGACGATGACGGGTGCGGCCGTCGGTGCCGGGTAGAACGTCACGACGTCGGAGATGCCGTACGACAGCGGGCAGCGGCGGCTGGACGGAATGCGGCTGTCCTCGTTGATGACCTTCGTTTGACCGTCGGGCGTGACGAGCGTCAAGCTGAACCCCGTGAACGGCTCGCCCATATCCGGGCAGTCGGGTGCCGGAAGCTGATACTGCTCGACGAACAGCTTGTAGTCGGGGCCCGACACCGGCAGCGTCAGGCGTGGACGGAAAGACACGAAGTGCGGCGTGGCCGACGTTTCGGTCACCGGATTGTGCACCACCAGGTGGCCCGGCGATCCGATGGCGCGCTGTTGGAGAATAGGGCCGGCTTGCTGGAGCGCTCGGGCACGCGCCTCCGCCAGCGGCCTCGACTCGTCGTCGATCCGGACGCGGACCGGGGTTCCGTCGACCCAGGAGTCCGTGGCGGTGTCGATCACGTAGATGTTCGAATAGGGGAAGCCCGAGCCGTCTTGGACGCCGTATTCCTCGAAGGCGAAAGTGGCGCCGTCCGGCGAGAAGCCGAAGATCGCGCGTTCGGCATAGTCGCCGGCGAGCGCCGGGGCCGCGATCAACGTGGCGACGGTGACAAGGCGGCGACCGATGCCGATCGTTCTCATGCTGGCGTCGCCTCGACCGCGTTGCGGATCGCGCGGATGTTGCCGGCGTAGGCCGCGGCGCCACCGCGAAATATCGCAGATCCGGCGACGATGACGTCGACGCCGGCCGCGACCACCGCAGCAGCGTTGTCGGCCGAAATCCCCCCGTCGATCTCGACGAGGATGTCGCGGTCGCCGATCATCGCCTTCATCGCGGCAACCTTGTCGAGCGAGGCGGGGATGAAATCCTGGCCGCCGAATCCGGGGTCGACGCTCATGACCAGGACCAGATCGACGAGATCGAGGGCACTGGCTACGGCGGCGGCTGGCGTCTCGGGCCTGAGGGTGACGCCGGCGCGCGTGCCGAGACGCCGGATCATTTGCAGCGAGGCGCTGATGTCGGACGTCGCCTCGACGTGGATGGTGATGCGGTCGGCGCCGGCCTCGGCGAAGTCGGCGAGGCGGCCGTCGACCGGCGCGATCATCAGATGAACGTCGAGGGGCTTGGCCGTGTGGGGGCGGATCGCCTTCACCACCGGCGGTCCGATAGTGAGGTTGGGGACGAAGTGGCCGTCCATCACGTCGACGTGGATCCAGTCGGCGCCGGCGGCGTCGATGGCGCGCACCTCCTCGCCGAGCCTGGCGAAGTCGGCCGAGAGGATCGAAGGGGCGATGATCACGGGCCGGCGCATGGCCGGCGGTTATCACGGCGTCGTGCGGGAGGCAATCTGACCGCCGAAGCGCTCACGCCAGGTCGGCACCAGGTCGTCGGGGGCAGGGGTTGCCTCGTAGACGCCCCTGGCAATGGCGCGCGTGAGGCAGGCGGCCGCGGCGGCGCCAATTGCGACCACGTCGGCGTCAGCGGTGCCACCCGCGCGCTGCGTTGCGAGCGCGAAGACCAAGTCGCCATCGAACGCGGTGTGTGCTGGCCAAATGGCGTGGGCGATGCCGTCGTGGGCGACAACGGCGAGGCGCTTAGCCCCCGCCTTATCGAGGCGCGCGTCTGTGGCGACGACGGCGATGGTCGTGCTTTCACCGGGACGGGCCCGGGTCTTGTGGTTGAGGCGCGTCGCGTCGTCGCCAAACGCGGCGGGCGAGGCGAGGCCGCCGAACTCGCCGTCCCGCTCGAACGGTCCGGCCCAGAAGTTGGGACCGTCGCCGATGGTTGCCTGGCCGACGGCGTTGACCGCTGCAAGGGCGGCGACGGTGATCCCGCCCGGCAGCCGCATCGACGCCGAGCCGAGGCCGCCTTTGAGGTTGGCCGTCGTTGCGCCGATGCCTGCGCCGGCCGAGCCGAGGGCGAAGGTCTCGCGGGCGGCGGCGAAGGCGGCCCGCCCGAGGGCTGCGTAGGGCGGCGTGTCGCCCCAGTCCTTGTCGCCACCGTTCAGGAGGTCGAACAGAATCGCGGCCGGAACGATCGGAACTCGCGCGCTTCCGACCACGAAGCCGCGGCCGGCCGCGGCCAATGCGGCCATCACGCCGCCGGCGGCATCGAGCCCGAACGCTGACCCGCCGGAAAGGACGACGGCGTCGACGGCCTCGACCATCGCCTCCGGCGCCAAGAGGTCGGTCTCGCGAGTTCCCGGCGCACCGCCCATGACGTGGCCGGAGGCGACGGCGGGTTCATCGCAAACCACGACCGTGACGCCGGACTTCAGGCGCGGGTCGTCGGCGTTGCCGACGCTCAGACCGGCGACGTCGGTAATGAGATTCCTGAGCGGCTGGTCCATCGTGGGGGTTACATCTGCAGGTCGTCGTACTCGCCGTCGCGCCATTCGTAGATCACGAAGCCGGGCAGGTCGGCGTCGCCGTTGGCGTCGAACGAGACCGGGCCGAGAACGGTGTCGAATCGACCGTGGCTCAGTGCCGCGACCACTTCGTCGAACGCTACTGTGCCGGCGGACTCCGCGGCGGCGGCCCACACCTGAACGGCAGCGTAGGCATTGAGCACGCAGCCTTCCGGTTCAATGCCGCGTTCCCTGAAGGCGGCGACCACGCTGGCGGCGGAGGGGTTCTTGCGTGGATCCGGCGGAAAGGTCAGGCGCGTGCCGTCCGCCGCGGCGCCGGCGATCCGCCAGTATTCCTCGGTCATCAGCGCGTCGCCGCCGATGATCGCGGTCGTCATCGCCTGGTCGCGAAGCGCGCGAACGATGTGGGCCGCGTCGGTGTGGAAGCCGCCGATGTAGAGCACATCGATGTCGGCCGCTTTGAGGCGGAAGACGATGTCGCTGAAATCCTCGCTGCCGGCCTCGTAGGACTGAGTGAACACCTCCTTCTTGCCGGCAGCGTTCATCGCCCGGCGCGTGGCGTCGGCGAGGCCTTTGCCGTAGGCGCTGGTGTCGTCGATGATGGCGACATTCTTGTCGGCGTAGTGCGTGGCGAGGAAGTTGCCGGCGATCCGGCCCTGGTCGTCGTCGCGTCCGGCGAGGCGGAAAATGCCGGAGCCGGGGCGTCGGTCGGTGTAGGCCGGATACGTGGTCGCCGGCGAGATCTCGACGATCCCGTTCGCGGCGTACACCGACGCGGCAGCCATGGAGGCGCCGAGGCAAAGATGACCGACCACCAGCGCAGCGCCCCTGCCGGCAAATCGATTGGCAATGGCGTCGGCCTGGTTGGCGTCACACGCGTCGTCCATCGCCGACAGGGTCAGTGGCTCGCCGTTGACGCCGCCGGCCTGGTTGATGTCGGCGACAGCCTGCTCCGCGCCGACCCTCATTTCCTCGCCGAGGACCGCGAAACCGCCCGACAGCGGCCCGGCAAGGCCGATGACGACGTCGGCCCTGGCGGTGGTTGCGGTTAGCGCCAGAATGGCCACGGCGGCCCACAGGGCGAGTTTCGAGGTCGGAAAATGGTCAACGGCGCACAAGAACACCGGCTCGCTCCGAGGGCTTCCAGGCTCGGCCAAACCTGCAACCGGCGCGCCGGCAAGGCAACCGGCAACTGCCGGGCGCCCCCTTGAGTGCCGAAAGCCCTTGAAAAACCTGCGGTTGTCATGCCCGTCGGGGTGGCAAACTGGTGACTTGGCGGACAAAATCGTTAAGGTGGCGGGCAGCGGGGCGTTCAAGAATGCCCCGAAGACTGATTCACCGGGACGGCCCGCAACCCGATGGGGGTCGCAGAGAGTTTATTTGGAGGGGAATCACATGCGTCAAACAAAGATCGCGTTGGCTTCGGCCGTGGCCGCCGCCGCGCTGATGGCGGCGCCGATGGCGTCCGCTGAGGACGTCAAGCTGGGGATTCTGATGGGCTTCACCGGCCCGCTTGAGGCGATGTCGCCGCCGATGGCCGAGGGTGCCGAATTTGTCGCCACCCACGTCAACGAGCAGGGCGGCATTCAGGGCGGCAATCTGGTGACGGTGCGCGGCGACGACACCTGTGCCGATGCAACAGCGGCGACGGGTGCCGCCGATCGGTTGATCAACACCGAGAAGGTCACGGGCATCGTCGGCGCCATGTGTTCGGGCGTGACCATTGCCGTGGCCAACACCAACGCCGTGCCAGCCGGCGTGGTCATGATCTCGCCCTCGGCGACATCGCCGGCAGTGACGTCCGTCGACGACAACGACCTGTTGTTTCGTGTGACTCCGTCGGACTCGTACCAGGGCAGCGTGATGGCACGCCTTCTCGTTGCCAAGGGCATCAAGGACATCGCCATCACCTACGTGAACAACGACTATGGCAAAGGCCTCGCTGACTCCTTGGCGGCGGCTTTTCCGGACGAGGGTGGCGAGGTGCTGGCGAACGTTGCCCACGAAGAGGGCAAGGCTGACTTCCGCGCCGAGCTCGGCACACTGGCGGCGAGCGGTTCGACCAACCTGGTCATCATTGCCTACGCTTCCGGGTCCGGTAACACGATTCTTCGTCAGGCTGTCGAGTCTGGCAACTTCACCACCTACGTCGGTGGCGACGGAATGATCGGTGATGCTCTGTTTACCGGAATCGATACCAGTGCGGTTGAGGGCATGATCGGGACAAAACCAGGCACGCCCGAGATCCCCGGGGCTGCGATCTTCGCAGACATGGCAACGGAGGCCGGACTAAAGCCGGCGGAGATCTACGTTCCGCAGTCGTACGACGCGGCGTTCATTCTCGCTCTCGCTATCGAGAAGAACGGTAACAAGCGCGACGGGCTATCGGCTGCCGTCCGCGCCGTTGCCTCGGCACCCGGTGAGGTCATCCTGCCGGGCGAGTGGGCGAAGGCCAAGGAGATTCTCGCCTCCGGCGGCGACGTCAACTACGAGGGCGCCGGCGGTTCCTACGAGTTCGACAGCAACGGTGACGTTCCCGGCGTCATTCTCGAGATGACGGCGACCGGCGGCACGTTCAAGGAAGTCGGACGGGCGTTCTAAGGCGGAAGCCCAACCGCTGATCGTTGTCGATGCGGAGCCCGGGAGCGATCCCGGGCTTCGTGCTTTTCTACTGGTGGCGGATGCGCTCGGGGATGAGTCCGCGTGGTGCGTAGCGCAGCGCCACCACGATCACCAGGCCGAGAAAGAAGACGCGCATCTGCAACGCGCGCGAGCCGACGTCGGGGATGGCGCCGATGCCCGCTGCCTGCAGACCGCTGTCGAGCCACTGGAACGCCAGCAGCGATAGCGGCTCCGACAGGTTCCAGGCGATAATGATAAGCACGGCTCCAAACATGGCGCCGAGGTTGTTGCCGGAGCCGCCGACGATGACCATGACCCAGACGATGAAAGTGTGGTTGATCGGCTGGTAGCCGCCAGGGTCGTAGAGCTGGACGTATGTGCTCATGATGGCGCCGCCAATACCCATGAGCACCGCGCCAAGAACGAACAGCTCGACCTGCCGCGACTTGACGTCCTTACCCATCGCTTCGGCGGCGACGTGATTGTCCCGGATGGCCCGCATGAGCCGGCCCCAGGCGCCGCTATAGGCGCGCTGGAGCAACGTGAAGGCGATCGCCGCGGTAACCACGACGACGCTGAAGAAAAGACCGCGGGCGAGTGTAAAGGCGATTGTCTCGTCGGCGATTCCAGTCTCGATCGGGACCGGAACCGGCCACGGCAACGGTGAGACGGTAAGCGTGCCTCTGCTGAGCCAGTCCATGTTCTTCAAGAGCGCCCGGATGATCTCGGCGATGCCGATGGTGGCGATCGCCAGATAGTCCGTCCTGAGGCCGAGGCAGACTTTGCCGATTCCGTACGCGACGATGCCGGCGAGCGCGCCGCCCACCAGCCAGGCCAGCACTACCGGTAGCCCCAGCCCGCCCACGAAGCCGGCTTCGGCCTCGATGGCCGTGGCGGCGGGGTCGATCTGCGAGCGGTAGCCGATGTAAGCGACCGCCCACGCAACAACGATCAGGAAGGTCCGGAAGGAACCAGTTATGCCAATCCGGCTGGACCGGCTGGCGGCCAAGATCAGGACGCCGCCGATCGCCGCCGCGACCATGGCGCGAACGAGCATCGCGGGCCCGTCCGAACCCCAGAATGCATCGTTCAACGGATACGAGGTGAGCACCACCGCGTAGCCACCAAGCATCAGAAAGCCCATGACGCCGAAGTTGAACTGGCCGCCATAGCCCCATTGGACGTTCAAACCGAGCGCCACGAGTGCATAGGTTGTGGCGCTAATCAGAAGCTGGATCGTTACCGGCGTCCCCAGCCAGAAAAAAACCCCGACGATGATGAGGGCAAGGACGCCGATGAGCGTCGCGTCGCGCATGTTGGGCGACGCGGTCACGTCGATGCTCCCCTGAAGATACCGGTCGGCCGGAACAAGAGGACCACCACCAGAATGATAAAGGCCACGGTGAGTTTGTAGTCGGTCGGAACCAGGGACAGATCGGCGGGCAGACCCCACGGGATCGCGTCTCGGAACGGTCTTAGCAGGACCGTCCAGTTGAACACCGCCAGCGTCTCTGCGAAGCCGACAAGGAAGCCGCCGGCGATCGCACCGTAAGCGTGACCGAGGCCGCCGACGATGGCGGCGGCGAAGATCGGCAGCACGATGTTGAAAGCGAGGTCCGGCTTCAGGCTGACGTCGAGGGCCAGCATCGTGCCGGCCAGGCAGGCTAGCGCCCCGGCGATGATCCAGGTGGCGCGGATGACCTGGCGCGTGTTGATGCCGCTCACCCGCGCAAGGTCCGGGTTGTCTGCCATGGCGCGCATACCCTTGCCGAGCCGCGAGCGGGTGAGGAACAAGTGCAGCGCGATCACCGCCAGGACCGTCACCACGACGAGCAGGATCTGGGGCTCGGAGAGCGTGATGGGGCGCTGCGCGCCCTCGAACGGCAGCGTGAGGCGAAACAGCTGTTTTGGGTCGGTCTCAAAGAAGCTGCGGTTGCTGGTGCCGAAGAGCAGGCGGATCAGCCCCTGGATCATGAGGGTCACGCCGATCGAGGCTATGAGCAAGGTTACGCCCTTGGCACCGGCGTCTCGCAGAGGTCGATAGACAAGCCGGTCGATAACAAGCGCCAGGGCGGCGGTGATGGGCAAGGCCAGCGGCAGGACGATGAACCCCGTCGGCCAAGCCGTCTGGATGCCGAAGGTGGCGACAAGGCTCGCCAGGACGAACGCGACGAACGCCCCCATGGTCATCATGTCGCCGTGCGCGAAATGCGCGAACCTGAGGATGCCGAAGATCAGCGTCACTCCGATCGCGCCGAGCGCGTAGACGCAGCCGAGCACCATCCCGGCGACGAGAACGTTGTTGATGAAGAAGGCGAGCTCGTTCATTGCGTCGCTCTCAGCCGCCGAGGAAGCTTCTGGCGACGTGAGGATCTTCCAGCAGCGCTTTCCCGGTGCCGGTGAAACGGTTTTGGCCGTTGGAGATGACAAAGCCCCTGGTGGCGAACCCCAGCGCGTGGCGCGCGTTCTGCTCGACCATCAGGATGGCGACTCCGTTCGCGTTGACCTTCTTGATGTGGTCAAAAACCTGGTTCATGTAGATGGGGCTCAGGCCGGCGGAGGGCTCGTCGAGCAGCAGCAGCTTGGGCTTGCTCATCAACGCCCGGCCCATCGCCACCATCTGGCGCTGGCCGCCCGACAACTCACCCGCCCGCTGGCGGCGCTTCTCCTGAAGATCGGGGAACATCGCGTAGACGGAGTGCATCGTGTCGCTGAAATCGTCGCGCCGGATATAGGCGCCCATCTCGAGGTTCTCTTGAACCGACATCGACGTGAAGACGTTGAACTCCTGCGGCACAAAACCGAGCCCCATCGGCACCAGCCGATCGGGCTCAGCATTGGTTATCTCTTTCCCCCCGAACCTGATCATACCCTGGCTGACTGTAACGAGGCCAAAGATGGCCTTCAGTATCGTGGACTTGCCGGCGCCGTTGGGGCCGACGATCACCGCGATGTCGGTCGAGTCGATGGCGATGTCGATTCCGTTCAGGATCGGTGCGCCGCCGTAGCCCGCGTGTACGCTGCTGATTTCGATCAGGCTCACACGGCGCCCCCGACGCGGCTGCCGAAATAGGCGTCGATGATTTCCTGCTTGGCACGGATCTCGCTCATTGGGCCCTCGGCGATGACCTCGCCCTCGGCCATGACGATGACCGGGTCGCACAGCTCGCCGATCAGCTCCATGTCGTGCTCGATTACAAAGAAGGTGTAGCCCATTTCCCGATTCAGGCGCCGGATGTTCTGGCCGAGGTCTTTGAGCAGGGTGCGGTTGACGCCGGCGGCTACCTCGTCGAGCAACACCGCCTTGGCATCGACCATCATCGTGCGGCCGAGCTCCAGGAGCTTCTTCTGTCCGCCAGAAAGGTTGCCGGCGAGTTCGTTGCGGACGGGCCACAGGCTGAGGAATCGCAGCACGTCGCTCGCTTTGGCGCGCACGTCGGCCTCGGTCCGATCGACGCGGGCGGGTGTGAGCCAGGCGTTGAAGAGATTCTCACCGGGTTGTTCGGCAGGAACCATCATCAGATTCTCCAGCGCCGTCATGTTCGAGAACTCGCGGGCGATCTGGAACGTGCGGAGCAATCCCTTGCCGAACAGCTCATGCGGGGCGAGATCGGTCACGTCCTCGCCGTCGAAGATGATCTGGCCGCTGTCCGGGTCGAGGGCGCCGGCGATGATGTCGAACAGCGTGGTCTTGCCGGCGCCGTTGGGCCCGATCAACCCGGTGATCGATCCGCGTGCGACGCCCAGGGAACAATCCGAGACCGCCCTCACGCCGCCGAACCACTTGCTGACGGTCCTGACTTCGATCACGAGGTCTGCCGACACTGTAGCACTCGAAACCCGTGGACGGCCGGCAGAGTGGCGTGCGAAGAACGTCGATCGGTGCATGCAGGCGACCCGGCGGTCGCGTCGATCGGGGTCGGAGCGCGGAGCAGATCGGGCTTGCAACGCTCAATGAGCTGCCGGCAAAGATCCGTCATCTCCACCCCAATTTCCCTCGCGCCGTGAGCGCGTTGTGCCGGCATCCCCCGTCCGCCCGGGTTCACCAAAGCGGTTGACGCGAGATTAGCGTACGGGGATTTCGTCGCAACTCTCAATTCTCGTTGGGATCGTTGCCGTCGGCTTCGCTACCTGCCGCGCGCGGATCGAGGACAGCGCTTTCTGGTGTGACGGTCTTCGGCAACGGCAGCCCTTGGAAGGTCTCGCGTTGGAACTGAGGCAGCGGCGGCCGTTGCCCAATGCGGAACAGAGTGTAGGCGATCATCAGCGTATGCACCGCGGCCGTGAAGGCGAACAGACCGTCGGGGGCGATGCGCTCCATGCTGGCTGCGGCGGCGATCGGTCCGATCATGGTGCCGATGCCATAGAGCAGCAGGAGGCCGCTGGCGATGTTCACGAAGTTCTCCGGATCGGCATAGTCGTTGGCGTGGGCGACGGTGAGCGCGTACATCGGATAGATCATCGCCCCGAAAATGATCGCCAGCGTCGTGACAAGCCAGGGAGAGCGCGGTTGGACGACGGCGAGAGTGATGCCGATGGCGACCGCGCCGACAGCGATGGTGATAAGCACCCGCCGACGGTCGAAGCGGTCCGATAGACGGCCGATGGGGAACTGGACCAGCGCACCGCCGAACAAGGCGCCGGCCATCATCGTGGCGATATTGTGGATCGGCAGGCCGATCAGATGGCCATAGACTGGGCCGAGCGTGCCGAAGGCGCCGTTGACCACACCGATCAGAAAACAGGCGACCGCGGAGACGGGCGAGTTGGCGTAGAGCCGGCGAAGGTCGAGACGAGTCGTCTTCAGCGGCCGGGGCGCGGCCGCGGTCGACAGCGCCGTCGGCAAGATCGCCAGGCAATAGAGGATCGCGCCGAGCACGAAGTAGAAATGATCGATTGGTGGGTGAAACGCGATGATGAGTTGCCCGGCCGTCGAGGCGGTGAAATTGACGATCTGGTAGACCGAGAAGAGCCTGCCGCGGGTCTCGTGTGAGGCGCGCTCGTTGAGCCAGCTTTCGACGATCATCGCGGCACCGGCGAAACAGAAGCCGGACAGCGCCCTGAGCACGATCCAGGCGACCGGGTCGATGATCAGCAGGTTGAGCAGGATGGCGACCGCCGAGACCGATGCGAGCGCCCCATAGCTGCGAACGTGGCCGACACGGCGCACAACTGCCGGCACAACCAGTGTGGCGGCGATGAAGCCGGCGGCCCAGCCGGTGCCGAGCAGGCCGAGCTCGGTGGTGGTGAAACCTTCGATGGTCCCGCGGACCGGCAGCAACAGGCCATGCAGGCCGCTTGCCATGATTAGGAAAAACGAGCCGAGAAGCAGCGCCGCGACGGCGACGAGTTGGGGGGCCATGGCTTGGGACGTACTGGGGGCGACCGGAGGCGAATCGTCGGCAGCCTTTTCCGTCGGCCTCGTGGCGAATGCAAGGCCGGCGGGGGCAGACGGTTGACACAGCGATGGGTGGACAACCCGCGTTTATTGACCGGAATCAACGCCGCCGGTCGCAGCTGCGGCAGGATTTACCTCGCGAGGATTCTGAACGGACGATGAGGCGATGGACGCGTGCGCCAGGAAACGGAGCGGATCGCGGCTTACAGCGATCGCAGCGGCAGCGGCGATCGTCTTCGCAAATTCGACGTTGGCAGCCGCGGAAGAAGCGCCGCGGTACTTCTACGGCCCGCACATTTGGGAGGGAGGCTGGTGGATGTTTCTCGGCCCAGTGTGGATGATCCTGTTCCTTGCAGTCGTTGTGGCCCTGGTTGTGTTGGCGGTGCGTTGGCTCGGCGACGCTGGCGCTGGCAGAGGCGGCGGACCCGCGAGACAGAGCGCGTTCGATATCCTTCGCGAGCGTTTTGCGCGTGGTGAAATCGACAAGGACGAGTTCGAGGAACGTAAGCGCGTGTTGGGCGAATAGAACTCGCCGCTTCGGCTTGAGAGGATCCGTTTCCGATCCGCCAGGCGGAAGCGGTGGGGTCTAGGCTGCGTCGAGGGCTTCCTTCAGCGCCAAGAAGTCGCGCCAGACGAGGCGCTTTTGCAGCGGCTGGCGCAGCAGGTAGGCCGGGTGCAGCGTCGCCATGGCGCGGATGACCCGGTTGCCGGTGTCGAAGTCGTGCCACCGACCGCGGAACTGTAGGATCCCTTGTCTGTTGTTCATCAGCTCGGCGGCCGCCGGCCCACCGAGGCAGATCAGGAAGTCGGGGTCGGCAAGCTCGATCTGCCGCTCTATGAACGGCCGACAGGCGGCGGTCTCCTGCGGTGTCGGGGTGCGGTTGCCGGGCGGGCGCCAGGGCACGACGTTGGCGATGTAGACCGAGGTACGGTCGAGGCCGATCGCCGCCAGCATGCGGTCAAGCAGCTGGCCTGAACGGCCGACGAACGGCAGTCCCTGGATGTCCTCGTCGCGGCCGGGCGCTTCGCCGACCAGCATGACGCGGCCCTCCGGGTTGCCGTCGGCGAAGACGAGCTGGGTCGCGGTCAGGCGCAGGTTGCAGCCCTCGTAGCGCGCCAG
>CAYTXI010000051.1:0-11414 GCA_964441935.1 uncultured Bauldia sp.
CCAACATCCGGGTCTGCCCGATCGCGACCCTGATCGGCGAGGCCATCGCCCGCACTGCGAGTGAGAAGTCGGTGTCGAGTTTGTTCGATTAGATGACGCGCTCACGTAGCTCCTCAGAACGGGGGAGCTAAAGCGGCGCCCTCAAAAGTATTCTCGTTCCCGTTTTCACCGCTGCGGGTGAAAAACAGTATCGGTCAAAATGATTTGCCTCGACCGTCCGGCCGCTGCGAGCATACAGAGCAATCAGACGCAGCAGCGCGCCAATCCCCTTGTGCACTTCGTCCGAGTACGCGATCGAGTCGGCCGCTAGCGGGGATGTCAGCAACTTGGCCCCTGGAGCATTGTGCGGCTGCAAGAACCCGTTGTTGAGCGACAGGACCATGTTCGGCCCTTCCGAGCGTGGATAGCGCTTCCAGAGGTCGGTTGCCCTTTGAAGCATCGTGTCGGGCTTCAATCCGAACTCTCCGCAGAGGACGAAGCCAAATATCTGATCCATTTGCTTGGTCTGCTGGTCGAACTGCTCGTCAAGTGTTCCCTGCGCCGTCAGCGGCGAACCGTAGCGGCGAAACGCTACCGTCTCCGGCAACCCCAGAGGAGAGCCCGATTTCACCGCATAGCGCGTCAACCTCTTGGCTGACGCAATCTTCTCGAAGGCATCTTCCAATTCGGCGGAGCCCAAACGGCTCTTCACCTCGCCAACGCTAATCACGCCTTCGCAGGGGTAGTACGTTGCTTCTGGTGTCTCGTTTATTGAGAAAACCGGACACCAGGGTCTTTCATAAAGAACGACATCCTCCTGCCTGCTGACGCCTCCGAAACTGTCGATAACCTGCCCGCTCCCAACTGCGGCGACGCCGGGCAACAGACGTTCAAGCTGGCGGCGTGCCGGATGCTCTCGTGCGGAGCCCCTCAAACCGGGAGTTCCAGCTTGCGAAGCGTCATCGAACTCTACGACCAGACGCCGCGCGATCCGCTTGACGTATTCACCGGGATCGAAAGGCGTGCTCATGGTTCGGCTCCGACTCAGATGGCGGACAGAAAAGCATGTGTCAGCCCGATAACACTTCAAGCGCATGGATAATTACAGCCGTCGCGTCACCGCCGCGGCTGCGGATAGATGCGAGCGAGCAGCGCGTCCCACAGGCGGTCGCCGAGGACCTTGCGGAGGGTGATGAGCAGGCCGGCGCCGGCGACGCGATAGCGCGGCCGCGGGCGCGTCGCGTTGAGCACCCTTTCGATGACCTTGGCGACAGCGACCGGCTTTGCCACCATCCACCCGGCTGGCCCTTCGCGGTAGGCGTTCGCCGTGATCCGCGCCACCGCGGCGTCGAGGGCGGCATACGGGCCGGTGGTCTCGACATGCTCCATGCTGTCGACCGCAACTTCGGCGAAGCCCGTGCGCACCAGGCCCGGCTCGATCACGATCACGTCGATGCCGAACCCGGCGACCTCGAAGCGCAACACGTCGGAGATCGCTTCCAGCGCGTGCTTCGAACCGTGATAGGCGCCGCCGCCGGGATAGGTGAGCTTGCCGCCCATCGAGCTGATGTTGACGATCTTGCCCCACCGTTGCGCCCGCATGCCGGGCAGAACGAGCTGCGTAAGCCTGACGAGGCCGAACACGTTGGTCTCGAACTGCGCGCGCAGCTTCTCCATCGGCAGCGTTTCAAGCGCACCGGACTGGCTGTAACCGGCGTTGTTGATCAAGACGCCGATGGTGCCGTGCTTGGCGGCGATCTCGGCGACCGCGTCCGCCAGCGACGCCTCATCCACAACGTCGAGGACAGCGGTTGCGCAGCCGGCCTCGGCGAGGTGCGCGATCGCCTCCGGCCGCCGGGCGGTGGCAACCACCGGCCAGCCGGCCTTGACCAGCCGCAGCGCCGTCGCCTCGCCGATGCCCGACGAGGCGCCGGTGATCAGGACGCTTCTGGATACATCAGGCATTGCGCCCCCCATCACGTTCGCAGATTAAATGGAACCGCCAGCCGGGATGTGAAGCCAGCCCGCGTTGCGCCCCCGCGCGCCATCGTCTATATGACGCCCGGCCGCGCCGACGCCGCTTCGAGGCACGCGGCTTTTTCGCTACGCCAGGAGTTGTCCGATGGTCGCCAGTTACGAGCTCGCGGCGACGATGCGCGAGAAGGTTGGCAAGGGGGCCGCCCGCGCGGTCCGTCGCCAAGGCATGGTCCCGGGCGTGATCTACGGCGGCAACCAGCCGCCGGTCGCCATCACCCTCGACGACCGCGAGCTGACCCGGCGCATCCACGGCGGCGGCTTCTACACCACCGTCGCGACCATCGCGGTTGACGGCGAGAAGATCTCCGCCCTCCCCCGCGATTACCAGCTCGACCCGGTGACCGAGAAGGCGGTTCACGTCGATTTCCTGCGTATCGTCCCCGGCACCCGCGTCACCGTCGACGTGCCCGTCCACTTCATCAACGATGGCCAGGCACCGGGCATCCGCCGCGGCGGCGTTCTGAACGTCGTACGCCACCGCGTCACGCTGCTCTGCCCGGTCGACGCCATACCCGAGCACATCACCGGCGATCTGACCGGTCTGGAGATCGGCGACTCGCTGCATATCTCGGCGATCCCGCTGCCGGAGGGCGTCACGCCCACCATCACCGACCGCGACTTCACCGTCGCCACCGTCGCCGCGGCCGCCGGCGTCAAGGAAGAGATGCGTGCCGCCCTCGAGGCTGCTGCCGCCGCCAAGGCCGCCGCCGAAGCCGCCGCCGAGGCCGGCATCGAGGCCGGCGAGGAAGGCGCCCCGCCGGCCGAAGGCGCTGCGCCGGCCGAGGAAGGCGGGCCGGAAGAGGCCGGCAAGAAGGAATAGCCCGGCGCTCCGCCGGACGGGGAACGGTCCGCGATGCTCCTCATCGTCGGCCTCGGCAATCCCGGCGCACAGCACGCGCTCAACCGCCACAACGTCGGCTTCATGGCCGCCGACGCCATCCATCGCCGCCACGGCTTCCCGGCGTGGCGCCGCCGCTTTCAGGCGGAGGTTTCGGAGGCGCGCCTCGGGTCCGACAAGTGCCTGCTCCTCAAGCCGCAGACCTACATGAACGAATCCGGACGCGCCGTTCAGGAGGCGGTTCGCTTCTACAGGCTCGCCCTGGACGACATCGTCGTCATCCACGATGAGGTCGATCTCGCACCCGCCAAGGTCCGCATGAAGGCCGGTGGCGGCACCGCCGGCCACAACGGCCTGCGCTCGGTCGGCGCGGCGATCGGCGCCGGATTCCGCCGGTTGAGGATCGGCGTCGGCCACCCCGGCGTGAAGGAGCTGGTTCCCAACTACGTGCTCCACAACTTTGCCAAGGAAGACCGGGCCTGGCTGCACCCGCTGCTCGACGCCATCGCCGACAACGCCGAGTTGTTGGTCGAGCACCGCGACTCCACCTTCGCCAACCGCCTCCACGAGGCCCTGAGCGAGAAACCGCAAAAGCTGACGCGAACAGCCCGCAAGGCGGACCGCGACGGCGCGGCCGCGAGGCGCGAGAAACCGGCACCGCCGTCGGCCGGCGACGAGAAGGCCGAGGGGCCTCTCGCTCGCGGCCTCAGAAAACTGCTCGGACGGTAGCCCACCCCGCTCCACGAGTACGCCGGCCGCTGTCCCTCCACGCCACGCCTCGGCCCGGCGGCCTGCCAGCGATTAAAGGCCTCCCTTGCCCATTGACCGCAGCCTGATAGAAGACGGGCCCGACCTCTCTCCCCCATCTTCCGAGGACCTTCGATGGGCTTCCGTTGCGGCATCGTCGGCCTGCCGAACGTCGGCAAGTCGACGCTCTTCAACGCGCTGACGCGGACCGCAGCGGCGCAGGCGGACAACTATCCCTTCTGCACCATCGAACCGAACAACGGCGAAGTCGCCGTCCCCGATCCACGCCTCGACCGGATCGCGGCCATCACCAAGCCGGCAGCGGTCGTGCCCACCCGCATCGGCTTCGTCGATATCGCCGGGCTGGTGCGCGGCGCCTCCAAGGGCGAGGGCCTGGGCAATCAGTTCCTCGGCCACATCCGCGAGGTCGACGCTATCGTTCACGTTCTGAGGTGCTTCGACGACCCCGACGTCACCCATGTGGAGGGCGCGATCAACCCGGTCTCCGACGTCGAGACGGTCGAGACCGAGCTGATGCTCGCGGACCTGGAGAGCCTGGAACGGCGCGTCGCGCCGTTGGAAAAGCGCGTGCAAGGCGGCGATAAGGCCGCGCGACACACCCTAGAGCTAATGCAAACCGCGGTCGACTTCCTGCGTCAGGGAAAGCCGGCGCGGCTTGCCTGGATCGCCGACGCCGACAAACCGGCCTTCAAGGCGCTGAACCTGTTGACCTCCAAGCGGGTGCTCTACGTCTGCAACGTCGACGAGGCCTCCGCCGCCGCCGGTAACGCGTATTCGCAGCGGATCGAGGCGATGGTGGCCGACCAGGCCACGCACCACGCGCCGCCGCCGGAGCACGCCACCGGCGCCAAAGACGCACAGCCGAAACCACCGTCGGTAGTGGTCATCTCCGCCGAGATCGAAGCTGAGATCGCCCAGCTCCCCGAGGCCGAGCAACGCGAGTACCTGGAAGCCATGGGACTGGCCGAGCCTGGTCTCGACCGCCTAATCCGGGCCGGATACGACCTCCTAGACCTGGTGACCTTTTTCACCACCGGGCCGAAGGAAGCACGCGCCTGGACGGTCACCCGCGGCACCCGGGCGCCGCAGGCGGCGGGCGTCATCCACTCGGACTTCGAGAAGGGCTTCATCCGCGCCCAGACCATCGCCTACGAGGATTTCGTCTCCTGCGGCGGCGAGGTGGGCGCACGCGACGCCGGCAAGGCACGCGACGAGGGCAAGGACTACGTCGTCAGGGACGGCGACGTGATGCTGTTCAAGTTCAACGTCTAGGGGACGGGCCGCCGGCACCGCGCGCCCGCTCGCGCAGAGCGACGTAGCGGTCGACCGGCGTCCGCGCGATCGCCCTACCGATGAGGTCGAGGGGCAGGTCATCGAGGGACCCGAACCGCACGCACGACTTGCCGATGTCCATGGGCTTGCCCGTCTTCTTGTACTCCGCCGTGAACCAGTCCCTCGCGTCCGGATCGCTGTAGATGCTGTGCAGATAGACGGCGCTGTGGTTCTTCTGCGCGGCGAGCGCGGCGTACATCAACGGCGCACCGTTGTATGTGTCGGGATAGCGCGACAGCGGCACGACGTATGCGATCATGCCAGACTGCATGGTCTCCTCGTAGCCGGGCGGCAGGTTCCGGCGCATCTCCGCCCGCACCACCGCGAGCTCCCGCCGGCGGCCAGCGGGGAGCTCGGCGAAGTACGCCGGCACCGTCTCGGCCTTGCTGTGGACCATGGGGGCGCTCCCCTCGCCCGCGGCCGATCCTAGCACCTCCGCCGGCGCTCACGCGAACCCGCGGCGCTCCGCGAAAACCGGCGGCACCAGCAGCCCCAAGCTGACGATCACGAACAGCGTGAGCAGCTCCGACACGGTCCAGCCCGATTCCAACGCCGCGCCAAAGACGAACGGGGCGAGAGCCGACATGAAGACCATGTACATGACGATGGCACTGCGGACCGTCCCCAGCACCTCGGTGCCGAACAGTTCCGCCCACACCGCCGTCAGCGTCGTCTTGGCGAGGCCGCCACCGAAACCGATGCAAGCGAAGGCGACCGGTAGCGCCCACGGATCGAAAAAGGTGGCGAGGATCGTCATGGCGACGAGCGCGGGCAGCGACTGGACGATGAACAGTTTGCGCGCCGAGAACCGGTCGATGATCTGGCCGGACAGGAACAGGCCGACGATGTTGGCGACCGCCATCGCCGGAAAGCTCGCCGCCACCAGGCCAAGTGGCCAGCCGCGGGCCTCGGCGATGGTGGTGACGTGGAACATGATCGCCGTTACGCAGAACGGCAGGATTCCGGCGGCCGGCAGTACTGCCCACACGTAGCGCGAGCGCGCCACCACCGAGAGCCCCTGGACAAGCTGACGCCAGGCGCTCTCGCCCGTGCCCGGCAGACGCGGCGAGCGTTGGATGCCGTAGAGCAACCACTGCGTCAGCGGCAGGAGAGCGACGAGCGCGACCGCGCCGATCAGCGCGTAGGTCGGTCGCCACCCGAGGACGGCGATGCCCGCGACCGCGAGCGGCGGAAAAACAACCTCCGACAGCGGGAAGCCAAGCGCCGTGATGCCGAGCGCCCGCCCGCGCTCGCGGTCGAAGGCCCGCGCCGTGCCGGTCGCCTCGACGTGCACCATCAGGCTCTGGCCGGTGAGACGCAGAAGATAGAACGCCAGGAACAAGGACGCCGGCCCGACGGCGACGGCGGTGACGAAACAGGCAACGGCGAGCCCGACGATCACCGCCGCGCTGAAATGGACGAGACGGATGCGATCGATCAGATGGCCGACGAAGATGATTGTCGTCGCGGCCGACAGCGTACCCGCGAGATAGAGGGCGCCAATCGCCGCCGGCGTGATCCCGAGAGCCTCGGAGAACGAGGCAACGAAGATGCCTATGCAGAACGTCTGGCCGGGGGCGGAATAGAACCCGTGCAACGCACCGAAGGCGAGCGGCCGCGCGTTTCGGCGAACGAAAGCGAGGAGCGACAAGCGGAGGAACCTGGGAGGGACGAACAAAGTGCGCCCTCTTATAGGCCTTCCGGGCTCGACGCGAGACTGCACATCTCGGCGCTGGCAGTTGATCGGCGCCGCCACACCCGCTAACCCCTTGGCGGCTCCCTGCTTTGTCCGCCCGGCCACACATGCGCTATTTCGAGGATTTCGCGGTCGGCGAGACGATTGACCACGGCAGCCGCGACGTAACGGCCGACGATATCGTCGCCTTCGCCGCCGAATACGACCCACAGCCGTTTCACCTCGACGCCGGCGCGCCGGAAACGAAGCTGACCGGCGGGTTGATTGCGTCCGGCTGGCACGTCGCGGCGATCTTCATGCGGCTGATGTGCGACTCGTTCCTGCTCGATTCCGCTTGCATGGGTTCGCCCGGCATCGACACCCTGAAGTGGCTGAAGCCGGTCAGGCCCGGCGACCGCCTCTCCGGCCGCTCGACGGTGACCGAGGTGCGCGCCTCACGGAGCCGCCCCGACCGCGGCGTCGTCCGCTTCCGCCACGAACTGATCAGCCGCGACGGCGCCGTCGTCATGTGGATGGACAATCCCGTCTTCTTCGGACGACGCCTATGAGCGCGTTCGATGCAGTCACCGTCGGCGACACGGTCGACTTCGGCAGCTACGAATTCACCGCCGAGCGCATCAAGCGTTTCGCCCGCGAGTGGGACCCGCAGACCTTCCACATCGACGAGGCGGCAGCCGAGAAGTCGCCGTTCGGGGCGCTCTGCGCCAGCGGCTGGCACACCGCCTCGGTGATGATGCGCCTCCAGGTCGACCATTTCGCACGAAGCCGCGAGCACGGCCTGAGCTTCGGGCCCTCACCCGGATTCGACGACCTTAGATGGCCGAGGCCGGTCTATGCCGACGACGTGGTCAGCTACTCCGGCCGCGTCGTCGCCAAGCGCCGGTCGCGCTCGCGGCCGGGGTTGGGGATCGTCACCACCGAATTCACCGGCGCGAACCAGAACGGCGAGCCGGTGTTCTCGATGACCGCCCACGTATTCGTCGCGGCGGAGTGAGGGCGCGCCGCCGGCGCGCCCCATGGCTGGACTATTCGGTGGGGCCCGACCACACCGGCAACGCGTCGATCTTGAGTTGACGGCGCTCGTCAGGCGACTTCTTGTAGTCGCTCATGAACGGTGCCGACTCGAACGCGCCGTACTCGGGATTGGCGATGAAGATCCAGTCGTGGCCGATGTGGGCCATGTTCGCTTCCAGCGAGGCCAACCGATCGGCTTCCGACCCGCCATCGTCGGAGAAATCGCCGTAGTTGTCGCCGATCAACAGGAGGATGCGGTAGTCTTGGGCGATGAAGGCGCGGCGCGTGCCCTTTGCCGAGGTCCACTCTTCCTTCTCGCCGCGCACCAGGACCGTGTCGACGTTGCCGCCCATGGGAAAGCCGAGAGCCTCCAGATTCTTGCGCGTGCCGGCTTCCTCCGGGGCCTTGCGGTTGGTGACGTAGAATACCTTGACGCCCTTGGAGTCGGCGTACTTCGTGAACTCAACCGCTCCGGGCACCGCCCTCGCCTCGGCGTCATCGATCCATTGCGCCCAGGTCGCGCTCTCGTAGTCCTTGCCGGTACGGATCAGCCACGCCTCATAGGCGCCGTTGTCGATAACCGTCTCGTCGGCGTCGAGAATCACCGCCGGCGGCAGGTCCTGATAGTTGCCGGTCTGCTCAGTTGCCGCCGTCCAGTTCTTGTCGGCAAGCGCCTCGTCGAGCCGGATGCGGGCCAGTTGGTACACGGCCAGCGCGTTGGCCTTGAATTCCACCGAATTGGTCACCCACAACGTCGCGTTGAGGAGATCGTTCTGCGCCACCGGGTCGGCCGCAAGCGCGTCGCCGGCGGTGAGCGGGAGCGCCATCGCCGCCGCCAACCAAAAAGATTTGCGTATCATGGTAGGTCCCTCTGACAGGTTGCGTATGCCTTGCCGGCGCGACAATCGTCCGCCGTTAAGGAGCTAGCCTATCCCCACGGCGGGCGGGATCACAAACGTTTTGGTTATTCCCTCAGCGGTTCAGGCGGCGGGTCCTTCTCCGCCTGATCCTCCCACACCAGGAAGTCGGGCTCGGACAGCACCGCGTCGACATACGTCATCGAGGCCGGCATCAGGTGCGGCATGTAGGTCCGGAAGCGCGTCGCGACCGGCAGGTACATGGCATCGGCGATGGTGTAGTGGCCGAACAGGAACGCCCCGCCCGCCGGCTTCCCCCAGGTCTCCCGGCAATGGTTCCAGATCGCGTCGACGCGGGCGATGTCCGCGGCGACCCCCTCCTCGTGGAGCCCCTCACCCGGGCGATGCTCGAGAAGCGCCATCGACAGGTGATTGCGGAGCGGCCGGAAGCCCGAGTGCATCTCCGCCGAGATCGCTCGGGCAAAGGCCCGCGCCGCCGGGTCGGCCGGCCACAGCCGCGCTTCCGGGAAGGTCTCGGCAAGGTATTCGCCGATCGCCAGGGACTCCCAGACCTTGATCTCGCCGCCGTCGCGCCGATGAACGAGCAGCGGCACCTTGCCCGTCGGCGACAGCTCCACGAGTTTTGCCTTCTCCTCGGCGACGCGGTAGCGGATGAGCGTCTCCTCGAACGGGACGCCGGTCTTCTTCAGCACGATCCAGCCGCGGAGCGACCACGACGAGACCGTACGGTAGCCGATGTAGATGCGGAGGTCGGGCATGGCTCAGAGTCCTTCGAAGGCGACGAGCGTGTGGACCTTGACGTCCTTGGCGGCGATGCGCCTGGCCCCGCCGAGATCGGGTAGGTCGATGACGAAGGCCGCGGCAACGATCTCGCCGCCGGAGCGGCGTATAAGCTCGATCGCCGCCTCCGCCGTGCCACCGGTGGCGATCAGGTCGTCGACGAGCAGCACCTTGTCGCCGGCGCCGATCGCGTCGGCGTGGATCTCGATGGTGTCGACCCCGTATTCGAGGCTGTAGTCCTGGCCGATGGTTCTGGACGGCAGCTTGCCCTTCTTGCGGATCGGCACGAACCCGCGGCCAAGCTCATGGGCGACTGCACCGCCGAGAATGAAGCCGCGCGCCTCGATGCCGGCGACGTGATCGATGCCGGCGGTCAGGAACGGCCACACCAGCCCGTCGACCGTGGCGCGCAGGCCGACCGGGTCGGCGATCAGCGTCGTGATGTCGCGAAACAGAACCCCCGCCCTGGGGTAGTCCGGGATCGTCCGTATCAACGACCGGATGTCGACGCCATTGCCGCCGTCCGCCATGAAGCCCTCCCCTTGCCGCGCGTAGCGCCACGCCTGGGTCGTTACGCCCGCGGAGCGGGCGGCACCGTCGCCTCGACCACGCCGTGCTCCGCGAGCACCCGACGCACATCCTCGGCCTGGATTTGGTCGAAGTCGAGGGTCCGGCCGATGGGTCCCATGAACTGCTCGTCCTTGGAGGTTGATATCCGGCCTACCGCCCTGCCATCGATCACACCGAGCGCTGCGAACCACAGCCACGGCGGCTCCTGGTGCGCGCGCCGCACGAGGGCTTGAAAAGGCGGCTCTCGCCCCTCGCCGGCCACAGCGCGAATCTGGGTCCACATGTATTTCTTGTAGACGTCGAGATTGCTTCCGCGCTTCTGGACACCGGCCTCTATCTCGCACGTCAGCGCCGTCAGCCCCAACTTGCGGGCCCACTGCATTTGCACAAACGAGACATGCGTCGCGTCCGGCCACCCGACCCGCTTGAGCAACGGTGTGTAGAAAAACTTGACGCCCGCAACGTCCCACACGAAATGCGCCTCATTGTAAACGCGCCCGTTCAGCTTGAAAGCCGTCGGCTGCGCCGAGCGCATCTCGCGGAACCGATCGGTCAACGCCTGCGCCACACCGGGGTTGAGCACGGTGTCATCGTCGAGAACCAGGCAATAGGGCGTCTCGCACTTCAGTGTGGGCAAGTGGGCCGCGTAGAGCGGGCGCACGTTGCGAATGACCACCACCGGGCGTGGGATTCCTTGCGCGTCGAGGCTTGCGAGCGCTTCCGGAGCGTTCACCCGATCGGTGGTGACGAAATACGCCGTCAGTTCATGCATTAGGCCACCCGCCCGCGATCCTCGCCTGCGCGCTCGGCGTGTTCAACCGTCTTCACCCGTCGTCGAACTCATAGCCGAAGGCCTCGATGTCGTCGCGGTACGTCTCGGCAACGAAACGCCGGGCGGCACCGTCGTAGAAGGTACGGTAGTTGCGGCGGTCGCGCGACACGTTACGCACGGGCAGCGGCTCCTCACGGCCGAAGATCGTGCGGCCGACCTCGGCGAAATCGCGCTTGAGCGACTCGAACCTCAGCAACCGATCGACCAGACACTCACCGCTTCTGTCGTTGACGTACCTGACCTGCGGTTCGATGTGCCGCTCCGAAAGAACGCCGCGCCGCTTGCCAACGACCTCGCTGAGGAACTTCTTGAAGGGGAGTTTGAGGTACCCGTACTTGTACTCGGACACCAGGCGCGCCCACGGATTGCGAACCACAGCGAACTTGAAATAGGCCGCAAAGGTGTCGGGCGTGACGTAGCCAAGCTCGACGTACTCGTTGGCGTAGAGATGTGCCAGCCGCGGTGGTCCCTTGGCCGGATCGCGGTTCGGACGCAGCAGCAGCGACGCCCGCTGCTCCCACGTCAGGTTAAGCTTGCCAAGAAAGACCATTTCGATGCTCTGCCCCCCCGTCTTGGGGACGTGAACGAAAATCGTCTTGAAGGGGTGGCACAACATGGTTTGCACGAGTTGAGAGGCGGATGGCGGCCCGCGTGCGGCCGCGCGCGAAGTCCCCTACTTCGCCTGCGCCA
>CAYTXI010000051.1:11514-17113 GCA_964441935.1 uncultured Bauldia sp.
TTGAAGTAGGCTCCGTGCCAGGGTTTGATCGGACCGGCGAAGTGGACGATGATTGGCTCGAAGGCGTTGCGCACCGGCGTGGCCCAGATACCACTCAACATATTGAAGCTTTGCGACAGCTCGAGCCAGTCGCCGTCGAGCACGTAATTCACGGCCGACTGTTCGTGAAGCATCAAGGGTACCGCCAAGCGTCGGTTCCGCCGCCATTCACGACGCCAGTAGGGCGTCTATCAGTGGGCGACCTCCGCCCACACCTTCCGCTTGGTCAGGTACATGAGCACCGCGAACACGGCCAGGAAGATGATCACTTGGAAGCCCATGCGTTTGCGCGCCACCAGGTGCGGTTCGGCCGCCCACATTAGGAAGGCGGAGATGTCTCGGGCGTACTGTTCGACGGTTTCCGGCGTGCCGTCGGCGTAGCTAACCAGGCCGTCGGACAGCGGCGGCGGCATTTTCAGTGACACCGCGTTCATGAAATAGGGATTGTAGTAGGTGCCCTCGGGCACGTCGATGTCCTCTGGCGCCGCATCAACGTAGCCGGTCAGCAGAGCATGGATGTAGTCCGGCCCACCTTCCTGGTAGGCGGTGAAGAAATCGAGAAGGCCCCACCACACCCCGCGTGGGGCGGCCCGCGCCTTGGCTATGACCGACAGGTCGGGCGGCGCCGCGCCGCCGTTGGCGGCCTTGGCTGCTTCCTCGTTCGGGAACGGCGCGGGCAGCCGGTCGAATGGTTTGCCCGGCCGCTGGAACATGTCGCCGGACTCATCCGGTCCGTCGGTAACCTGATACTCCGCAGCCAGCGCCGCGACCTCCTCCTCGCTGAAGTGCGGCCCGCCTTCCTCGCCGAGTGTGCGGAACGTGACTTGGCTCAGCGAATGGCAGTTCGAACAGACCTCCCGGTGGACCTGGAAGCCGCGCTGGAGTTGCGCCTGATCGAACGTACCGAAGACCCCGGCGAACGACCATTTCAACAGCGGCGGTATCTCGAGCGGGAAATGGGTCGGCTGCCCCTCTCCCTCCTGCGCCGCGGTGGACCCCATGCACGCCGCCGCAAACACCAGGGCGGCTCCCAGGACACGGACCACAACCCGGGCCATCCTAGGCCTCCGCCGCGACCGCCCGGCCGCTCTTCTCAAGCACCGACTCGGTGATGCTGGTCGGCAGCGGCTTCGGCCGCTCAAAGAGCCCGGCCAACGGCAGGGCGACCAGGAAGTAAAGGAAATAGAGGGCAGTCAGAATACGGGCCCAGAGCAGATAGCTGCCTTCCGGTGGTTGCGAACCGAGGTAGCCCAGGCCGATACCTATAGCGACGAACACCCAGAACAACAGCCGGTATGTCGGCCGGAAGGTCGCCGATCGCACCCGCGAGGTGTCGAGCCACGGCACGAACGCCAGGACGGCGATCGATGCGAACAGCGCGATCACGCCCATCAGCTTGTTGGGGATGGCTCGCAGGATCGCGTAGAACGGCAGCAGGTACCATTCCGGCACGATGTGCGCCGGCGTATTCAAAGGATCGGCCGGAATGTAGTTGTCCGGATGGCCGAGGTAGTTAGGCAAATAGAACGTCAGCCAGGCGAACAGGATCAGAAACATTGTAAGGCCGAACATATCCTTGATCGTCGCGTGCGGCGTGAACGGCACGGTGTCCTCGTCCGCCTTGACCGCGATCCCGAGCGGATTGTCCTGGCCGACGACGTGCAGCGCCCAGATGTGCAGGATGACCACGCCGGCGATCATGAACGGCAGAAGGTAGTGCAACGAGTAGAAGCGGGTCAGCGTCGCACTGTCGACCGCGAATCCGCCCCACAGCCACATCGTGATGGTGTCGCCGACGAACGGGATCGCCGAGAACAGGCTGGTAATCACCGTCGCCGCCCAGAACGACATCTGCCCCCAGGGCAGCACGTAGCCCATGAACGCGGTAATGATCATCAGCAGGAAGATGATCACCCCGAGGATCCACAACACCTCGCGCGGCTCCTTGTGCGAGCCGTAATACAGGCTGCGCAGCATGTGCAGATAAACCGCCAGGAAGAACATCGACGCGCCGTTGGAATGCAGGTAGCGCAGCAGCCAGCCGTAGTTGACGTCGCGCATGATGTGCTCGACCGAGTCCATCGCCGTGTTCGCCGACGGGATGAACTGCATGGCCAACACAACGCCGGTGGCGATCTGCGCGGCGAGCATGAAGGTGAGGATCGCGCCGAACGTCCACCAGTAGTTCAGGTTGCGCGGCGTCGGATAGGCGACGAAAGAGGAATGCACTAGACCGGCGATCGGCAGCCGGCTCTCGAACCATCTAGCGAAACGGCTTTTCGGCCGGTAGGTCGCCTGCTCCGCCATGCTTGCCTTGCCTCGCCCCGCCGCTCAGCCGATTCGGATGGTGGTGTCGGAGGTGAACTCGTACACCGGGATCGCCATATTCTCCGGTGCCGGACCATGGCGAATACGCCCGACCGTATCGTAAACGGAGCCGTGACAGGGGCAGAACCAGCCGCCGTAGCTGCCCTGTTCGCCGAGCGGTATGCAGCCGAGGTGCGTACAGACCTCCACCATGACAAGCCACGCTTCCCTGCCCGGCACGGTCCGGTTCGCGTCCGTGGCAGGCGCGTCTGTCGGCAGATTGGCGTTGCGCGCCAGCCGGTCGGGGAGATCCGCCACGTCGACCGCCTCGGCTTCGGCCATCTCGCGATCAGTGCGCCGGCGGATAACGACCGGCTTGCCGCGCCATTTGATCGTCAGCGACATCCCCTGCTCGAGGGAGGACACGTCGACGTCGACGGTGGCCAGCGCCAGCGACGCGGCGTCCGGGTTCATCTGGTCGATCAGCGGCCAGACGGCCAGCACCGTACCGACGGTGCCGACTGCGCCAGTCGCGACATAGAGGAAATCGCGGCGGGTGGGCTCCGGACGGTCCGCCGTATCGGTAACTGCCAAGATTGTGCCCTCGTCAACCGAACAGTCCGGCGCGAAGGCGGAATCCCCCCGGCCATCCGCGACTTGTTTAGACATCGCCGCCGCGAAATGTCCAGACTTGGCGGAGCCTTTGCGCACATTGTCGCGGGGGCGCGTGGCAAGGACAGAAGCTACTCGGCCGCAGTCTGCTCCAACGGCGCGTCGAGGCCAAGGAAGCCACCGGACTGGCGCTCCCACAACGACGCGTAAAGCCCGCCGCGCCGCAACAGCTCCTGGTGCGCGCCGACCTCGACGATGCGGCCCTCGTCCACGACCACCAGCCGGTCGAGTACCGCGATGGTCGACAGCCGGTGGGCGATGGCGATCACGGTACGCCCGGCCATCAGTCCGTAGAGGCTCTCTTGGATTGCCGCCTCGACCTCGGAATCGAGGGCGCTGGTCGCCTCGTCGAGCACCAGGATCGGCGCGTCCTTGACGATCAGTCTGGCGATCGCCACCCGCTGGCGCTGGCCGCCAGAAAGCTTGACGCCGCGCTCGCCGACGTGGGCGTCGTAGCCGGTATGGCCATAGTGGTCCCTGAGATCGAGGATGAACTCATGCGCCTCTGCCTGCCGGGCCGCGGCAATGATCTCTCGCTCGCTCGCCTCTGGCCGGCCGTAGCGGATGTTGTCGCGCACCGAGCGGTGGAGGAGCGATGTGTCCTGGGTGACCATGCCGACGGCGGCGCGCAGACTCTCCTGCGTCACCGTCGAGACATCCTGGCCGTCAATCAGAATGCGGCCGCCCTCGACGTCATAGAAGCGCAGGAGCAGGTTGACCAGCGTCGACTTACCGGCGCCCGAGCGGCCGACCAGGCCGACCCGTTCGCCCGGCCTGACCGTCAGCGAGAAGTCGTCGATGACGCCGGACTCGCGACCGTAGTGGAAGGTGACGTTCTCGTACCGGATCTCGCCCCTAGCGACCTCGAGCGGCGTCGCGGCCGGCGTGTCGACGATGAGGTTGGGCCGGCTCACCGTCTGGATGCCGTTCTGAACCAGGCCGACGTCCTCGAACAGGGCCGTGATATTCCTGAGGATGAAGTTCGACATCTGGTTCAGCCGGATGACCAGCGAGGTTGCGAGCGCGATCCCGCCGACCGTGACCGCGCCCTGCGACCACAGCCACACCGACAGCCCGGCGATCGATACGATCAACAGGCCGTTGATGGTCATCAGCGTCACCATCATCGTCGCCGTCCAGCTGGCGAAGTCGCGGTAGGCGGCGAGCTGCCGCCGGAAGCCCTCAAGCGCGAAGGCGTCCTCGCGGTCGGCGTGTGCGAACAGCTTGACCGACTGGATATTGGTGTAGGAGTCGACGATGCGCCCCGACAGAACCGAGTTCGCCTCGGCCTGCGCTGCGGAACGCGTCCTCACCGGCGGCACCATCTTGTAGGCCGTGAAGCCATAAGCGACGACCCACACGGCGACCGGCACGATCAGCAGCGGGTCGAGCCCGCCGAACAGGATCGACATGCCGGCGATGTAGACGACGAAGGTCCACACACCGTCGATCGACCTGACCACGGTCTCGCGCAGCGCCGGCCCTGTCTGCAGAACCTTCTGCGCGATCCGCCCGGCGAAATCGTTGTGGAAGAAAGTGAGGCTTTGCCGAAGCACGTACCGGTAGGTCGCCCAGCGCACTCGCGCCGTGAGCCCGGGAACCAACGCCAGGTTGTTGAAGCCGCGCGACAGGATAGCGACGATCGGCCTGAGCACGACAACGACCACAGCCATCGCCGCAAGCTGCCAGCCGTGGGCCTCGAAGAACGCCGCCGGGTCCGTCTCGCTGACCCAGTCGACCACCCAGCTCAGGAAGACGAACAGCCCCATCTCGATGAGCGCGCTGACCAGCGACAGCACGAGGACGACGAGGATCAGCCCCCTGACCGGCCACAGGAAATGGAGATAGAACGCCCACACGCCGTCGGGCGGTCGTGTGACGGGATCGCTCGGCAGGGGATCGATCAGCTTCTCGTACCAGGCCATCAGGGGCCCTTTTGCCGGGTCAGGGTGGGCAGGATTCGCGGTGGCTCAGCCTTATCAGATGCGCCACCCGGGGTCATTGGCAAGCGCAAGGATCGGCGACCGACGCCCGCGCCGACCCCAACGCGAGACTCCGCCGGCCGCGCCGCGTAAACTCGTGCCTCGGACACAACAAGGCGATCATGCGGGGAGGAAACTCATGGCGAAGGTGGTTTGCGTTCTCTACGACGACCCGGTCGACGGCTATCCCAAGAGCTACGCCCGGGACGGCATCCCGAAGCTGGAGCGCTACCCGGGCGGCCAGACCATGCCCGCTCCCAAAGCGATCGATTTCACCCCTGGTGAGCTCTTGGGCTCGGTTTCCGGCGAGCTTGGTCTTCGCAAGTATCTCGAGTCGAACGGTCACACGCTGGTCGTCACCGCCGACAAGGACGGAGCCGACTCGGCGTTCGACCGTGAATTGCCCGACGCGGAGATCGTCATCTCGCAGCCGTTCTGGCCCGCATACCTGACCGCCGAGCGCATCGCCAAGGCGCCGAAACTCAAGATGGCGATAACCGCCGGCATCGGCTCCGACCACGTCGATTTATCCGCCGCGATGAAGCACGGCGTGACCGTGACCGAGGTGACCTATTGCAACTCGATCAGCGTCGCCGAGC
>CAYTXI010000051.1:17123-17555 GCA_964441935.1 uncultured Bauldia sp.
CATGGACGTCGGCACCGTCGGCGCCGGCCGCATCGGCAGCGCCGTCCTCCGTCGACTGAAGCCGTTCGACATGAAGCTCCACTACACCGACCGCCACCGGCTGCCGGAGGCGGTCGAGAAGGATCTCGGACTGACTTTTCACCAAACGCCTGCCGACATGGTGCCGCATTGCGACGTCGTGACGATCAACGCGCCGCTGCACCCGGAAACAGAGAACCTGTTCGACGCCGCGATGATCGCCCGCATGAAGCGCGGCGCCTATCTGGTCAACACCGCGCGCGGCAAGATCGCCAACCGCGACGCGGTCGCCGAGGCGCTGAAGAGCGGCCAGCTTGCCGGCTACGCCGGCGACGTGTGGTTCCCACAGCCCGCCCCGCAGGACCATCCGTGGCGGACCATGCCCCACCACGGCATGACGCCGCACACCTCCGG
>CAYTXI010000052.1:0-17432 GCA_964441935.1 uncultured Bauldia sp.
GCGGTGATCAGCTTGCGGAACTTGGCCGAGCCGGTGACGTTGGTGCGCTCGCCGATATTGACGAACGTCGGGATGGGCGCGGTCATGAGGCGAGCTCGAACGGCTCCAGGCCGGACAGGCGCATGCGGGTGTCCGCCGCCGGGACCTTGCGCGGCGGCACGCCTTCGACCGCCGCAGCGATCTGGCGAATGTGCTCTGGTGTCGTGCCGCAGCACCCACCGACGACGTTGACCAGGCCGGCGCGAGCGAACTCGCCGAGTTGCCGCGCCATCGCCTCGGGGCTCTCGTCGTACTCGCCGAATTCGTTCGGCAGGCCGGCGTTCGGATAGGCGCAGATGAGCGTGTCCGCGACCCGCCCGATCTCGGCGATGTGGGCGCGCATCTCCCGCGCCCCGAGCGCGCAGTTCAAGCCCACGGTCAGCGGCCGGGCATGACGGACGGAGTACCAGAACGCCGTCGGCGTCTGCCCGGAAAGCGTGCGGCCGGAGAGGTCGGTGATGGTGCCCGAAATCATCAGCGGCAACCGCCGGTCGATCTCGGCGAAAATCTCCTCGAAGGCAAAGATCGCCGCCTTGGCGTTGAGCGTGTCGAACACCGTTTCCAGCAGCAGCAGGTCGGCGCCGCCCTCGATCAACCCGCGCGCAGCGTCGCCGTAGGCCTTCACCAGCTCCCTGAACGTCACCGAGCGAAAGCCCGGGTTAGAGACGTCCGGCGAGATCGAAGCGGAGCGGTTGGTCGGCCCGATGGCGCCGGTGACGAAACGCGATCGGCCGGTCTCCGCGGCGACCGCGTCCGCCGTCTCGCGCGCGAGCCGAGCCCCCTCGCGGTTGAGCTCGTGAACCAGGTCCTCCATGCCGTAGTCGGCCTGGGCGATCGCGGTCGAGGAGAACGTGTTGGATTCGACGATGTCGGCGCCGGCGAGGAGATAGTCGCGATGAATGGCGCGGATATCGTCCGGCCGGGTGAGATTGAGGAGATCGTTGTTGCCGCGGAGATCCCGCGGCCAATCGGCGAAGCGCTCTCCCCGGAAGTCGGCCTCCGACAGACGGAGCGACTGGATCGCGGTGCCCATGGCGCCGTCGAGCATAAGGATGCGCTTCTCCGCGATCGCGCGGATGCGGGATTCGACGTTGGTTCCGGCTGTGCTCATGCCCGCACCTCAATGAATTCCAGCCGGTTGCCGAAAGGGTCCCGCACGTGAAAACGGCCCGGACCCACCGACTGCTCGGTCGAAACCGCGTACCCGGCCGCCTGCAGCCGGTCGACGAGCGCAACGATGTCGCCGACCAGAAACCCGGGATGCGCGAACTGACCAGGCCGGAATTCCGGGTCGGGGCGGAAGTGCACCTGTTGATCTCCCGCCGCGACCCACAAGATGCTGCGACCGGCTCCGGTGACCGGACGCGGGATCTCGTTGAATCCAATTGTCTCGACATAGAACGCGCGCGCCGCTTCTTCACCGTCAACCGGCACGGCGATCTGCACGTGGTCGATCCCGACAACGGCACCGTTCGCGTCGCTCATGCCACCGCCTCCGCCGAAGTTGCTACCTTCGGCCTCAAACCCAGCAGATGGCAGATGGCAAACACCAGGTCGGCGCGATTCATTGTGTAGAAGTGGAAGTCGCTGACGCCTCGGTCGACCAGGTCGAGCACCTGCTCGGCCGCGACCGCTGCGGCGACGAGCTGCCGCGTGTCAGGGTCGTCGTCCAGCCCCTCGAAGCGCTGGGCCAGCCACGAGGGCACGGAAGCGCCGCAACGCTCTGCGAAGCGCGTGATCTGCTTGAAGCTCCGGACCGGGATGATGCCCGGTACGATCGGCACGTCGATGCCGGCCGCCCGCACGCGCTCCACGTAGGCATCGTAGAGATCGTTGTCGAAGAAGAACTGGGTGATCGCCCGGTCGGCGCCGGCATCCACCTTGCGTTTGAGCATGTCGATGTCGGCCTCGACGCTCGGACTATCGGGATGCTTCTCCGGATAGGCGGCGACCGAGACCTCGAAGTCGCCGATTCGTTTGACTCCGTCGACCAACGCAGCGGCGTTCTCGTAACCCTCAGGGTGCGGCAGGTACGGCGTTCCGGCGCCGGCCTCCGGATCGCCGCGCAGCGCCACGATGTGGCGAATGCCGATCTCGCCGTAGGCACGCACGACGTCATCGACTTCATCGCGGCTCGCGGCGACGCAAGTGACGTGCGCCGCCGGCGTCAACGCCGTTTCGGTTCGGATGCGCTTCAAAGTCGCGTGGGTGCGCTCGCGGGTCGAGCCGCCTGCGCCGTAAGTCACCGACACGAACGTCGGCGACAACGGCGCCAGCCGCTCGATCGAGCGCCACAGCGTCTGTTCCATCTCCTCGGTCCTCGGCGGGAAGAACTCGAACGACACCTTGAGGCCTGCGTCGGCATTCAAGAGACGGCTCGGTCGTTTCACCGGTGCCTCCATCACGCCACCACCTCGAGGCCCTGATCTTCCTCTGCGACCGTCATGCGCTCGTCCTTGGCCAGCCACAATGTGACCGTCAGCTTGTCTCGACTGCGGTCGGTGGGCGCAAGATCGCGGGCGCTCGCCAGCGACAGGCCCGGCACCTCCAGCCATTGACGCATGGCCAGGCGGGCGAAGCCGAGGCGGCGATGGGCATGGCGTTCGCGCAGGAACTCAAGATCGTGCGGCGCGAAATCGACCACCAGCAGGCGGCCGCCAGGCCGCAGCACCCGCGCCGCTTCCGAGATCGCCCGTTCCGGATCGTCGAGGTAGTGGAGCACCTGATGGATCGTGACCACGTCGAACGAATTGCGCGCGAACGGCAGGTGATGGATGTCGCCGAGGCGGACCTGGGCGTTGGCGATAGCGGCACGATCGAGATTGGCGCGCGCCACCTTGAGCATATCGTTCGACGCATCGATGCCGATCGCCCGCCGGTAGAGCGGCGCGAACAACTCAAGCAGACGACCGGTACCGGTGCCGAGATCGAGCAGACTGTCGAACACGCGGGTTCCCAGCGCTTCGCGCATCGCCGTCTCCACCGCGTCCTCGGCGACGTGCAGCGCGCGGATCGTATCCCACTCCCCCGCGTTGGCGGCGAAGTAGCGTTGCGCTGCTTCGGCCCGCTCGCGCTTGACCATCGCAAGGCCCTCCGTATCGCGTGCCAGAACTGGGTCAGCGTCGTCGACCAGGCCCAACAGGTCATCGGCAAGGTGCCGCTCCGGACCGGCGTCCGTCAGGCGATAGAACACCCAGGCCCCTTCCGGGTGCCGTTCGATGAGATGCGCCTCGGCGAGCAGTCTCAGGTGCCGCGAAATCCGCGGCTGCGATTGCCCGAGAATGACCGTGAGGTCCTTCACGGTCAGTTCCGCATGACCGAGCAGTGCCAGGATGCGTAACCGGGTCAACTCGCCCGTGGCCTTCAACGCGGCGATGACCGCGTCAACGGCAAGCGCCGTGGGTCCTGACATGTCGAACACCTCCCGAGAAGACATAAAGATATGCTTATACGTTCAGTGGGGGACGCGCAATGGGTCCCACGATTCGTGGGAAGGCCGGCGCAGAACGTCCGATTCCGCTGGTTGACAGCGGGTCAGGTCTTCGTTTAACTACAAAGTTAATTAGTGGGAGCCGACACCGAAATGCCAGCGCAATCTCTCGCGGCCGTCTTCGGCGCGCTGTCCGATCCGACCCGCCTCGCCATCATCGAACGGTTGCTCGCCGACGGCGAACGTTCTGCCGGCGACATCGCCAAACCCTTTGCCATGTCGAAGCCGGCGATCTCGAAACACCTGCGGGTGCTGGAAAGGGCCGGGCTGATCGAACGCCGGGTCGAGCGGCAATGGCGTCTTTGCCGGGCGCGCCCGGAGCCCATTCGCGCCGTCAATGCCTGGATCGAACGCTACCGCACCTTCTGGGAGGGCTCGTTCGACCGGCTCGACAGCGTGATCTCAGGCAAACCCGAGGAATAGGAGACGACGATGCCCGACGACATGATGAACGCCGCAACCGCCGTCCGCCAGGGCAGCGAGGCAGACCGCACCCTCATCATCGAGCGCATATTCAAGGCCAAGCCAGACCGGGTCTTCAAGGCCTGGACCGATCCCGAAATCCTCGTAAAATGGTGGGGTCCGGAGGGCTTCACCACGCCGGAATGCGCCATGGACGTCCGCAACGGCGGCGCGTGGCGCACCAGAATGGTTGGCCCCGACGGCGGCCATACCGTGTCCGGCGTGTACCGCGAGATCACACCCCCGAAGCGCCTGGTGATGACCTGGGCGTGGGAGGCAGACGGTCAGCCCGGCCACGAGACCGTAGTCGACGTGACGTTCGAGGCGGTGGGCGACGGAACCAGAATGCGGCTGGTCCAGAGCCTGTTCGACAACGTCGAACAGCGCGACAGCCACGACATGGGCTGGAGCTCGAGCTTCAACGACCTGGAGCGGGTGTTCGCCTGACACGCCCGACGCCGGATACGCGTGCGTCAGGTTGCCCCACACCGGCCGCGCGGCCTGACGCTGCCTAGTGATACGCGCCTTCTGACCCGACACTCACCTTGGCCCGGAACGTCCAATAGACGAACACGATGTAGGCGAGGATCACCGGCAGGAGGAAGATCACGCCGATCAGCGTGAAGATCTGGCTGTCCGGGACGGCGGCCGTGTCCCACACGGTGAGCGTCGGCGGTACGAGATACGGGAACGTCGAGATCGCGAGGCCGAGGAAGGAGAGCACAAACAGGCCGACGACCCCGATGAACGGCACGACCTCGCGACCGCTGTTGAGCCCGCCCCACACCAGCCAGCCGAGGGCCACGGTCACCAGCGGCACCGGCCACAGGAAGAAGATGTTTGGCGTGGAGAACCAGCGCTCCGCGATGCGCTCGAACCCGAGCGGCGTCCACAGGCTGACGGCGGCGATCAACACCAGCACGGCGATCAGGAGTGCCCGCGCCTGGCCCCGGGCTCGCGCTTGCACTGCACCGTCGGTCTTGGCGATCAGCCAGGTGGAACCGAGGAGCGCATAGCCGACGACCAGACCGACGCCGCACAGGAGCGCGAACGGCGTCGCCCAATCGAACGGGCCGCCCGCGTATTGGCCGTTGACGACGGTTACGCCCTGGATTAACCCGCCAAGGATCACCCCTTGCGCAAAGGCGGCGATGGTTGAGCCGGCGAAGAACGCGGCGTCCCAAAGCTCGTGACGCGGCTTCGACACGAAGCGGAATTCGAACGACACGCCGCGGAAGATCAGCGCCAGCAACATGACGATCACCGGCAGGTAGAAGGCCGGCATGATGACCGCGTAGGCCTTGGGAAAAGCGACCCACAACCCGCCACCGCCGAGGACGAGCCAGGTCTCGTTGCCGTCCCAGAACGGCGCCACCGAGTTCATCATCTGGTCGCGCTCCGCCTCCTTGCGGGCGAAGGGAAAGAGGACACCGATGCCGAGATCGAAGCCGTCGAGGATGACGTACATCGCCACGGCAACCGCGATCAGGATCGCCCAGATGACCGGCAGGTAGAGTTCCAGCATCGGCTCAGTTCCCCGTGGCCGCCGAGATTGGCCGACTGGCGACGCCTTCGACTTCGCTGTCCCGGCCGGACGGACCGGCATTGATCAGCCGGTTCATGTAGGTGATGCCCGCCGCGAAGACGATCGTGTAGACGATGAGGAAGAGCGCCAGCGTCGTCGCCACCGAAGCCGCCGGCACCGGTGAGGCGGCCTCCCCGGTCCTGAGAATGCCCGTGGCCACCCACGGCTGGCGACCGACCTCGGCGACGGTCCAACCCGCCAGGATCGCGATGAATCCGGCCGGCCACGATATCGCGGCGAGCCGCAGGAACACCCTCGAGGTCTCAAGCCGGTCGCGCCACATCAGCCAAGCCCCCCACAGCCCCAGCGCGATCATCAGAAGGCCGATGCCCACCATTACCCGGAAAGCGAAGAACGGCCACGCCACCGGCGGCCGGTCCTCGAACGGGAAGTCCTTGAGACCGGCGAAGCGGCCGTCCAGCGAATGAGTGATGATCAGACTGGCGCCGTTGGGGATGGAAATCTCGGCGTCGTTGCGCTCGGCCGCCTCGTTGGGGATGGCGAACAGCACCAGCGGCGCCGGTTCGGCGCTGTCCCAATGGGCTTCGATGGCCGCGACTTTCGCCGGCTGGTAGCGCGCTGCGTCGAGCCCGTGCTGGTCGCCGATGATGAGCTGCAGCGGCGCCAGGACCGCCGCCATGGCCGCGCCCATCCGCAGCATGGTCAGCGCATGATCGCTGTGTCGGCCAGCGAGCAGGTAGCGCGCGCCGACCGCAAGCACGACGAAGGCGGTCGTCAGGTAGGCCGCGGTGACCATGTGAACCAACCGCCAACCGAAGGTCGGGTTGAAGATGGCGGCGATCCAGTCGGCCGGATAGGCGATGCCGTCGCGCACCTCGTGCCCCGCCGGGAACTGCATCCACGAGTTGGCCGAGATGATCCAGAAAGCGGAAGTGAGCGTTCCGACCGCGACCAGGATAGCCGACAGGACATGCAGCCACGGCGGTACCCGTTTCCAGCCGAACAGCATGATGCCGAGAAAGGTCGCCTCAAGGAAGAAGGCGGTCAACACCTCGTAACCGATCAGCGGACCGACGACGTTGCCGATAACCTCCGAGAAGCGGCTCCAATTGGTGCCGAACTGATAGGAGAGCACGATCCCGGAGACCACGCCCATGGCGAACGACACCGCGAAGATGCGCGTCCAGAAGCGTGCCAGCGTGCGGTAGCGCTCGCGGCCGGTGCGCTGCCACATGACCAAGAGCGTCGCGATAAACGCCGACAGGCCTATCGTGAAGGTCGGGAAGATGATGTGGAAGGCGACGGTGAACGCGAACTGCAGCCGCGCCAGCATGACAACGTCGAGTTCCATTCCAGGAGCCCCCGATTCACGCGCACAAGACCCGTATCACACCCGGGCGCGCGTCGTCGATGTCAGCCGGTGCTGCCCGTTTTGACGTGGATCAACGCCGCCGGTTTGTCACATCCCGGATCGCGCGCCCGCGTAGATCCGTTTCGGCGGCAGGCGCGCCGTGAGCGTGTCGCCTGTGCGGATCGTTCCCGGACGTTCGACCGAGGCGACGAGCCCGCGCTTGTGCCGCGCCATCTTAGCGAACAGGAGATCGACGCCTTCGCGGTCGGGAAAGTGCTCGCCGATCGAACCGCCCGCCGTTCGGCACGGACCGTTCTCGGCCTCCACCACCAGCGTCGCGCCGCCGCCAGCGAAGAAGAGACGCGTGCCGGGCGGCAAGAGCGTTACGTCCGCGATGCCGGCGAGGACGAGATTCGCGCCGATCCACTCCGGCGCGATCTCGGCCAAGCCCATCGCTACGGCGATTTCGGCGAGCTCGTCCGCCGACACGATCGACACCTGGCGGTCGTTCTTGATCTCCGTGCCGCGCTCGTACCACGGCTCCCGCGAGGTCGAAGGGCGCGTTCGACCGGCGTGGAAGTCGCCGACGATACCGCCGAAATCGAGCATCAGCGCCTCGACCGGCCGCGATCGGAAGTCGCCGCCGTCGGCGATCAGGCAGGTGGCGACGGTTCCAGTGAGCTTCTGCTGCGGGGCGTCGGTCATGGCGGCTAGATAGATACAATTTTAAGCAAATACCTAACTTGGCGCACACGCCCCCGGCTCTATGAATGCGGCATCGCGTTCAAACTCGGTGCCCGCCGTGGACTTGGATATTCCTACGTTCGTGCTCATGGGCGTATTCACACTGTTCGTGTGCGGCGCGCTCCTGATCTACGCGTTCTTCTACTATCGGGATGCACCGGCCGCACTCTGGTGGGGCTGCTCCCAGATCGTCCTCGGCGCTGGCGTACTGACCTCGCTGACGGGCGGCATTGCCGGGGATGATCGCATAACCGCGGGCGCCTTTGTCCTCTTCCTGGGGGCCGCGGCAGCACAGTGGCACGGAACGCGCCTGCTGACCGGTGGCCGGCCTTACCTTCCGCTGGTAGCGGCCGGTCTGATACTCATTGCGGCCGTGAACCTCTTGCCGATCGGTCCGGCTCTGCCGGCAGTCCGGGGCATCGCCGCGACCGTCCTGAACATTGCCTACTTCGGGGGAGCACTTTATGTGCTTCTGCGGCCAGCGGCGGGGCGCCTCGCGGCCTACAAGCCTCTCGCAGTCCTTTTCGCGCTCAACATCATCGCCATTGGCCTCGCACCGTTCGGTGGACTGGGCACGACCGGGGGCGGCGTGCCTCCCCTATTCAGCTTAGTAGGATTCCTCCATCTCGAAGGCCAGATCTTCGCGATCGCCTCCACGATCTTCGTCGTTGCCGCACTGCGCGAGCGCAACGAGGTCGATCAGCGCTTGGCAGCCGACACCGATGTCCTGACCGAGATCGCGAACCGACGCAGGTTCTTTGAGCAAGGCGGGAAGCTTGCCGACGGCAGCGTGCCGGAGCGGACCCCGCTTGGCGTGGTGCTGTTCGATCTCGACCACTTCAAGAGCATCAACGACCGCTATGGCCATGCGATGGGCGACGAGGTGCTACGGCTGTTCGCGCAGGTTGCCCGCAAGTCGCTTCGTCCCAACGATATTCTGGGCCGCATCGGCGGCGAGGAGTTCGCCGCCATCCTCCGCGGCAGCGAGGTGGACGCGGCTTATGTCATTGCCGAACGGATTCGAAGAGCCTTCCAGGAGGCGGCTGAGTTCGTGAACGGACAACCGATCCGCGCGACGCTCTCCGCCGGGGTCACCGCCGCTGCATCGCCAGCCAAACTCGACGCATTGCTGAAGGACGCGGATGCGGCGCTCTACCTGGCCAAGCAGAACGGCCGCAACCGCGTCGAACGGCCGCAGGATGCGCCGCCGCCAACCTCATCCCGCATCGCCCGCGTGGCGTAAAGCGGTCCGGCGGGCTGGAAAGCCCGATGGCGCTTCGGCCCTGGCAACTGCCCTACACCCGTGTCAGGCGCTTGTACTTGACCCGGTGGTGGTTGACCGCCTCGGCGCCGAGGCGGCGGACCTTGTCGGCCTCGTAGTCGGCGAAGTTGCCCTCGAACCACTCGACGTGGCTGTCGCCCTCGAAGGCGAGGATGTGGGTGGCGAGGCGATCGAGGAACATGCGGTCGTGCGAGATGATGACGGCGCAGCCGGCGTAGTCCTCCAGCGCGTCCTCCAGCGCCGCTAGCGTCTCCGTATCGAGGTCGTTGGTCGGCTCGTCGAGCAGGAGCACGTTGGAGCCCGCCTTCAAGAGCTTGGCGAGGTGGACGCGGTTCCTCTGCCCACCTGACAGTGAGCCCACCTTCTGCTGCTGGTCGCCGCCCTTGAAGTTGAAGGCCCCGACGTAGGCGCGCGAGTTCATCTCGCGCTTGCCCAGCCTGATCACGTCCAGGCCGTCGGAGATTTCCTCCCACACGGTCTTGTCGGGCGCGAGATCGTCGCGGCTCTGGTCGACGTAGCCGAGGTGCACGGTCTCGCCGAGTTCGATCGCACCGGAATCGGGCTTCTCCTGACCGGTGATCATGCGGAAGAGCGTCGTCTTGCCGACGCCGTTCGGGCCGATGACGCCGACGATGCCGCCCGGCGGCAGCTTGAACGTGAGGTCGTCGATCAGCAGGCGATCGCCGTAGCCCTTCGACAGGTGCTCGACATCGATGACGTTCTGGCCGAGGCGCTCGCCGGGCGGAATGATGATCTGCGCCTTGTCGGGCGCCCGCTCCTCGCTGCGCTTGACCAGCTCGTCGTATGCCTTGATGCGCGCCTTCGACTTCGCCTGGCGGGCGCGCGGGCTCGCCGCGATCCACTCGCGCTCGGCAGACAGCGCCCGCTGGCGCGCGACCTCCTCGCGGCCTTCATGCGCGAGACGCTTGGCCTTCTTTTCCAGATAGACCGAGTAGTTGCCCTCGTAGGGAATGCCGCGCCCACGGTCGAGCTCGAGGATCCAACCGGTGACGTTGTCTAGGAAATAGCGGTCGTGAGTGACGATCAGGATCGCGCCCGGATAGGCGACGAGGTGCGCCTCCAGCCAGTGAACCGTCTCGGCGTCGAGATGGTTGGTCGGCTCGTCGAGAAGCAGCAGGTCCGGCTGGCGGAGCAGGAGCTGGCAGAGCGCCACCCGCCGCTTCTCGCCGCCTGAGAGCTTGGTCACCTCGGCGTCGTCCGGCGGACAGCCGAGCGCGTCCATCGCCTGCTCGACTTGGCTGTCGAGGTCCCACAGGTTCTGCGAGTCGATCTGGTCCTGGAGCTTGGTCGCCTCCTCCGCCGTCTCGTCGGAGTAGTTCATCATCAGCTCGTTGTAGCGGTCGAGGATCGCCTGCTTCGCTGCGACGCCCTCCATGACGTTGGCGCGCACGTCCTTGGTCGGATCGATCCGCGGCTCCTGCGGCAGGTAGCCGACGGTCGCGCCCTCGGCGAGCCACGCCTCGCCGGCGAACTCCTTGTCGAGCCCGGCCATGATCCTAAGTAGCGTCGACTTGCCCGACCCGTTCGGCCCGAGCACGCCGATCTTGGCGTCCGGGTAGAACGACAGGTTGATGTTCTCGACGACCTTCTTGCCGCCGGCGTAAGTCTTGGTCAAACCCTGCATGTGGTAGATGAACTGGCGTGCCATCGCGCGATTTCCGTTGCCCCGGCGATCGGGCACCTGCGTGAAATCCGGGGAAGGCTCGGCGCTTATCTAGGGGATGGACGCGCCGGCCGCAATCACACGAAGCCGATCCTCCCCTTACCGTCACGCGGTCGGATGCTAGAATGGAACATGCATCGTCGCACGATGGCCCGCGGCCATGCCGTCCGGGTCTTCCGATTCTCACGCATGGCCGCATGGCTGTTCGCCCTTGGCATTGGCGTCGCCGCCCTCGCCCAGGACCGGCCAGCTGCCGACGCCAGCGTGGCCCTCGTCTTCGAGATCGACGGCGCCATCGGGCCCGCCACCGCCGACTACATCGCGCGCGGAATCGAGGAGGCGGCCGAGCGCGACGCCGGCCTCGTCATCCTGCGCATGGACACGCCTGGCGGCCTCTCCTCATCCATGCGCGACATCAATCGCGCGATCCTCGGCTCGGCCGTGCCGGTCGCGACCTACGTGGCACCGTCGGGCGCTCGGGCGGCGAGTGCCGGCACCTACATCCTCTACGCCAGCCACGTCGCGGCCATGGCTCCCGGCACCAACCTCGGCGCGGCCACACCCGTCGCCATCGGCGGCCTGCCCCTCGGCGGTGGCGACGAGGGTGACAAGGGCGGCAACGGCAGCGCCGGCAACAACAACGGTGACAGCGCCACCGGTACCGGCGAAAGCGGCAGAGAGCGGCGGGCCCCCGAGAATGCCAGCGAGGCCAAAGCCATCAACGACGCCGTCGCCTACATCCGCTCGCTCGCCGAACTGCGCGGCCGCAACGTAGACTTTGCCGAGCGCGCCGTGCGCGAGGCGGCGACGCTATCGGCCAACGCTGCCGTCGCCGAGCACGTCGCCGACTTCATCGCCGAGAACCTCGGCGAGGTGCTGGCCGGCGCCGATGGCATGACCGTCACCATCGGCGGAGAGGAACGCGTGCTCGCCACGGCGAACCTCAAGATCGAGACGGTAGCGCCCGATTGGCGCACGCAACTGCTCGCCGCGATCTCCGATCCGAACGTCGCCGTTCTGCTCATGATGATCGGCATCTACGGACTGATCCTGGAGTTCTTCCATCCGGGCGCCATATACCCCGGCACCATCGGGGCGATCTCGCTGCTCGTCGGTCTCTATGCGCTCGCGGCTCTGCCGGTCAATTTCGCCGGCGCCGCTCTGGTCGTGCTCGGCGCCGCGCTCATGATCGCCGAGGCGTTTGCTCCTTCCTTCGGCGTCCTCGGCATCGGCGGCGTGATTGCCGTGGCGCTGGGCCTCACCATACTCATTGACACCGACGTGCCCGAATTCGCGATCGGCTGGCCGGTGATCGCCGCGGTCACCGTCACCAGCCTCGCCTTCACTTTCATTGTCGTGCCTATTGCGATCAACGCCTACCGACGCAGGGTCGTCACCGGTGCGGAGGAAATGGTTGGCGCGCCCGGCGAGGTGCTCGACTGGCATAGGCAAAACGGTCACGTCCTCGTCCACGGCGAGCGGTGGAACGCGTCATCGTCAGCGCGGCTGACGAAGGGAGCTGCCGTGCACGTCGTGGCCATCAATGGCCTTACGCTCACGGTTGAGCCAAACGGGCGCGAACAAACTTAGGGAGATGATCCCATGCAGTCGCTGATTTTCTACATCGTCGTCGCCGTCTTCATCATCGCCTTCCTGTCCGCGGCAATCCGCATTCTGCGCGAGTACGACCGCGGCGTGGTCTTCACCCTCGGCCGCTTCACCGGCGTCAAAGGGCCGGGGTTGATGATCCTGATTCCGTACATTCAGCAAATGGTTCGCGTCGACCTTCGCGTCCGCGTGCTCGACGTGCCCAGCCAGGACGTTATCAGCCGCGACAACGTCTCGGTCAGCGTCAACGCCGTCGTCTATTTCCGCGTCATCGACCCCGAGCGGGCGACCATCCAGGTTGAGAACTTCATGCAGGCGACCAGCCAGATCGCCCAGACGACCCTGCGCTCGGTCCTCGGCAAGCACCAACTCGACGAGATGCTGTCCGAGCGCGACAAGCTCAACAAGGACATCCAGCAGATCCTCGACACCCATACCGACGCCTGGGGCATCAAGGTCGCCAACGTCGAGATCAAGAACGTCGACATCAACGAAACCATGATCCGGGCCATTGCCCGCCAGGCCGAGGCCGAGCGCGAACGCCGGGCCAAGATCATCAACGCCGAAGGCGAGCAGCAGGCGGCGGCGAAACTTCTGGAAGCGGCCGAAATCCTCAGCGGCCGTCCGGAAGCGATGCAACTCCGCTACCTGTCAACGCTCAACGTCATCGCCGGCGAGCAGAACTCGACGATCGTCTTCCCCTTCCCGATCGAGCTCGGCCGCTGGCTCAACGACATGGGGCTGACGAAAACGTCGACGTAGCCGGCCGTCGCGGAACGTCACCCTCAGAGCGCTACGACCGCGCGCGCGGCGTTCCGGCGACCACCTCATCGAGCAGCCACCGGGCGACCGGCCACACGGCCTTGAAATGGCCAATACACACGTCGACGAAACGCGTCGTTCCCGCCGATTTGTCGATGGCGCCGTCGTATTCCGCCGTGAGCCCCTCGTGCAGCAGCAACGCGGCGCGTTCGTGGTTCGCATCGAAGCCGCGCGGCACGGTCTTTCGCGTCGCCTGACCGATCGTGTATGGACCGGCCGCCGTCACCTTGGCGAGCGCCTTGACCAGCGCCTTCCCTGATCGGTCGTCGACCGCCGCATTACGATAAGCGTCGAACTGCGCCTTCTCGAACTTGTGCATGCCGGCGCCGAGGATCAGCCGGTCCGCGAACATACGGAAGAAGAAGCCGGGCGAATCCCAACCGCGACGGTCGCCGTGCCAGAACCAGAGGTCGATGTGGTTCTTGTACGGCCTCCTGTCCTTGGAGAAACGCACATCGCGATTGATGCGGAACAGCGAGCCGTTGATACTGGCTTCGTATTTGAGTGTCGGCGAGAGCTTGCTGAGCCGCGGTCCCAGCGCTTCCACGAAGGAGCGTGCGGCATCGACGTAGTAGGCCTGATAGTCGTCGCGATGGTTGTCGAACCAGGCCTTGTTGTTGTTGCGCGTGATCCCGTTCAGGAACTGGAACGTGCCTTCGGGAAAGCCCTGGAACGACTTGGCCATTTCGCGCGCCCTCTCTCTCACGCGCCGGCCGGTGCCTTGACGAGCGCCCTAAGGTCGGCCGCCTCGTCAGCGACAACCTCGGCCGGTGGCGAGATGCCGGCGGCGATCAACCGCCGGCCGAGCATATGATCGGCGGCGCGATTGACCGAGTCGATCGCCACCAACCGATCGCCGCGGTAGTGGAATACCGAGAAGCTGCCGCCGTCCGGCGTGCCGCGTACAACACTCTCGGTGGCGTCCATCGAAAGCCCGACCATCTGCAGTTTGACGTCGCCCTGATCAGACCAGAACCACGGCACCGCACGGTAGGGCTCACGCTTGCCGGCCAGCGTCGTCGCCGCGGTTTTGCCCTGGTCGACCGCGTTCTGCACCGATTCCAGACGCACGCTGCGCTTCAGCGCCCAGTGCTCGAAACGAACGCAGTCGCCGATCGCCAGGACGTGGCGGTCGCTGGTTTCCATGAAATCGTTGACCTGGACGCCATCGTCGACCGTGATGCCGAAGGCCGCCGCGAGCTCGACGTTCGGAACGACGCCGATGCCAATCACCGCGAGGTCGGCGGGGACACGGTTCCCCTCGCCGTCTTCCACGGCAACGACGCGGCCGCTCTCCCCGACGATCCGCCCGACCGGCGTGTTGAGACGGACGTCGGTCCCCCAGCCGCGGTGGAGGGCGAGGAAGTGGCGGGAGATCTCGGGGGCAACGACGCGACCCATGAGGCAATCGACGGCTTCGAGGACCGTCACGATCTTGCCGAGGAGGCGGGCGGTGGCGGCGACCTCGAGGCCGATGAACCCGCCGCCGATGACGACGACATCGTTCGCCGCGTGGAGGGCGGCGCGCAACCGGGTAGCGTCGGCGGCGCTGCGCAGCGTGTGGACGCCGTCGAGGTCGATGCCGGGGACGGACGGGACGCGCGGGCGGGCGCCGGTGGCGAGCACCAGGCGATCGAAGGGAACGGACGCGCCGTCGGCGAGGGCGACCGCGCCGGCAGCCGCATCGATGGCGGTGACTTCGGCGCCGAGGCGGAGGTCGATCGCATGCTTGTCGTAGAAGGACTGCGGGCGGAGCGGCAGGAGCTCGTGGGTCGGATCCTTGAGGAAGGCCTTCGACAGCGGCGGCCGCTGGTAGGGGACCTCGCGCTCGGCGGTGAGGAGCGTCAACCGCCCGTCGTAGCCCTCGGCGCGGAGACTGGCGGCGGTTTGCGAGCCGCCGTGCCCTCCCCCGACGATGACGATGCCGTTGTCGTACACGCTACAGCCTCTTCTTCGCGAACGCACGACCGGACGCCGTCTTCAAATACTTCTCGAAAGCGGCTGCGCTCGCTTCGTCAGAAAAGGCAATGTAGGTCTTCAACCGCCAGGGCGCATACTTCGAAGTATGCGGCACCTGGCGCGAGTTGTGTCGTTTGAGTCGGTCTTTCAGATCCTTGGCCAGTCCCACGTAGAAGCGATCCGTACACTCAACGCTTTGGAGGATGTAAACGTAAGTCATCGTGAGCCCCCGAAGGCTGGCTTGCCGAGCCGAAGCTCGCGGGGAGTGGACGCCCGCCTTCGCCCTTCGGGCTCCGGCGCGGCAGCCTTCGCTCGCTTCGCGGGCGAAGACTGGTGGGCCCGGCAGGACTCGAACCTGCAACCAGACCGTTATGAGCGGCCGGCTCTGACCGTTGAGCTACGGGCCCTGAAGATCGCCGGTCGGGATATATGATGAAAGATAGGGACGGGTAAACCGGTGCGCCGCAAAGGCGTCGCAATGGGCTGCCACATCGACCGCGGGCGATGTCGAACCCCGGAGTACGAGCGATGAAAGTAACGATTGCCGCCCTTGCCGTCCTGATCCTGGTGGCGCCCGCCCTAGCCCAGGGGCAGAAGGGCGCCGGCCCGGGCCCCCGCGACCGCGCACAACAGGGCCAGCAGCGGGTCCTGATGCAGCGCCCACCCGAGCCGGCGACGCTGTCGGCGAGCGGCGAGGGCGAGGTCATGGTCGTGCCCGACATCGCCATCGTCACCATCGGCGTCGACACCCGCGGCACGACCGCCGGCGAGGCGCTGGCCGCGAACAGCGCCGACCTCACCAACGTCATCCAGACGATCCGGGCGGCGGGCGTCGCCGACAAGGACATCGCTACCGCCGGCTTCTCGGTCTCGCCGGTCTACGAGCAGACCCCGAACAACGTGCGCACCGACCGCCCGCCGAAGATTATCGGCTACGACGTGTCGAACCAGGTGCGGGTGACGATCCGCGACATCGCCGCCTCCGGCGGCATCCTCGACAAGGTGGTGACCGCCGGCGCCAACCGGGTGAACGGCATCGCCTTCGACATCGCCGACCGGCAGGCCGCCGAGGATAAGGCGATCGCCGCCGCGATCGCCGAGGCGCGCCGGCGCGCGTCGATCATGGCCGAGGCCGCGGGCGTCAAGCTGATGCGGATCACCTCCGTCAACGCCAACGCCGGCGGCGGCCCGCGCCCGGTGTTCGCGCGGATGGAGATGGCGGCGGCACCCGTGCCGGTGATGCCGGGCGAGCAGTCGGTCACCGCCAACGCCTCGATCACCTGGCAGGTGGCCGAGGAGTAGCGGCGGGCAAAAAAAGACCCGGCATCGCGATGCCGGGCCTTTCCTGACGCACGAAACAAGATCCCGCGCGTCCCCTCCCTGGACCTGTCGCTACCTTAGAACTGGCGGCCGACGGCCCATTCGGAAACCTGGGTGGTGGCCTGGTCGGCGGTGATGCCGTACTTCGACTGGACCGCGGTGGCCAGCTGCTCGCGCGTCCTGACGTCGTCGAGGTCGCCGTCGGCGAACTTCGTCCACCGCTCGCGGATGGCCGCCGTCAACGGCTGTTTCGGTGCGGCCGCCTGGCCGGCGGGTTTGTCGTCAGCCTTGTACGCGGCGCCCATCTTCTGGTCCTGCTTCTGGTCCTGCGCCTTTATCTCCGCGGCGCCGGGGCTGACCATCTTGTCGGTGCCGGTCTTGCCGTTATTGCTGTTTTCGGCATTCATGAGAATATCTCCTGGAAAAAGACGGCTGAAATCGATTCCGAATTCAATCCGCTTCAACTGCATATGATAAGAATTTCTCAAATTGTAAGGCATCGACTCGAAAATAAATCTGGAAATGTTTCTTGCGGACGCCAAACATTGATGCTACCGATGACTTGAGTGATTTCTTGATTGATTCGATCCGTTCATTTTCCGGCGACGATTTTCTATTTCTTGACGCGTTTTCACGACCCGCAAAGCTCCGCCGTTCCCGCGAGCGGTTTCGCTCCGGGGTATGACACGTTCCCTCCTCTTTTCCTGTTCCCCCATCCGCCTTTGCCTCACGGCTTCGGCGCGACAAGGGGGTGGCGGGCGCTTGCGCGAACGCCAGTCCGGGTAGTCCGATAGGGGCGCTCTGCAAGCGCCCGCCGCGGCTTTTTCGACCCTCGTTCCGCTCTCGGGCTCGTGGGCAGGCGGTTGCCTCGTCGCGGCTCCATCGACCGTCCTGCTTCCGCTCTCCGCCAGCGCCACCGCTCCCTCGGCCCACCAGCGGGGTGCCAGCCTCGGGCATGTCCCCGGGAAGCCCAGGACGACCCATTGGCGGATCGTTGGCCGGACGACCGGGTAGGTCTTGCCGGCGGCGCGGGCCCACGCACCCTTAGCCTGCGTTCATCGACGCTGGCGACCGGCTTTCACCGGCCGTCGGGTTACGGAGCCATCCAGGCGGCCGCTTGCGAAG
>CAYTXI010000053.1:0-16892 GCA_964441935.1 uncultured Bauldia sp.
TGGTGATCGGAACCGGGAAGGTGCCGGCCTGCTTGCCGGCAAGGGCGGTGACCAGCGGGCCCGGCCCCTCGCTCTCAGTGCCGGCGGCGAGCACGAGGATGGCGATGTCGGCATCCTCCTCGATCAGGTTGACGATTTCCTCGGCGCGGTTGCCCTCGCGGATGACCTGTTCGGGCTCGATGTCGGCGTACTCGCGGATCTTGTCCGCGAAACGGCCGAGGGTTGTCTCGGCCTCGTCCATGGCCTCGGCGCGCATGATGTTCTCAACCCCGATCCAATGCTGGAAGTCGGCGGGGCCGATGACGTAGAGCAGGACTACCGCGCCGCCGGTGTGCTCGGCGCGGCGGGCGGCGTAAAGCAACGCGCGCGAACACTCGGGCGTGTTGTCGATGACTACGAGGAACTTGCGGCGATGGCCCTCCTCGCCGCTTCTGCGCTTCACTGCCATTGGATCATGCTGCCACAGGACGCGCGAGGAGCGAATAGCGAATAGCGTTCGGCAAGCCCACAGTCCCTATTCGCTCACTTCCGCCTGACGAAGCCGACGACGTCCTTGACACCGTTCATGGTCCGCTCGGCGATGGCGGCGGCCCGCTCGGCGCCGGCGACGAGGACCGCGTCGATGTGGCCGGGGTCGGCGAGAAGGCGGCGCATCTCGGCAGCTATCGGGCCGAGTTTCTCCACCGCGAGGTCGGCGAGCGCCGGCTTGAAAACCGAGAACTGGGCGGCGCCGTAGTCGCGCAGGACGTCGGCCTTGGAGATATCGGCGAGGGCGGCGTAAATGCCGACCAGATTGTCGGCTTCGGGACGGGTTTTGAGACCCGCGACCTCGCTCGGCAGGGGGTCCGGATCAGTCTTTGCCTTCCTGATCTTCTGGGCGATGAGGTCGGCCGAGTCAGTGAGGTTGATGCGCGAATTGTCGGAGGCGTCCGACTTCGACATCTTCTTGGTACCATCGCGAAGCGACATGACGCGGGTCGCCGGACCGGTGATCAGCGGCTCGGTGACCGGAAAGAACTGATCCCCGAAGCCGTGTTCGGCGATCGACTCGGAGAAATCATTGTTGAACTTGGTGGCGATGTCGCGGGCGAGCTCGAGGTGCTGCTTCTGGTCGTCGCCGACCGGAACGTGCGTGCCGAGATAGGCGAGGATGTCGGCGGCCATCAACACCGGATAATCGTAGAGGCCGATCGAGGCGGCCTCGCGATCCTTGCCCGCCTTCTCCTTGAACTGAGTCATGCGGTTGAGCCAACCGAGGCGAGCAACGCAATTGAAGATCCAAGCGAGCTCGGCGTGGGCGGCGACCTGGCTCTGGTTGAAGACGATGTTGGCTTTCGGATCGATGCCGGCGGCGATGAAGGCGGCGGTCACCTGACGGATTGCGTTGGGGAGCTCCTTCGGCCCGCCCCACACTGAAGTTGGCACAGTGATCGCGTGGAGGTCGACGACACAGTAGATGCACTCGTACGTCTTCTGCAGTTCGACGAAGCGCTTGAGAGCGCCGAGATAGTTACCGAGATGGAGATGGCCCGTCGGCTGAACGCCCGAAAACACACGCGGGCTGAATGTCGTCATCGATGGTCCCCCGGCGGCGCTGGCGGCGGCGTTATGGCGGACGCGGACGGGACACGCAAGCGTCTCAGGCGCGGCGGCGCACCGCCGTAAACGCATCACGGAAATCGACGACGCCAGCGAGCTGGCAGAACAGTCCGTAGACGACGATACCGCCGAGGACCAGAGCCGCGACGCTCGCCGCGCGGACTAGCAGGCCGGGGTCGGCGAGCGCGGGCCGGAACAGCCGGACGGCAACTGCCAGGCAGATGCCCATCAGCAGCGAAGCGAGCGCGAGCAGCGGCAGGCGCCGCGCCATCTTGGAATCGACATGGAAGCGGTCGCGGCGCCACAGCGTGCCGCCGAGGAGCGCGGCGTTGACCCAGCCAGCGAGCGACGTGCCAATGGCAATGCCGACGTGCGCGAGGAACGGGAAGAGGACGAGCGACACGACGACGTTGACGACGACGGCAGCACCGGCGAACCACATCGGCGTGCGGGTGTCTTCGCGGGCGAAGAAGCCCGGCTGGAACACCTTGATGAGGATAAAGGCCGGCAGACCGAAGGCGAAGGCGACGAGCGCGTCGGCGCTGGCGGCGGTGTCAGCGGCGGAGAAGCTGCCGCGCTGGAACAGCACGGCGATGATCGGGTCGGCCATGACGACGAGGGCGACCGCAGCGGGCAAGGCTAGGGCCATCGAAAACTCGAGCGCGCGGTTCTGGCTGTGGTCGACCAGGTCGGCGCGGCCGGCGCCGAGATGACGCGACAGATCCGGCAACAGGACGATGCCGATGGCGATGCCGACGATGCCGAGGGGTAGCTGATAGATGCGGTCGGCATAGTAGAGGTAGGAGACGGCGCCCGGCGCCAGTGAGGCGATGATGGTGCCGATGACGATGTTGATCTGGGTTATGCCGCCAGCGAGAACGCCAGGCAGAGCGAGGCTGGCGAGCCGTTTGACGCGGGGGGTCAGGTGCGGCTGCACCAGCCGGAACACCATTCCATCGCGGGTCGCCGCCCAGAGGACCGCGGCGAACTGAACAATGCCGCCAACCAGAGTCGCCCAGGCAAGTATGACGCCTGCATGCGGGTCTTTCTGATAGCCGGCCCAGAAGACAAAGAGCAGGGCGGCGATGAACACGACATTGAGGAGCGCGGGGGCGAAGGCGGCGGCGGCGAACCGGTCACGGGCGTTCAGGACGCCGCTGTAGAAGGCGAGCAGAGAGACGAAGACCAAATAGGGGAACGCGATCCGGGTAAGGAAAACGGTGAGGTCGAACTTGTCGGGCTCGGACGCGAAGCCGGGGGCGAGAACGTACATGAAAAGCGGCATGGCGATCTCGATCACCGCACTCAGAACCAGCAACGCGGTGAGGAGCGCGCTCAGTGCCTCAGAGCCAAAGCGTTGCGCTTCCGCCTCACCCTCGGTTTCCAGAGACTTCGCGAACAGCGGGACGAAGGCGGCGTTGAACGCGCCCTCGGCGAACAGGCGGCGGAACAGATTGGGGACGCGGAAAGCGACGAAGAACGCGTCGGCAACCGGGCCGGTGCCGAGCGCGGCGGCGATCAAGATGTCGCGGACGAAGCCAAGAACGCGGCTCGAGGCGGTTGCGCCACCGACGGTGGCGAAGTTCCTCAGGAGCGGCATCGTCGGTTCGGAATCAAGCCGGCTCCTTGCGTCTGGCGCGGGCCGGCGCGGCCGCGGCCCGGGTGCCGTCGAAGGCAGCGGTGAGGCGGCGACGCATCGCCGCCTGACGGGACGGATTGACGATCTTGTGGCCGGTGAGATCGGTTACGTAGAAGACGTCGACGGCGCGCTCGCCGAACGTGGTGACGTGGGCCGAGGCGATGTTGAGGTTGAGATCTGACATGGCCCGGGTGAGGTCGTAGAGTAGGCCGGTTCGGTCGAGGCCCGACGCTTCGATGACGGTGAACCGTTCCGACCAGGTGTTGTCGATGACGATCGCGGTCTCCAGCGAAAAGGCTTTGAGGCGGGCTTTGCCCTGAGATTTGCCGGCGACCATTTCGGGGAGCGCGAGCGAACCGGAAAGAGCCTGCTCAATGAGACTTGTCACGCGGCGGGCCCGGCGCATCTCGTCTGCCGCGTCGGCAAAGGCACGGCCAATGGAGATGGAATCGAGGGCCTGGCCGGTGGTGGTGGTGAATATCTGGGCGTCGACGATGTTGGCGCCGGCAACGGTGCAGGCGCCCGCGATCACCGACAAGAGACGCGGATGGTCAGGGGCCAGAACGGTGATCTCGGTGACCGCCTCGAAGGCATGAGTGGCAACGTCCGTGGCCAGCGTGCGCTTGGCCTCGTCGGCAGCGCGGATGAGCTCGGCGTGGGCGAGTTTGTGAGGGAGATCGACGCGCAGCCAATAGGCAGGATAGTGGCGGTCGAGATAGGCGCGGCGGTTACTTGCCGGCCAGTCGGCAAGCGCTTCGGCAAGTTCGCCCTTGGCGGCGGCGACGCGCAGGTCGCGACTAGCCTGGCTATGGCCACCGGTGAGGATTGGTTCGGTCTCATAGTAGAGCGTGCGCAGAAGCTGACCCTTCCAGCCGTTCCATACGCCGGGGCCGACCGCCTTGATGTCGGCGACGGTGAGAACCAAGAGCATTTTCAACCGCTCCATTGACTGAACGATCGCGGCGAAATCGAGGATGGTCTTGCGGTCGTTGAGGTCGCGCGACTGGGCGGTGATGCTCATGGTCAGGTGCTGCTCGACCAGCCAGGCGACCAGCTCGGTGCGGGCGTTATCAAGCCCGAGGCGCGGGCACAGCCGCCGGGCGACGCGGGCACCGGCAAGCGAATGGTCCTCGGGCCGGCCCTTGGCGATGTCGTGCAGGAAGAGCGCAATGTAGAGCGCCTGCCGATCCTTGATGCCGTGCATGATCTCGCTGGCGAGTGGATGAGCATCGGAAAGTTCGCCGCGCTCGATCCCGGCGAGGACGCCAATCGCCCGGATAAGATGCTCATCGACCGTGTAGTGATGATACATGTTGAACTGCATCATCGACACGATCTTGCCGAAGTCAGGAACAAAGCGACCGAGGACGCCGGCCTCGTTCATCCGCCTGAGCACCGCCTCCGGCTGGCGCGGCGAGGTGACGATCTCCAGGAACAGCCGATTGGCTTCAGCATCGTCGCCCAGACGACCATCGATCAGATTGAGCGAGCGCGCGATCTGTTGCATCGCGTCCGGGTGGAAAGCGACGTTATAACGATCGGCGAGGTGGAAGATGCGGATGATGTTGACCGGATCATCGGCGAACACTTTGCTGCTGGCGACGTTGATGCGGTCGTTGTCGACGACGAAGTCGGTGGAACCGGGGATCTTGCTCCGGCGGCGGGTCGGCAGGCCGAACAAGCGGTTGAGCATCGGTGGCGGCTTGGCGTGATGCTCCTCGAGGGCCGCGCAGAATATCCGCGTCAGATCGCCGACGTCCTTGGCGATCAGGAAGTAGTGCTTCATGAACCGCTCGACGTCCTTCAAGCCAGGGTGAGCGGTGTAGCCAAGGCGCCGGGCCATCTCGGGCTGGAGGTCAAAGGACAGCCGCTCCTCGGCGCGACCGGTGAGGAAATGCAGGTGGCAGCGAACCGCCCACAAGAAATCCTCGGCCTTGCGGAATAGCTTGAGCTCCGCCTTGGAGAACACGCCGACCTCGACCAACTCGTCCTCGCTGCCAACCCGGTAGAAATACTTGGCAATCCAGAACAGCGTGTGGAGATCGCGGAGGCCCCCCTTGCCTTCCTTGACGTTGGGCTCGACCAGGTAGCGCGAGGCGCCCTGCCGGCGATGACGCTCGTCACGCTCGGCGAGCTTAGCGGCAGTGAACGCGCGACCGGTGTCTTTGACGACCTCGGCGTCGAACCGGGTGGCGAGCGCTTCATAGAGGGCGCTGTCCCCGCACAGGAAGCGCGCTTCCAAGACCGCGGTACGGATGGTCATGTCGGAGCGGGCAAGTCGGATGCATTCGTCGACGCTGCGGGTGGCGTGGCCGACCTTCAGGCCAAGATCCCACAACATGTACAGAACGAACTCGACAACGCTCTCGCCCCACGGCGTCTGCTTGTAAGGGAGCAGGAAGAGTAGGTCGACGTCGGAGCCGGGCGCCAACGTACCGCGGCCATAGCCACCGACGGCGACCACCGCCATGCGCTCGGCGGCGGTCGGGGCGACGGAGCGGTAGACGTGGGTGGCGGCGAGGTGATGGATGGCGCCGACGAGCGTATCTTGGAGAACGGACAACCGCTTGGCACAAAGCGTGCCGCGGCCGTCGGATCTGAGGCGGTGCTCCGCCTCGGCGCGACCGTCGGCGAGCACCTTCTTGAGTCGGGCAACGATCCCCGCGCGTGCCTTGGCCGACGGCTCGCCGCCCTTGCCGGCCAACGTAACCAGCCTGTCACGAAGGGCTTCGCCGTCGACGAGGGCGTCGGGCACGGCAACAGCTTTGTTCATCGCACGGCGATACCAAGGATTCGACGCGGTGGAACCTAGCGTGGATTTGCCGACGGCGCCAAATCCGCCACTCGGCACCGGCGCGTCACGCGTTGGCGGCGACGATATCGCGATAGGCAAAGAGACTCTGCTTGGGGGTGCGCTTCTGGGTGGCGAAATCGACGTGGATCAGGCCGAAGCGGGTCTCGTAGCCGCGGAACCATTCGAAGTTGTCGAACGGGCACCAGGCGAAATAGCCGCGGACATCGGCGCCCTCGCTCCGGGCCTTGAGGACCGCGTCGATATGGCGGGCAATGTAGTCGGTGCGCAGCGGGTCCTTGACCACGCCGTCGACCATGACCTCGTCACGGTCGCCGAAGCCGGCACCGTTCTCGGTGATGAAGATCGGTAAATTGTCATACTCGTCGCGAATGCGGAGCAGCAGCCTATGGAGCGCCTCGGGGCGCACCGGGCCGTTGTGGGCCTTGAGCTCGTCCGGGTTGATGCCGGGCTCGGCGCCCAACGGACGGTCGGCGCTGTGGCGCACGTATGACGGAGCGTAGAAATTGACGCCGAGGAAGTCGACGCGGCCGGCCTGCAGAAGGGCAAGATCGGCGTCGGAAACCGAGAACCGCGGATTGAGCTTGGTCAACGTCGCGAGAACCTCATCGGCGTACGAGCCGCGAGTGGGCGCGTCCAGCGACCAGCGATCATGAAAAGCCTCCCACGTGCGGGCGGCCGCGACGTCGGCGGGATTGTTCGGGTCGGCCGGGATTGTCGGGCTGAGGGGGATGGCAATGCCGATCATGCCCGTGTGGCCGGCGGCACGATAGTCGCTGACCGCCGCGGCGCTAGCCAGGAACAGGTTATGGAGCGCGGGAACCTGGCGGCCATACTGCTCGGCGGTGAACCCAAACGGCGGGCGCCGGCTGACGATGTTGTCTGCAACGAGGTCCATGAAGAACACGTCGACGTACGGCTCGTTCATGGTGATGAACTTGTCGACGCGATCGCCGAAGGCGCCGAACACCACGCCCGCATACTCGCGGAACCAGCCGATGACGTCGCGATTGTGGAAGCCGCCCTTCTCGTGGAGCACCCAAGGGAAATCCCAATGGTAGAGGGTCACCACCGGCTTGATGTCGCTGGCGATGAGGTCGTCGACGAGGCGGTTGTAGTAATCGAGACCGGGCTGGTTCACCCGGCCGACGCCCTCCGGCAGAATGCGCGGCCATGACAGCGAGAAGCGGTAGGCGTTGAGGCCGGCCTCGCGCATCATAGCGATATCCTTGAGGTACTGGTCACGGCTATAGGCGTTGATGGCGACGTTGCCCGTCTCCTGCTTGCCGATTACCGCCTCGGTGCCATGGTAGCGATTGGTATAGACGTCCCACTTGGATAGGCCTTTGCCATCGGCGTCCCAGGCGCCTTCTACCTGATAGGCGGCGCTCGCAGCACCCCACAGAAACTCTTCCTTCGACGCGGCCATCGTCGCGCTCCCGCAGTTCATCACTCACGCTTCGCTGCACGCGCCGTCTTCAGCCTGTACAGTGCTTCCAGCGCCTCGCGTGGCGTGAGTTCGTCAGGCGCGATGCCGTCGATCATGTCGGCCACCGCGTCGGTCTCTGGTTCGGCGCTGGCGCCGGTCTGGGCGGTCGAAAATAACGGAAGGTCGTCGACCAGAGTGTCAACCGGCGACTTTCGATCGGTCTCCTCGAGCTGATGCAAGACCGCGCGGGCGCGCTCTACAACGACCGCGGGTAGGCCGGCAAGGCGCGCAACCTGGATGCCGTACGAACGATCCGCCGTGCCGCAGACGATCTCATGAAGGAAGACTACGTCACCTTTCCACTCCTTGACCCGAACGGTAACGTTGTCGAGTCGAGCCAAGCGGTGAGCGAGCGCAGTCAGCTCGTGATAGTGGGTGGCGAAGAGGGCGCGCGACCGGTTGACTTCGTGGAGGTGCTCAATCGCCGCCCAGGCAATCGACAGACCGTCGAAAGTCGCGGTGCCGCGGCCGATCTCGTCGAGAATGACCAGCGAATGCGGGCCGGCCTGATTGAGGATGGCGGCGGTCTCGATCATCTCGACCATGAACGTTGAGCGACCGCGGGCAAGATCGTCGGCCGCGCCAACGCGCGAGAACAAGCGGTCGACAACGCCAATGACCGCAGACTTCGCCGGCACGTAGGAGCCGGCCTGAGCGAGGATCGCGATCAACGCGTTCTGGCGCAGGAACGTCGACTTGCCGGCCATGTTGGGCCCGGTCACCAACCAGATGCGCCCGGCGTTCTCGCCCGCCGGCGGGCCGAGATCGCAATCGTTGGCGACGAAGGGGCCGGCGGCGCTTGCGCGCATGGCCTGCTCGACGACGGAATGGCGTCCGCCACGAACGGTGAAGGCGAGCGAACCGTCGATCGAGGGGCGGCAGTAGCCCTCCTTGTCGGCGAGGACGGCGAAAGCCGCGGTGACGTCGAGGACCGCAAGCGCATCGGCGACCGAGCGGATCGTTGCCGAGGCGGCAATAACGCGCGCGGCAAGGGCGTCAAAGGCGGCAAGCTCCAGCGCTAGGGCACGCTCGCCGGCGCCAGCGATCTTGGCCTCGAGGTCTGCAAGCTCGGACGTGGTGAAACGCACCGCACTTGCCAGCGTCTGCCGGTGGATGAACCTGGCGTTGAGAGGGGCGGTCATCAACCGGTCGGCGGAGCCGGCGCCGACCTCGATAAAGTAGCCGAGGACGTTGTTGTGCTTGATGCGGAGCGTGCGGAGATCGGTCTCCGCGGCGTAGGTCGCCTGGAGGCCGGCGATCACTCGGCGCGACTCGTCGCGTAGCCGCCGCGCCTCGTCGAGATCGCGATCGTAGCCGGGGCGTACAAAGCCGCCGTCGCGCTTGAGATGCGGCAGGTCATCAGCGAGGCCCGCGGCCAAGGCGTCGACAAGGTCACCAGGCGTCTCGGCGAGCGTGGCGGCAGCATTGGCGATCTCCGTCGATGGCGGATCCCCTGCCCCGCCGATCGCCGCTCCGAGGGCGGAGGCCGCTCTCAGCCCGTCGCGGATCGCGGCAAGGTCTCGCGGGCTGCCGCGGTTGAGGCTGAGGCGGGACAGCGAGCGGGCAATGTCCGGGGCCGCAGCGAGTTGGTCGCGGATGGCGCCCGTGCGGCCCATGTCGTCGAGCATCCATTCGACAGCGTCGAGGCGGCGGCCGATAACGGCGAGGTCGGTGGATGGGCCAGCGATGCGCCGAGCGAGAAGCCGCGCGCCGACGCTGGTGACCGTGTGATCGACCGTATCGATGAGGCTGCCGCGCCGACTGCCAGAAACGGAGACGGCGAGTTCCAGGTTGGCGCGGGTGGCGGCGTCGATGACCATGGCCTCGCCCGCTGCCTCGGCGATTGGCGGCGACAGCGGCGGGCGCTCCTTGATCTGGGTTTTCTCGACGTAGGCGAGCGCAGCGGCCGCGGCCGACAGCTCGACGCGGCTGAAGGCTCCGAAGGCATCCAGACTCAGAACGCCGAAATAAGCCGCCAGCCGCTCGCCGGCAGTTGAGCCGTCGAAGAAGGCCGCGGACAGAGGCGTGACCGCAGCGTCGAGGCCCAGCCACAGCGGCTTGAGCGCGGGGTCGGCGAAGACGGCGTCGGAGACGATCACCTCGCTCGGCGCGATGCGGGCGAGGTCGGCGGCGAAGCGCTCGGCCGTGCTCGCGGCAAGACGGAACTCGCCGGTGGAAATGTCGATCCATGCGAGAGCATAGTCGTCACCGCCGTCGCCGCCGCGGCTGCGGGCGAGCGCGGCGAGGTAGTTGTTGCGTCCGGGCGAGAGCAGCGCGTCCTCGGTCAGGGTGCCAGGCGTCACCAGGCGAACGACGTCGCGTCTGACCAGGGCCTTGGCGCCGCGCTTCCTAGCCTCGGCCGGGTCCTCGGTCTGCTCGCAGACCGCGACGCGGTGGCCAAGGGCTATCAGCTTCTGCAGGTACTGGTCGGCGGCGTGGACGGGCACGCCGCACATCGGGATGTCGTTGCCGAAATGCTTGCCGCGCTTGGTGAGCGTGATGCCGAGTGCGCGCGAGGCGACTTCCGCATCATCGAAGAACAACTCGTAAAAGTCACCCATCCGGTAGAACAACAGACAGTCCGGGTTGGCGGCCTTGATCTCGATGTACTGCGCCATCATCGGCGTGGCGCGGTCGGGATCGGACGCTGCGGTGGGGCGGTTCATGGGGCGCGAGGTTATCAGATGCGCCGCCAGCGTTCGACGGAACCGAGCGCCGTTGGTCACCATCAACCGCGATGATATGGTCAGGACTGATGGGGGCGCGGGGTCTCGAAGCGCACCCGAGGAACGCAGCGCATGCCCGACAACGGAATGCCGCCGAAGGCCGGCCACTCGGTCACCGACCAGGAGGCGCTCAACTTCCATTCGGAGGGGCGGCCGGGGAAGCTCGAGATCACGGCGACCAAGCCGATGGCGACGCAGCGTGACCTGTCGCTCGCGTATACGCCGGGCGTGGCCGTGCCGGTTAAGGCGATCGCGGCGGACCCGCAGACTGCCTTCGACTACACCGACCGGGGCAACATGGTCGCGGTGATCACCAACGGCACGGCGATCCTCGGCCTCGGCAACCTCGGGGCGCTAGCGGCCAAGCCGGTGATGGAGGGCAAGGCTGTCCTGTTCAAACGTTTTGCCGACGTCGATTCAATCGACCTGGAGGTCTCGACCGAGGACGTCGATGAGTTCGTGGATTGCGTGCGTTTTCTGGGAGCGTCGTTCGGCGGCATCAACCTCGAGGATATCCGTGCGCCGGACTGCTTCGTCATCGAAAGTCGCCTGCGCGAGGCCGTGGATATCCCGGTGTTCCACGACGACCAGCACGGCACCGCGATCATTGCCGCGGCAGGATTGATCAATGCGCTTTTTCTGACCGGGCGTGAGATGGCGACCGCACGCCTTGTGTGCAACGGCGCCGGGGCAGCCGGCATCGCTTGTGTCGAACTCGTCAAGGCGCTGGGGATGCGGGCCGAGAACATCATCCTGTGCGACACCAAGGGACCGATCCACCAGGGCCGCACGGAAGGCATGAACCAGTGGAAGGCGGCGCACGCGGCCGACACCAAGGCCCGGTCGCTGGCCGAGGCGATCGAGGGCGCCGACGTCCTGTTCGGGCTCTCGGCCAAGGGCGCCTTCACGCCGGAGATGATCGCCTCGATGGCAGACAACCCGATCATCTTCGCCATGGCCAATCCCGATCCGGAGATCACGCCGGAGGAGGTCGCCAAGGTCCGCGACGATGCGATCATGGCAACGGGGCGGTCGGACTACCCAAACCAGGTCAACAACGTTCTGGGCTTTCCCTACATTTTCCGCGGCGCTCTCGACGTGCGCGCGACCACCATTAACGAGGCGATGAAGGCGGCGGCGGCGCACGCGCTGGCGACGCTCGCGCGCGAGGACGTGCCCGACGAGGTCGCCGCCGCCTACCAGGGGGTGAGGCCGAAGTTCGGCCCGCAGTACATCATCCCGGTGCCGTTCGATCCGCGGCTTCTGTCGGAGGTGCCGGCTGCCGTGGCCAAGGCGGCGATGGATTCAGGCGTGGCGCGCAAGCCCATCGACGACATGGAGCAGTACAAGATCCAGTTGTCGGCACGACGCGATCCGATCGTCGGAACGCTGCAGCGAATCTTCCAGCGGGTGCGGCGTACACCGAAGCGGGTGGTTTTCGCCGAGGGCGAGGAGGAGCAGATGATCCGGGCGGCGGCGAGCTTCATCCATCATCAGCTCGGCACCGCCATCCTGATCGGGCGCGAGGAGACAGTGCGAAGTACCGCCGATCGCGCGGGCATCGACATCCACGAGGGAATCGAAATCCACAACGCGCGGCTGTCGCGGCGCAACGCGGACTACGCGGACTTCCTCTACGCCCGACTGCAGCGTAAGGGCTACCTGTTCCGCGATTGCCAGAGGCTCGTCAATACCGACCGCAACCATTTCGGCGCCTGCATGGTGGCGCTCGGCGACGCCGACGCCATGGTTTCAGGCGTGACTCGCAACTACTCGACGGTGCTCGGCGACGTCTGCCGCGTGATCGACCCGAAGCCCGGACACCGGGTCATCGGCGTGTCGGTGGTACTCGCCCGCGGCCGGCTCGTCCTAGTCGCCGACACGGCGGTCCACGACATGCCGTCGCCGGAGGCGCTCGCCGACATTGCCGAGGAAGCCGCGGGCGTCGCCCGCCGCCTCGGCTACACACCGCGGGTGGCGCTCCTTGCCTACTCGACGTTCGGCCAGCCGGAAGGCGATCGGGCGCGCAAGGTCCGCGATGCCGTCGAAATCCTCGACCAGCGCCGGGTCGACTTCGAATACGACGGCGAGATGGCTGCCGACGTGGCGCTCAACCCGAATTCGATGGCCGCCTACCCGTTCTGCCGCCTGTCGGGACCGGCGAACGTGCTGATCATGCCGGCGTATCATTCTGCTGCGATCTCGACAAAGATGCTCCAGGAGCTTGGCGGGTCCACCGTGATCGGGCCGCTTTTGGTCGGCCTCGACAAGCCGGTACAGATCGTCTCGCTTGGCGCGCGCGACTCCGACATCGTTAACATGGCGGCCCTGGCGGCGTTCAACGTCAGCGGCTAGGCGGACCCGGTCCGTCGCAGAAAATTCACTTGCACGTGACGGTCTCCTGTGCTCGTTTAACCATCTGGTTAAGGAGGAAGCGATGACTGCGCACGGCGGGTTTCACTGGAACGAACTGATGACCTGGGACGCCAAGAAGGCCAAGGACTTCTACAAGAAGACGCTCGGCTGGTCGTTCGAGGACATGCCGATGGGCGAGGGCACGACCTACACGCTCATCAAGTCGAACGGCGAGATGGTCGGCGGCATGATGCAGATGCAAAAGGGGCCGATGTTCGACGGCATGCCGGAGCATTGGCTCGCGTACATCGCGGTCGACGACGTCGACAAGCGCCTGAAGAGGCTCACGGCGGCCGGCGGCAAGATCCTGCGCGAGCCCGCGGATGTTCCAGGCGTCGGGCGCATCGCCATCGTTGCCGACGCGGCTGGTGCGGCGCAAGGCTGGATGGTGCCGGCGCCGCAGAGCATGTGAGGGTGGGGGCGCGGAGGCCTCGCCGCTACTCGACCAGAACGGTGCAGGTCGAGTCGCCGGCGTTCTCGCAAGGGACGTAGCGATGGACCTCGCTCTCCTCGCCGTCCGAATAGACGACCTGGACAGCGATCTCGCTGGCGGAGCCGAGCGGTAGCGTCAGGTATGGCGGGTATTTCTCCGCGTCGATCTCGTTCGGCCGCTCGGGGTCGCAGGGTGGCAGGGGGAAGCGCTCGGCCAGGTCGTCGCCGTCGATAGAGAAGCGGATCTCGGCAAGCCCGCAGCGATAGACGAGAAGCTGGGTGAAGTAGATGAACTGCCGGCCGTCGTAGTCGCGGAACGCTACCCAACTATCCTTGGTCATCGGCAGGATTTGCTTCTCCATGCCGGTAAGGCCCTGGGCGCGCGCGGCGAGCGCGGCGAGGATGCCGCCTATGAGCGCGACGGTGGTGAGGGTGAGGCGCATGGCGATCAAGGTCGGGTCACACGCCTTAGCGTCAGGTTAATGCGGCCGCCCTCTGGGAACCAGTCCTGAAGCAGCGTTGAGGTGCCGGGGTAGATGCGGTCGACGCCGTGGAAGGCGAGGCGGGATTCGCCGCCGAGGACGACGACGTCGCCGGATGTGAGCCTCAGCGAGCGGGTTGGATCGCCGCGCGTGGTGCCGCCGACGCGGAAGCGGCAGCCGTCGCCCAGCGAAATCGAGACGACCGGAGCCGCAAAATCCTCCTCGTCGCGGTCCTGGTGGAGGCCCATGCGGGTCCCCGGAGCGTAGTAGTTGACAAGACAGGCCTCCGGATCGTGCGGGTAATCGGTCACTTTGCGCCACACATCGAGCACCATCGGCGGGATCGGGGGCCATGGCTTGCCGGTTTCCGGATGGGTCGGCTGATAGCGGTAGCCCCCTTCCCTGTCCGACATCCAGCCCAAGGGGCCGAGGTTGGTCATGCGCACGGAGAATGGCTTGCCGGTCTTCGGCATTGTCGGCATGAACAACGGCGCGGCAGCCAGCGCCGCCATCACGGCTGCGAGAGCAAGACGCTGCTCATTCTCACGCCAGTAGGGTAAATGTATCAAACCTGCGCGACATGCGCCGGTCTCGTCTGGCAATCCGCGGTTCATGGTGCATTGTCCGCGGGAGGTCGATTGCGCCAGCCCAGGAGCTCGCCGATGGAATCGCTCGTTCCAGGCCCCGTCGCGGCCGCGCTCGATCTCCTGTCGACCCTGTTCGTGTTCGTCATCGGCATCGCCGCCGCAGCGATTGTCGTCATCTTCGTCATCGACGTTACCCAACACCGCGACGCGGTGCGCCACAACTATCCCGTGGTTGGTCGCTTCCGCGATATCTTCATCACGCTCGGAGAGTTCTTCCGCCAGTATTTCTTCGCCATGGACCGCGAGGAAATGCCGTTCAACCGAGCGGAACGGCAATGGGTCTACCGGGCCGCCCAGGGCAAGGACAATACGGTCGCGTTCGGTTCGACCAAGAATCTGTGGGCGCCCGGGACGGTGATGTTCGTCAACTGCCCGTTCCCCACCCTTCACGGCGACCGCGCTGAGACCAAGGCCATGGTGATCGGCCCGGGCTGCCGCCAGCCCTACGCGGCGCCGTCATTCTTCAACATCTCGGGGATGAGCTTCGGCGCCATTTCGAAGCCGGCCGTGCAGGCATTGTCGCGTGGCGCGGCGCTCGCCGGGTGCTGGCTCAACACCGGCGAAGGGGGTCTCGCCCCTTATCACCTGGAAGGCAACGCAGACATCGTCTTCCAGATCGGCACGGCGAAATACGGCGTGCGCGACGCGGCGGGAGAGCTGTCGGAAGACCGCCTCAGGGAACTCGCCGACGACAACCGCATCAAGATGTTCGAGATCAAGCTGTCGCAGGGCGCCAAGCCTGGCAAGGGCGGCATTTTGCCGGCGGTCAAGGTGACGCCGGAGATCGCCGCAATCCGCGGCATTCCCGCGGGCGTCGATTCGATCTCGCCGAACGGGCATCCGGAGATCAGCAACGTCGGCGAGCTCATCGACATGATCGTGCGCATCCGCGAAGTGACCGGCAAGCCCGTCGGATTCAAGTGCGTGATCGGCTTCTACGACTGGCTCGAGGCTTTGTTCACCGAAGTGGCACGACGCGGCAGTGAATCGGCGCCCGACTTCATCACGATCGACTCCGGCGACGGCGGCAGCGGCGCCGCGCCGATGCCGCTGATGGACAACGTCGGGCTGCTGGTGCGCGAGTCGCTGCCGATGGTCGATGACATCCGCAAGCGCCACCGCATGAAGGAGCGCGTGCGTCTGATCGCGTCGGGCAAATTCGTGACGCCGTCAGGCGTGGCCTGGGCGCTTGCGGTCGGCGCCGACTTCGTCGTCAGCGCCCGCGGCTTCATGTTCGCGCTCGGGTGCATCCAATCCCTTAAATGCAACAGAAACACATGCCCGACGGGCGTGGCGACACACAATCCGCGGCTGCAGCAGGGGCTGCATCCTCAGGACAAGGCCCTCAGGGTGGCGAACTACTGCACCAACATCTGCAAGGAGGTTGAGATCATCGCCCACTCGTGCGGCGTGCCGGAGCCGCGGCGGCTGAGGCGGTACCATGTCCGGGTGGTGCAGGACGATGGCCGCTCGAAACCGTTCAGCGAGATCTTCCCGAGCCCGGATCCGGCCGACAACGAGGTGGCCGCCGCCATCGCCGCAGTGCGCGCGAGTGAACGGGCAGCGGCGAGATCCGCCGAAGTCGCAGTGCCGGGACAGACGTGACGCGTGTCACTGCCCGGGGAACACCTCGGGCGGTACGGGGTAATAGTCCCTCCAGCCGATCCAGGGAACATCGGTGGCGCCGAGGTCGTACTCGTAGACCAGCCAGCCTTTCGGCGTCCGGCGCAGGAGCGCGGAGACGGTGTAACCGAACATATCGTTCTCCCAGGCGGTCTGATAACGGGTGTACAGGTACTCGATGGCGCCGCCGCCCGGCCGCTGTGGAGTGAGGCTGACGAGGGCCCACTCGCCAAGAACGCGCATGTCGCCAACGACGAACTCAACCGGGGCGCCGACCTCGGCTTCGACCATCGGGCGGACGGCGTCGAGGACGGCAGTCCTCAGCGCGCTTCCGTGCGGCGGCGTCACGGTCTGAGCGTATGCGCTGCCAGCGAGTGCGGCGCAGACAAGCATCAAGACAGCGAGAGCCGGGGCGGCGGGCGACAAGGCGAACCGCTTGTCAATGTACGACATTTCGGGTTCCTCGACTCAGCATGGGCGGCTTGCGGCCGATTTGCGGCCTTCTTATATACGCCGGGAAGTGGCGCTCCCGGGGGCTTTCCTCGACAGGAGCCGCGAATCACGTCAGGGGATCGGCCGGGGCCCCGAGGGCGGGATCGGTCACGGTCTGCCGGTAAGGAGAGCAAGAGAATGGCTAAGGTGATCGGTATAGACCTCGGCACGACCAACTCGTGCGTGGCGGTCATGGACGGCAAGAACGCCAAGGTCATCGAGAACGCGGAAGGCGCGCGCACCACGCCCTCGATGGTCGCCTTCACCGACGAGAGCGAACGACTGACCGGCCAACCGGCCAAGCGCCAAGCGGTGACCAACCCGGAACGAACCTTCTTCGCCATTAAACGCCTGATCGGACGGCGCTACGACGACGCCACGGTCGCTAAGGACAAGGAGCTTGTCCCCTACAAGATCGTCAAAGCGCCAAACGGTGACGCATGGGCCGAGGCAGACGGCAAGAAATACTCTCCCTCGCAGATTTCGGCCTTCATCCTGCAGAAGATGAAGGAGACGGCGGAGGCTTATCTCGGCCA
>CAYTXI010000054.1:0-16451 GCA_964441935.1 uncultured Bauldia sp.
AGATCTTCTCCTGCATGGCGTCGTAGATGCCCTCGAGGTTCTCGGTCCACAACAGTTGGACGATCTCACGCGGCGAGTAGTCATAGTAATAGGCGGAGGGGCAGGTGGCGGTGCAGATGCCGCAGTTGAGGCATCCATGCAGCTCGTGGTCGTAGAGCAGGTGCGAGCGGATGTCGTCGAAGACTTCCTCGAGCTTCTCGTACGGCACGGCCGGCGCGGCCGAAACCGGATCGCCGATGGCCGTGTGCTCCTGCATCCCTGGTCTCCTCTGGCGACGCTAGTAGGTCAGCACCCGTGCGTCGTCATCCTCCATCACCGACTCGATCACCTTGGCGCCGCCGACGATCCCCTCGCACTCGGGGATGAGGTCGTCCTCGCTCATGTCGAAGAGGTCGAGGTTGGGCGAGCAGCAGTAGAACTTCACGCCCGCCTCGTGCGCCTCCTTGATGAACTCGTAGACGGTCTTGGGCGAGCCCTCCTTGACCACCAGCCTGTCGGCCACGCCCTTTTTCATGAGCCGGCCGGCCGTCGCGGTGCAGATGACCTCGACCTCATAGTCCATGGCCGCAGCCACCGACGCCTGGAAGAATGGCGCACCCAGTTCTTCGCCGTTGCGCGGGTCGGTGTTGACCATGATGATGATCAGCTTGTTCGCCACGCGGCGATCTCCTCCCTCACGGCAAAAACCGTTCGCGGACCGGCTCTCCGGTCCCCGACCCGAGTGTCTTCCCTCCCCAACTCGCCTCAGTGTTGTCGGCGTTCATATAGCATTTATTGAATAATTGCCACACCCTTCAGATCCGTTTTGAACCCCTCGTTTGCGGCCTTTAGGGGCTTGGTGGCATCCATTGCGTTTGTTCGACAAGGCCGACCATGATCTCGGTCAAGGCTTCCGCGATGTCGGATTGCACCGCCCGCAGCGCCGACAGCCCGTCCGCCGTTCCCTCCGGAACATCATCGCCGGCTATGATCAGGTCCTCGACCATAGCCGACTTCATACCCGGATGGCCAAGGAAGCCAATACCAGCATCGCCGATCTGAAAGACGACTGGCTGGCCCGCATCGTCGGTGGCGAGAACACGGGCGGCGGCGGGGAGCGCCGGCCTGTCGCGCATGTAGGTGACGACAGGAAACCGTTCCGGCAGATGGCCGCAGAGCGCATCCGGTACCATACGGCGGCCCTCGCCGATGGTGAAACGGAGCGGCGCTTCAACCGCACCACCGCCGGTAGCGACGGCGAGTATCACGGCGCCAAGGCCGATGCCGAGCACCGGCAGGCCGCGCTCGAGAAAATCGCCGGTCAGCCGCAGCTCGGCTGCAAGGCTCGGCACCAGTGGTCCGCTGACAACCCCGAGCGGGCCGGCTCCAAGCACGATCAGCCCACCGTCGTCGCCAGCATCGGCCGGCACCCGACCGCCCGCGACAAACGGGCGGCAATAGCGGAAGCGCACAGAGCGAGCCTCGAGGTGGTCCTCGATGAGGCCGAGGTATTCGGCTTCGACGTGCTGAAGGACGCAAACGGTCTTCATGTGGCTCCCGCGCGAACGCGGCATGGACATATTGGAGTTTTGCGATATGAGCAGGATGCGTCAACCGACGCGTGTGAGGGAGGAAGCCGATGCAAATGGTGGACGTCACCATCCACATAGACGAAACGGTCGACCACAACCGCCGAACCGCGATCGCGGACACCGTCAGGACCCACAAGGGCGTGGCGGGCGTCGCCCATCACGACGAGAAGCCCCACTTGATGATCGTCGAATACGACCCGGAAGCGGTCACCGCACAGGCGCTGCTTCAGGTCGTGCGCGAGCAGGGAGTGCACGCCGAACTCGTCGGTCTCTAGACAGACGGCAGGTTTTCTCAGTCGCCGGGCTCGACCGCGGCGACGATCACCTTCGCGATATCGGAGGGCTCAACGCCGGGCACGTCTAGCATGAGACGCTTCATGGCGGCGGCGGCGGCCTGGCTCAGCGCCTCCTCATCCAGTTTCACGCCGACCAGCGTCCTAGCCAGGCGGTCGATCCCGTCTTCCGGCAGGCAGGTGTAGTCGCCCGACAGCATCAGGTCGGCGATCGCCCCGTCGCGGGCGAGCAGATGGACGCGGATCAGGCCACCGCGCGACTTGTGCATGCTCTCGGTCAAGTGCACGTCGGTCGAGATCTTGACGCCCATCTCAACGAACTTGCGCCCCTGGCGGTGGATCCAGTCCGCGTCCGAGAGGGCCTTTTCCTGCTCGGCGATCGCACTTTCCTCAGCCGCGGTCGCCTGCACTTCCTGGACCGTTACGCTAAGCGCCGCCTCGCAGTTCTTGAGGAACAGCGCCTTGACCTGTTCGCGAGACGGCAATGCATCAAGCTCGCGCGTCATGGTGGTCATGTAGTCGTCGAGGGTGGTTTTGAGCTTGTCGCGGAACTTCTCGGACGGCACTTTGAGGCAACGCGCCATGGTGGCCGTATCGAAGTCGAACATGAAGCTCCCGACCATGACCGTCGCCTCGCTGATCGACGCGGCGCCGGTGCCGCCGATCTTGCGGCCGGCGACCTGGATGTCGTTGATCGGGCGGTACTCCGCCGCGACGCCGAGGTCATGATAGGTCCTCACTGCCGGCTCGATGAACATCGGATACAGATTGACCGCGAATTCCGGCGCTTTCCCACGCGGGTAGATGAAGTGAAAAAACATCTGGTTGCGATCGAGATAGACCGCGCCACCGCCAACGTGCCGCCGGATGACCGGCAGGTTCGCCGAGGCGCAGTAGTCCTCGTCGACCTCCCTGGCAATCTCCTGATGCACGCCGACGCAGACGTATGGTTCGGTCGGATTGACCAGCGACAGAACCGGATCGTCGTCGGGACCGATGGCCTCGGCAAGGCCGTGATAGACCGCCTGGCTCTTCAGCGCCGACACGTAGCCGAAATCGATGACGCGAAGTCGCATGCCGCTCCCCTTGTGCGCTCGTGTTGAACCAGGGGCAGAAGAATAACCGCTTTGTCGCGTCATGTTTGACCACGGTCAAACCACGCAGACGGCCGGAATTGGCGTGTCGGCTAGCGCTGGCAGAAAGCGCGATAAAGCGATCCAATGATCTCGATCACCTCGGGCCGCGCAACCGAATAGTAGACATTCTTGCCGTCCCGTTCGGCAGTGACGAGATCGTCCGCGCGCAGCCGCGCAAGCTGCTGCGAAACGAACGGTTGGCGCACCTTCAGCTTCTCTTCCAGTTCACCGACGCTCTTCCTGCCATCGACCAGAAGGCACAGGATGACGAGGCGGGTCTCGTGTGACAGCGCCTTCAGGAACTCGCTGGCGTCGCGCGCGTTGGCAAGCAGCTGCTCGATATCGCCCTTGACCTTCGTACGCTCGCGCGCGTTCTCCACAACCGTCGATATCGTCTGCATTCATCACCCTCACAGCCGCCGCCAGCCCTTCATAGCAGCGTCGCGGCCAAAGTCCACTCGACGCGGGGAGCGGGACGTTTTCCGTGAGCAGGAGGCTCGCCCACGTTTTCCGTGCGCAGCGGACTCGGCGGACGCGGGGCCGCCCGGCGCAACCCCTCCTCCGTGGCCGTGTGCCCCCGAATCCTCCCGCACACCCGGCATTTTCGCTTATTCTCAGGATCTCGAAAAACCTGCTCAGGACCGGGAGCGCTCCCATAAGCGACCTTGCGGCTGCCACCATCGCCGCCATCGGCGGACTGATTATCGGCCTCGTCTTCGGCGCTACCGCGCAACGCACGAATTTCTGTGCCATGGGTGGCATCACCGACCGCGTCCTCATGGGTGACGGCCGGCGGCTGCGCGCCTGGGTACTGGCGACTGCAGTTGCTCTCATCGGCTCGCAATTTCTTGCCTTCGGCGGCTACGTCGACCTCGGTCAGTCGATCTATCTCACCACGAATTTCGGCTGGCTCGGCGCCATTCTCGGCGGCCTCGTTTTCGGCTTCGGCATGGTGTTCACTGGGGGTTGCCCCAGTCGCACTCTGGTTCGCCTAGGCGGCGGCAATCTCAAGTCGCTGGTGGTCACTCTGGTGCTCGCGGTCGTTGCCTATATGACGCTGCGCGGCCTATTTGCCCCGATGCGAATCTCGTTCGAGCAGGCGACTAACGTCGACCTCACGCAATACGGGCTGGCCAGCCAGCACATGGGCGAAATCGCCGCCGCCACCCTCGGCGTCGGCGAGGGCGTGGCCCGCGTCGTCACCGCGATCATCGTGGCGCTCGTCCTTCTCTGGTTCTGCTTCAAGGACGGCGCCTTTCGCACGAGCCCCCGAGACATGGTTTCCGGTGTGGTCGTCGGCCTCACCGCGGTCGCCGGCTGGGTGGTGACCGGCATCATCGCCTTCGACGATTTCGAGCCAGTCCCGCTCGCCTCGGTGACCCTCGTCGCCCCGGTCGCCGACGCGCTCCAGTTCCTGATGACCTACACCGGCGCCACCATCAATTTCGGTATCGCGGTTGTTGGCGGCATCATCGCCGGCAGCTTCGTGGCGGCGGCTATAAGCCGCGAGTTCCGTGTCGAGGGCTTCACCGACCGCGACGATTTCGCCCGCCACATCGTCGGGGCGGCGTTCATGGGCGTCGGGGGCGTATTCGCGCTTGGGTGCACGATCGGCCAGGGCGTCACCGGCATGTCGACGCTGGCGTTCGGCAGCCTGGTCGCCTGGCTGTCGATCATGGCCGGGGGCTACCTCGGCGTAAAGTACCTTGAGGAAGGCTCGTTCGGCGGCGTCATTCGCGCCGCATTCGCGCGCGGCTGACGCGCGCCGCTGGCTAGCACTGGATGACCTGGACACTGTATTCGGCGATCGGCAGCACCGTGGTTTCGCCTTCCAGCAGCGTCCGGTAGGCGCCGCGTCCATACTCGGCGTTGAGTTTCCCCCGATACTCTTCGAAGAAATCGTCGATGAGCACGGTGCCAACCAGCCCGACTGCGGTCAGCTCGTCGCTGTCGGCATCGTGCTCCAGCTGGACGGCGGCTAACGGAAATTCTGCCGGCCCCGACACCACCGCTCCACCGTTAGCAGGATCGAAGGCGCTGGCGTGCGCGCAGCATGTGATCGCCTGCTCCGCTCCCGAGACCCGGCTCTTCGCCTCGTTGTAGGTAAGAAAACTCGTCGCACTGCTGTTGTAGGTGAGCAGATGCGCACAGATCGCCATATAAGCGACCACCGCGCCGTCCTTGCCGACGCCGCCCGGCCACACGTAGCTCGTCTTGTCGCGATCCGTCCTCTCAACGTCGCGAGGCGTCGCCGCGGCGAGCCGCAACAGCAGACATGGGGTGCTGACACAGGGGTAGAGGAACACGTAGTTGGCGCTGACCTCAAGCGCCCCCGCTTTGATTGGACTGGCGGCTTTGTCGACGAGCTTGAGCCTCGGGGCATCGTTCATCGCGAACGCCGGTTGCGCCAGTCGGCCGGAAGATGCCGCGGCCAGCGCAGCGGCCGCGCCACAAGCCTTCACGAAGCCGCGGCGACTGTAATCGGACCTGTCCACACGCGTTCTTCCGTCAACAGTCCGCTGCCTGTCTCAGACAGGTAAACCTGCCTGAGACAAAGCCGTGGCTCCATTAGTCTCGGTCCTCGCGAAGTTCAGAACATGTCGCGGTAGAGCCCGGCGCCCCACTCGTGGGTCGCCGCGCCGTTCGCCGCGGAGCGCTCGTTGTCGAGTTCCACATCGGTGAAGCCGAAGCCGTCGTGGTCATACTTGGCCTTGACGAAGATCGCTTCCTCGGGCTCGCCGTTGACCATCGAGTAGCAAATAGTCTGTGGGCTCGCCCATTCGATGTCGTTGCCTGCCTCGACCGCGGCGATCACCTTTGCGATGTAATGTCCTTCGCTATTGGCGGTGTTACCCGATTTAGAGAATGGCATCGGCCGACAGTCGCCCGCGACGTAACAGGTCATGTCGCCCTTGGCGAAGTACTTGTAGACGTCGATGTCCGCTTCAAACTGAGGATTGTCCGTGGCACTCAGTCCGAGATCCTCGATGATCTTGGCAGCACGAATCCGCGGGTAAATCGCCGCGTCGTCGAAATCGATGGTGTCGAACTCGGTGGTGACCGTCTTCGCCACCGGATCAACCGACTGGATCATCGTCGACGGATGATAGTCGATGTAGTCCGCGTAAAGCTCACTGAAGGCGGCGAGGAAGCCCGGCGCCTTCGGCGCGAACGGCTGCTCGCCGGGGTCGAGCAACACAACCTTGCCGCTGACATTGTTCCGCTTGAAGTAGTCGGCGATCATGCATGCTCGCTCGTAGGGCGCCGGCAGACAGCGGTAGTTGCCGACCGGCACTGTGGTAAGGAACACGCCGCCTTCGAAACGTTCGAGTTTGTCCTTGATCGACAGGTGTTCCGAGCCCGGTTTGAAGCCCGCCGGGTAGCTCTGCTGCATGGCCACGACCATCTCGGGATCGGTTACGCCGATGGAGGCGTAGTTGTAATCGATGCCGGGTGCCAGCACGATGTACTGGTAGTCGATGTAGCCTTCGCTGGTGAAGGCGCGCTTGGCGTCCCGGTCGAGGTCGATCAGCTTACCCTGCAGCCAAGTATAACCCGCGTCGCTGGCCGCTTCGGTGTAGGAATGCTGCAGCGTCCTCAGGTTGATGAGGTCGTCGAACCAGAGGTTGCTCAGGAAACACGACATGTACATGGCGAGCGGCTCAACCATGACAACGTCGAAATCTGCGTTCTCCCGTTTGAGGTATTTCGCGATCGTCGCGCCCGAGGCGCCGCCGCCGACAACCACGCAACGCGGTCCCGTGGCCGCGGGTAGATCGGCCGGCCTATTGGTGCGCCCGCTGATGGCTGCCGACGCCGAACCCGGCGCCCCCACCACGATCGTTCCGGCCGCGACCGCGGCGAGCGTCGAGGTACCGGAAAGCTTGAGAAACTGACGTCGCCCAAGCCCCTTGGATTTTTCCCCGGATCGTGAAGTCATTGCTCATTCCCTCCCGCAGTCAGAACATTTTGCTAAAATCGCGACATTCTGCCAAAGCTCGTGCTCCTGGTCCATAGTGACCTGCTGTCCCTGCGGGACCGGTTCCGGTGTGACGGCGCACGCATGGGGGTCGCCCGGAAACGGCTCCAGGATCGGTTAGTTCAGCAATCGCGTTGTTGGGCTGCAAAGACGGCGACGCCGGTGACCCACCGGTGCCTGTAATGCGGCCAGGGGCTCAGCGTTGGCCGCCGCAAGGCCGCCGGTCAGCTCACGGTGATTTCGGAGTGAGCAATGATAGTCGAACCGTCGTCGTCGACCCAGGTCAGGGTGACCGGCCCCGATTCCATCGCCTTGAACTTGAACCGGACATAGGGGTTGGCCGAGATCGCCGGCTCGAGATCGGCAGAGAAAACGTTCTGGCCGCCGACCTTGCAGAAGAACTTATTCAGAATCTTGCGGGGGATGATGTTGCCGTTCTCGTCTTTCCTAAGCCCGGTTTCCATCGGGTGATAAACGAGCGCCCTGACCTCGACCAACTCGCCCTTGCTGGCTTCCGTCTTGTCAAGCTTGACCTTCACTTCAGCGGCCATGACGTCCTCCTTGCACAGGTCAGGCGATGCCGCAGCCGCCGACCGTGACCGTCACTTCCTTCTTGGCCATGAAGACCGAGCCGTCGTTCATCTTCGCCACGGCGATGATGTTCTCCGTCTGCGCCATGCGAATGCGCGTGCCGACCTCGGCAATGCCGTTGGCCGGCGAGAAATGAAAGGTCGCGACACCCGGGCGCGGATTGCCGTCGGCTACGACGAGAATGTCGGTGACATGATCCTCCTCGGTCATCGGGCTGTCGACAGTGATCGTCATCGGCACCGCGTTGCCGTCATCGGCAATCTGCGGCAGGTCGAGGTTGACGCGCTCTTCTGCCGGCGTCTTGCCGCCGGTGAATTGGCTGATGACGTCCTCGAAACCGTTCGATTCGGCTAACGCGGGGAGACTGGACCATCCCAGCGCGCTGACTGCCACGGCACCCGCGCCCATAGTCAGGGCCTGCCGGCGGCTTACGGTCAGTTCCATTCTCATGGATCTCCCAGTTCCAGTGCCCTTACATATTCGATTTTGTGAAACCGTGCAATTTGGTCGGCATCCATAGCTCAGGTTGAGAGAGCGCTCGAATGGCGTTCCTGATGTTGGCGCGTCTCGGATAACGATGCCGTCGACGACGTTCTTGCGACGATCCGTGACTCGCTGGAGAAGCCCCAAATCGGATCAAATCGGTGGATGTGGTAGACCGGGCGCATCTTCATCTGAGCCGGATACTCGCCCTTGCGGAGCGTCGTCGCGACGCTCGGCATGACGGTCGCGGGGATGTTGCCGACGCCGCCGCTGGTGCCGCGGTGAACATGGCCGCTGATTACGGCGACTACCCGTGCCGAGCGCTGCAGCGCTTCGCGCAGCCGCGACATCATCTCGGGCGTTTCGAAATGGTGCCGCTCCGGCCCCACCATGACTTCGAACGGTGGATGGTGCGCGAAGACTGCGATCGGCTTGGTGGTCTCGCCATGGATCATGTCAGTCAAGCGCCTCGCGCGCTCGGCGCAAAAGCCGCCCTTGTTAGAGCCGGGATTGAGCGTATCGACCGCAATCAGCCTGACGGGAAAGTGCTCGACGGCGTACTGGATAAACTCAGAGTCGGGCGCCAGATATCCGTCGGCTGCAAATGCTGCGCGCAGGTTCGTCCGATCGTCCTTGTTGCCGGGTATGACAAAGACCGGTGCGCGCGCTTGCCCAAGGATAGCGACTGCCTGAGCGTATTCGTCCATGCGCCCGTTGTGAACGACATCCCCGGTGTGAACGATCACGTCGGGGGCTGGATCGAGGGCGTTGATGTCGGCAATCGTGCGTTCGAAATCGTCGATCCTGCGATCGGCGTCGGGCGTATCCAGCACGATGTGGGTATCGGAGATCTGCGCGATGATCATGACGTCGCCGAGCCCGCCGGTTGCAGGCCGGCGTAGTACTCCCTGAGAACGGCGACGACTTCCGGGCGGCTGAACTCGTCGGGAATCTTCTCACCATTGGCAAACATCTCACGCAGACGCGTCCCTGAAATCTGTAACCGGTGCTCGTCGCCGTGCGGGCACGTGCGCGCCGTCGCCATGCCGCCGCACTTGTAGCAAAAGAAAGTGACGTCGATCTTGAGCGGCTGAATGTGGAGGCTGTCCGCGGGAAGCGCGTCGAAAATGTGCTGGGCGTCGAAGGGACCGTAGTAGCTGCCGACACCGGCATGGTCGCGGCCGATGACCAGATGCGAGCAGCCGAAGTTCTGCCGGAAGAGCGCGTGTAGGAGGGCCTCGCGCGGGCCGGCATAGCGCATCTCGATCGGGTATCCGGCCTGGACGTAGGTGCCGGGCACGAAATAGTGCTCGGTCAGTCGGTTGATCGCATCGACGCGGACTTCGGCGGGGATGTCCCCGGCCTTCAGCGCACCCAGAACCTGATGAATGAGTATCCCGTCGCAGACTTCGATCGCGATCTTGGCGAGATGCTCGTGGCTGCGGTGCATCGGGTTGCGCGTCTGAAAGGCGGCGACGCGGCTCCAGCCCTTCTCGGCGAAGAGCGCGCGGGTTTCTTCCGGCCGGTGGTACAGCCCCTTATACTGCTTCGGATAGGCCCCCTCGCTAACCGCTTCGATACGGCCGGCGAGGTTCACTTCGCCCTGGGCGAGCACCTTGGCGACGCCGGGATGGTCGGGGTCGGCCGTGCGGAAAACGTGGTGGCACTCGTATTCTTTGTCGATAACGTACTTCTCGGTGACCTCCATGAGCCCCATGGTTTCGCCGGAGGCGTGGTCGATGAGGGCGACGGTGTCCTCCACCGCAATCCCGTCGGCGATGTCCTGACTGCACGATAGCGTGATCGGTAGCGGCCAAAACAGGCCGTCGCCGATCTTCATGTTGGCCGCGCAGGTCTGCCAGTCGTCGTGGCCCATGAAGCCGGTGAGCGGCGTGTAGGCACCCATTGCCAGCATCAGGAAGTCGGAGGTCTCCCGGCTGGTCATCGGGACCTGCTTCAGACCGTCGGCGCGTTTCAGCGCCTCGGCCCGCTCGACCTCGGGCAACAACAGCGGCACAAGCGCGTCGCTACCGTGCGGCGGGATGAGCTTCGACATGAGCCTGGTCTCTTTGTTGTGCCCTACCGGCGCTCACCATGCGCTAAGCCGACGGCTGATGCGTAGACCCGGTCGTTTGGGCAGCCGGCGTAAAGCGCCATGGGCGCCGCCCGCGAGAATACGACAGCTTTCGGCAATCGTTTGCTCAGTCGACGATATGATAGACGGGCGCCTTCTCCATGTCCCACTTCCCGGACTCCCGGTCGTAGCGGGACAGCGTGAAGCAATGCCAATCCTCGTCGTCCAGCTTGGGGTAGTCGCCCCGGTAGTAGTAGCCCGGCCACCGCGTTTCCTGCCGGAACAACGTGTGCTGTGTCACCGCCTCTGAGGCCAGAAGCCGGTGCTGGAGCTCCCACGCTCGCTGAAGCTGGTGAAGATCCTCGGCCCCGAGGTACGCCAGGTCTTCCTTCAGCATGGTCAGCAATTCGATGCCGCGCGTGAGCAGCGGCTCGTTGGTGGTGTAGTGGGCGCTGATTCCGCCGACGTACTCGTCCATGATCTTCTCGAGACGCTGAAGGCCATGGAGCGGCAGGATGTAGTGCGGCGAAACCGTCCCGGCGACGATCTCGTTGCGATAGACCTCGTAGTGTTCCATCGGCTTGTAGACGATCTGTTTGAGGTCCTCGTACTCGGCTTCGCTGACCTCTGGCCCGTCCGTGCCCATGTCGTTGACGTACTTAACGGCCGCCTTGCCGGCGATGCGTCCCTCCGTGAACGAGCCCGACGAGAACTTGTGGGCGGTCCCGCCGATCGTATCGCCGGCACCGAACAGCCCGTCGACGGTCATCATTCGGTTGTATCCCCACTGGTACTCCGACGGCGCATAATCCTCCGGGCCGCTTGCCCACGCGCCGGAACAGGTCGCATGCGAGCCCATGACGTAGGGCTCGGACGTCGTCAGCTCGGGATTGATTTCCTTCGGGTCGATGTTCTGCGACGCCCAGACCACCGCCTGCCCGATTGTCATGCCGAGGAAATTCTCCCAGCCGACCGTCTCCTTGTGCGGGTCCTGGAAGGCTTCCTTTGTCACCATGCGGATGGGGCCGCGCCCGGCCTTGACCTCCTCGAGCAGGGCATGGTTGCGCAGACAAGTCGGCACCGGGTGGTGATTGACGTAGTCGCCGACCATCGCCTCGATGGAATCGCGCCAGAAGGCTTCGTAATCCTGCCCGTAGGCGTTTTGCGTGTAGGTCTTGAGGTGCAGGAAGTAGGCGCCGACCGGACCGTAGCCGTCCTTGAACCGAGTGAGAACGATGCGGTTCTCCATCTGGGTCATCTTTGCGCCGACCTCGATCGGCAGCGCGTAAGCAGAGGCGCTGCTCCACGGGGCATACCAGGTGCGTCCCATGCCCTCACCGACGGCGCGTGGCTTGAAGATGTGCGAGGCGCCGCCAGCCGCGACGACAACCGCCTTGGCACGGAAGACGTAGAAGTCCCCGGTGCGGACATTGAAGCCCACCGCACCGCCCACCCGTTTGCCTCCCCTGTCCATCAGCAGGTGGGTCACCATGATCCGGTTGTAGACGTCGCTGGCGGCCTTGCGAGCCGCCTCAGCGACGATCGGCTTGTAGCTCTCGCCGTGGATCATGATCTGCCACTTGCCTTCGCGCTGGTACCTCCCGGTTTCCGGGTCCTTCATGATAGGAAGGCCCCACTCCTCGAACTTGTGAACCGTGGCGTCGACGTGGCGGGCAATGTCGTAGCCGAGGTCCTCGCGCACCAGCCCCATCAGGTCGTTGCGGGCGTAGCGGACATGATCCTCGGGCTGGTTCTCGTCCCACTGCATGCCCATGTAGCAGTTGATCGCGTAGAGGCCTTGTGCGACCGCGCCGCTGCGCTCGATGTTGGCCTTCTCGACGCACACGATCTTGAGGTCGCGTCCCCAATACCGCGATTCGTAAGTCGCCCCGCATCCGGCCATGCCGCCGCCGACAACGAGGATGTCGGCATCCACGAACACGGTCTTTCGGCGGCGCATCACACCAACACCTGCTTGAGTCTCTCGGGGGCGAGTGCCGGCAGGGCATCGATATGGAGCGCCTCAGGTTCGTGCGCGAGTTCCTGGGAGCTCATCGCGTCGGCGGTCGGCACCTCGTAGTCCGACGGGGACTTGATCGATCCCCAGGGCGTCGTCCTGATCGGGGAAACAAAGTTCTTTTCACGGCCGTCGCGGAACCTGATCTTCCACGAAATGGTCGCCTTTTCCTCTTCCCGCAGCACGCGCACGCTGTGGCCCAGGGGGGCAAAGTCGGCGTAGCCGCGGCAATCGATCGCATGCATCGGGCACGCCTTCACGCAGGAGTAGCATTCCCAGCACATGTTGGGCTCGATGTTGTAGGCGCGGCGGTAGGTAGTATCGATGTGCATGATGTCGGACGGGCAGATATCCACGCAGTATCCGCAGCCGTCGCAACTCGTCATGTAGACAAACGTGGGCATGGGGTCCGTTAGCTCCTGTGTCGACGGCCGACCATGGGGAATCAGAAATTGTGGGGCTCGCGGCGGCCGCTGCCAAAGGTTGCGGGGCTTTCGGCCGGGGCCGGCAGGTTGCGCCGTGAACCGTTGGCCTCTTCCATTCGCCGCTGAAATGCCGCCGCCGGCTTGAAGAACATGTGGGCGAACTTGGACCACGGAATCGACGCGAACAGCACCGTCGTGGCGATGAGATAGAGGGCGAGGAACACGATTGCCCACGCAGTGCTGCCCGCAGACTGGAAGATCGCCCAGATCAGGGCGAACGTCGTGCTCAGGACGAGTGAAGCGACGAACAGGTCGGCGCGTACCAGGCGGAACGGTGAGTTGCCCTCCGAGGCAACGTCGACGCGGATGAAGAACCAAAACCAATAGCCGCCGACGCAGACCATCAGAGCGCCGAGGTACCAGAGCACCGGAATGATCGTAGGCGCGGGCGTGGCGGGCGTCGGGTAGGCGAAGACCAGGATCACGGTCGTGACGACATAGATCACGACACCGTACATCGTTAGTAGGTGGGCGGTCCTGCGACGCGAATTTGTGAATTCACCGGAGGTCAGAACTTCCACCGCGGCGGTCTGGACCGCCAGGACCGTCATCTCTCCGCCGCCGACAGCCCGCGTCCCCTTCTTCTTGGCATTCCGCCAGTCGCCAAAGAAATAGGCAGCGCTCTTCTTGTGGATGGTATCGAACAGCGTTCCCCCCACGACCAGCAGGAACATCACGACGACGTACGCCTGCATGACGGCGGGCGCTACGAACGCCGAAAGCTCGGCGAAGGGATTGCCTGCGAACACCAGTTTGACGTCCCCCGATGAGGTCCAGTTTACGCCTCAGGGCAGCCCTCGGCTCTTCGGGCCAGGCCCACGCATATAGTGTCGCTCCGGCCGGTACCGGCCGCGCCAACGCTGCGACACGCGCTGCGCCGCCCGCGGCAATCGCGCTAAAAACCTCATCCAACTCAGGAGTTTCAGGTGGGTCCGCATCGCGACGCTTAGCATTTTCCGAATAATATCCCTTCGGGCATGATCGGACCAACGATTTGTTCTTGTCATTTCGATAAGTTTCCTCGATGAGTCCGCCATGACGCTCGATCAGCTTCGCGTCTTCGTCGCGGTCGCCGAACGCGGGCACGTGACGCGGGCTGCCCGGGATCTCGGCATCAGCCAGTCGGCGGCTTCGGCCGCCATTCTCGCGTTGGAGTCCCGCTATCGCACCAAGCTGTTCGACCGGGTCGGCCGCGGCATCCAACCGACCGAGACCGGGCGGCTGTTCCTGCGCGAAGCGCGTGCCGTGCTCGACCGGGCCGGGATGGCGCGGTCGGTGCTTCAGGATCTCGCGGGGCACGGCACCGGCTCCGTCGCCATCGCCGCAAGCCAGACGATCGCCACCTACTGGTTGCCCCGCCGGCTTGCGGCTTTCCATGCCGCCAATCCCGGCGTGCGTCTCAACGCGGTGATCCGCAACACCCGTGAGGTCGAAAGTGCGGTCGTCGAGGGCGAAGTGAACATCGGCCTGGTCGAAGGCCCGACCCAGCACCCCGCCCTGATCCGCCAGCAGATTGACCAGGACAGCCTGGTTCTGGTCATCGCATCGGATCGGCCGCCCCCGCCGGTCGATACCGCTGGCCGGCTCGATCTGCGCGCGATCACCTGGGTGATCCGCGAGGCCGGTTCAGGCACGCGGCGAGGACTCGAGGACCTCGCCTTCCGCGAAGGGCTCACCCTCGACGATCTCAACGTTTTCCTGGAGCTGCCCTCGAACGAGGCGGTGCGCGAAGCGATCGAGGCCGGCGCCGGAGCCACCATTATCTCGCGCCACGTCGTCGCTTCCGCCATCGCCGCAGGAAAGCTGACCGAAATCCCCGTCGCCCTGCCGCAGCGCGAATACGCGCTACTTCGTCATCGCGACCGCCATGCGACACCGGGACAGAAGGCTCTTGTCACCTACCTGACCGGCGGCACCGACCCCACATGACGCGCGGACAGCGCCGAGCGCTCTGTGCCGCAAGTTGGGCCAATTCAGGCATGGCGCAGCATTCGAGCGTCCCGGGCGGCAGTCGCTCCTTCACTGGCACGCTAGCATTAGCTATGTGATTGATCCGGCTGCGTGGATGGGTAGTTGGGCGGTCGAAGGCACCGGTTTTGAAAATCGGCCTAAGCCGTCCCTCACCGTCTCGCCACATACCGCTGGGTCAGGAATTCAGCGGCTTTTGCGCCCCAAACACCTCGGGCTCATGACATTTCTTTATTGGCTGTCGTCATGCGTCCGGCGGCGGTGGCAAATTTCCGGCAACGGACACTGAGGTTCGCGACCATGCAACCCTCCAAGGTCAGCCTGCCACGCGGAGTGCTTGTCTGCGCATTTCGTTGTCGTTAAGGCGGACGGCCATATGCACGTGACAGATATGCTCGTTCGAATCCAGTCGCTCCGACCACTCCGCTTCGCGGCAACGAGGTCTGCAGCGCGCCCACTCACCGCGCCTGGTCGAGCAGCCGCTTCAGTTCGAGCAGCTCACTCAGCGCCGTCTGCAGACGATGGACCTCGTCGTTGGTGAGCCGTTCAGCGGACGGCTTGCCACCGTGTCCGACGGCACCGTTGCCGTTGTTGTTATGTACGCGGAACTCGCGCGGGTCGAAGGTCGGCTCGACGTGAACGTCCTCGACGTCAGCACCGTCAAGCGCAGCGATCTCGTCGAGATCGCTCGGCTCGTGCGTGTCGCCGCGAGTGGGTTGCGCCACCGGACCGGGGCCCCCGCCCCGTCCGACCGAGGCCACAGAACGTGGTCCCTGTTCGCGCAGGATGCGCTGCACGCCGCGTATGGTGTAGCCCTCGCCGTACAGCAGGTGGCGGATGCCGCGCAAGAGATCGATGTCGTCCGGGCGGTAGTAGCGGCGGCCGCCCCCGCGTTTCATCGGCCTGATCTGGGAGAAACGGGTTTCCCAGAACCTGAGCACGTGTTGCGGAAGATCGAGCTCCTCCGCAACTTCGCTGATCGTCCTGAATGCGTCAGGCCCCTTCGACACCGCTCTTCCCGCACTCGGCCGCGAAGCGGTCGGCTATTGACCGCCGCCGTCTCGGCCGCCGTTCCCCACCAGCGCGTCGTTTATTCTCTGTTTGAGCACATTGCTGGGTTTGAACACCATCACCCGCCGTGGCGAAATCGGCACCTCCTCGCCGGTCTTGGGATTGCGCCCCACGCGCTCACCCTTGCTGCGAACCACAAACGAGCCGAACGACGAGAGCTTCACCGGCTCGCCACGCACGATGCAGCCACTGATCTCACCCAGCACCAGTTCCACCAGGTCGGCCGACTCGGTACGTGACAGACCGACCGCCTGATAAACGGCCTCACACAGATCAGCGCGCGTTACCGTCTTGCCCCCCATGGCCTCGACTTTCTACCGCTCGCCGCACCCAAGGAACTCTCACCAGTCAGACCGGTGCGATAGCCTATTGGCTCGCTTCGTGCGAATCAACTGATCTGAGCGAAAACGGACGGACTATTCGGTGGCGGTTTCACCAGCGAAGGATGGCCGAGCCCCAGGTGAAGCCGCCGCCCATCGCCTCGAGGAGGATGAGGTCGCCGTGCTTAATGCGGCCGTCGTGGCTGGCTTCCGCCAGCGCCAACGGGATTGACGCGGCCGACGTGTTGCCATGGCGGTCGATGGTTCTGATCACGCGATCCATAGGGATACCGAACCGCTTCGCGGTCGCGTCAATGATGCGCACGTTCGCCTGATGCGGCACGAACCAGTCAATCGTCGCTGGTTCGATGCCCGTCGCTTCGAAGGCGCTGGCAATGACGTCGCCGATCATGGTGACCGCGTACTTGAACACCTCGCGCCCGTGCATGCGCACGTGGCCGAC
>CAYTXI010000055.1:0-16296 GCA_964441935.1 uncultured Bauldia sp.
TGGATGCCGGCGAGCGTGGTGACCGTGCCAGAGGTGCCCAGCATGTGGATGCCGCCGGCGGCGACGGCCGCATCGAGCGCCGGCGCTTCGGGGAACGCGTCGAGCATGGCGGAGACTTCCTCGACCATGCCGGCGAACTGCGTGGGCGTGATGTGGCGGCCGCCGTGGCGCTCGCTGACGTTGACCACGCCGACGGGCAGCGACATCCAGGTGCGCACACGGTCGGCCATGCGCCGGCGGCGACCGCCAGGCGATCGGGCAAGGTCGATCCACACGAGCTCAGACGAGCCGCCGCCGATGTCAAACAAAATGACGCCGGTCGCGTTCGGGTCTACCAGCGAGGCGCAGCCAGCGACGGCGAGCCGTGCCTCGGTCTCCTGCGATACGATCTCCAGGGTCAGGCCGGAATCGCTCTGCACCCGGTCGACGAAGGCCTGGCCGTTCTTGGCCGAACGACATGCTTCGGTGGCGATCAGGCGGGAGCGGGTGACGTTGCGGTCGGCAAGCTTGGCGCCGCAGACCTTGAGCGCTTCGATCGAACGAGCCATAGCGGCCTCGCTCAGGCGGCCGGTGGCGCCGACTCCCTCGCCCAGGCGCACGATCCGCGAGAACGCGTCGACCACGCGGAAGCCGCGCTCCCGGGGCGTGGCGACGAGAAGCCGGCAGTTGTTGCTGCCGAGGTCGAGTGCGGCATAGAACGGGCCGCCGCCGGCCGCGGCCCGCGGCACGGACACGGGCGCATCGTGGGCGAGCGGATCGGAGCGGCCGCCTGCGGTTGCCGCGTCGACGTCCGGCCGCGTGTCCGCCGCATAGACGGGGCCTCGCCGCCGGCGGCGACGGCGTTTGCGTTTTCGCTTTCGCAAATTCCCGGCGGAACGCGGCTGGACCGCTGCGAGCTCGCCGACGGGCGACGCCGGCGCAACCTTGGCGTCAATATGTTCCGCGTCGCCGACGGGCATCTCCGCGGGTTGCGGATCGTCGCCCGACGCCAATGTCTGTTCCTTTGCCCGGCGCGGCCGGCCGGCCGTAACATGGGGGGCCTGCGGCGCGTCGTCTGGTTTCGATATCTTCGCCGTCGATCCTATCAGGTGGCGGTCGCCAGGCAACCGTGGCCGGCGGTTGACGCCCCGGAGGGCCGCGCCTATAGGAACCACGCCCGCCGCAGCCGCTATGGACGCTAAGCGGCGCGCGTTTGGGGGATCGTCTAACGGTAGGACAGCGGACTCTGACTCCGCCAGTGTTGGTTCGAATCCAGCTCCCCCAGCCACGCCATCATCCTGTGCAAATCAACCACTTGCGCGAGCGACGCCTGCCCGGATTCGAACTCCTGGAGCATTCCCCATCTTGTCCGGGATCATCTCAATGCTAGGCGCCAACTGAAAGGAAAGAGGCGCTCACCTAGGCGCACGTTGTCAACGTTGCATTGGTCACAAACGGAAATCTCGGCTGTGCGCAGCGAGCGTCCGTGGATCAGAAAGTGCGCAATAGCCCGCGGGCCGCTTCGCTAGCCTTTCCGTGCGGCAAGTGTGCGCCGGAGCGGCTTGCCCACAGCGTTGCGTGGGATCTTATCGACGATGAATACGTGCCTTGCTGCTCGGATACCAAGGACTTGCCGACAGTGGTCGAGCAAACGGGACGCCGCGTTCGTCGCAGCACCATCCCTGAGGACGACGGCAGCGACCGGGATCTCACCGTGGATGCGCGATGTAATCGGGTAGGCGACCGCTTCGCGAACGTCGGGATGGCTTTCTAGTGCGTCCTCAATGGCCGATGGCCGATTGCAAGCGTCTGCTGCTCGCCGCCGGAAAGCGTACCGGCGGCAGAGAATCAGACCAACCCGGTGGGTGGGCCGGCCTTGAGAGCGGCGCCTGCTTTTGCCTCAGTAGTCCTTGGCTCCAGCGACAGTTCTTGTCGCCGTCACCTCGACGATCCCACCACGAAGCCTCCTCTCGGCGGCCCTTTGGCCTCAAGGCGAGCGACGGCGGCATGGTCACCCAACTGCCGAGCAGCGTCGAGCGCATGGCCAAAATGGACCGCGCTCTCGGCCGTCGCGTGCAACGCCTCGGCGACCTCGCCAGCCATGGTGAAATAGCGCACCGCGCGCTCATGGTCGCCGGCCAGCGCGAAGTGCTGGGCGAGCCGATGCGCGTGCTCCTCCAACTTGTCTCGGAAAATGGTCTCCATCGCCTCGGCTACACGTCTATGAAACTCGCGGCGCTTGCGGTTGAGCATCGAGCCATAGGCAGCGTCGCGCGCAAGGTCGTGTTTGAACACGTACTCCAGCTCGGGTACACGACCGGCTTCGCGCAGAAGCTCGACGCGCTCGAGCGCTAGCATCTGCTTGCCGAGTGCCAGCGCGCTGTCGGAGATGTTCTCCAGGATCCGGTAGTAGAAGGCGCGGCCGATCACCGAGGCGGCCTGCAGCGTCGATTTGGTCTGCTCGTCGAGCCGGTCGATACGGGCCATCAGCAGCGCCTGCAGGCTGTCGGGGATGGGGATGTCGGCGACGTTGGTGCCGGCCTTCCACTGCAGGCCGGTCTCGGTCTGCAACACGGCACCTTCATCAACAAGCGTGCGTACGACCTCTTCGACAAAATAGGGGTTACCGTCGGTCTTTCGAAGGATCAGCTCGTGCAGGTCCTGTGGCAACTCGGTGATGTTGAGGAGCGCGGACACCAGCGCGTCAGTGTCCGCAGCGTCGAGCGGCTGAAGGAGTATCTCGTCGTAGCGATGCGGATATTCCGATTCGGCCGCCTGTTTGATCCGCCAGGAGGGCGCCTGACGCTCCGGCCGGAATGCGCAGAGGAAGAGAATTGGCACCTCCTCGACCATCTTGAAAAGATGGATGACCAGGTCGATCGAGGCCGGGTCCGCCCATTGCAGATCGTCCAGCACCAAGACGCGCGGCCCCTCTTTGGCAGCCGCTAGCCACGCGGGGTAAACGTTGTCGAAGAGGTCCTGGCGGAGCGCCTCGGCCGGATGGTCATGCATAGGCTCATGCAAAACCTTGGCCGCGATCACTCGCTCGATCGCGACGGAGCACAGCGAGACGACGTCGTCTCCCGCGCCGGTGGCGCGAAGGCCGTTGTCGACCTTGTGGTGAATGATTTCGGGAGGATCGTCGAGTTCGATACCAAACATCTGGCGGGCGAAATTCTGAAACAACCCGAAGGGGCGGTTGGCGTCGTAGGGGATGCCGTGGGCGACGTCCCAACCCTCGGCAAGGCCGTCCTTCTCCCATTCCTTGAACAGCTCGGCGATGAGCCGGCTCTTGCCGAGCCCGGCTTCGCCGATCAGCGTGATGATGCGGCCCTTGCCCAGTTTGAGGTCGGTGAGCGCAGCGTTCATGCGGGCCAGCTGATGGGCGCGCCCGATCAACGGCGCACTAACGCCGCGGTGGCTGTCACCCGGCGCTCCCTTTGTGCGGATCACCCGGTACGCCGGTACTGGCTCGCTCTTACCCTTCAGTTCAACGCCGCCCAGTGGCTCGACCTCGAAATACGGCTCAATCAGCCGAAACGTGTCCTGCGAGATCTGAACTGTGCCGGGGGCGGCGGTCTGCTCCATGCGGGCGGCAACGTTAACCGCGTCTCCCATAGCGGTGTATTCCATTGCCTGGGCCGAGCCGACGTCACCCACGACAACGGGACCGGTGTTGATGCCTACGCGTATGGCGAACTCAATCCCCATCTCCCTGTGGACCTCCTCGGCGAAAAGGCCGATCGACGCGAGCATGTCGAGCGCCGCAAGCACGGCGCGCTGTGGATCGTCCTCATGGGCAATCGGCGCGCCGAAAAACGCGAGGACGGCGTCGCCCATCAGCTTGGCGACCGTCCCTTCATAACGCACGATCGGCGCGTTGAGCCGCTGGAACGCCCGGTTCATCAGGTCGGTCCAGTCCTCCGGATCAAGCCTTTCAGCCAGCCCGGTAGAATTCACCACATCGCAGAACAACGCGGTGATAACCCGCCGCTCGCCTCGCATCTCACGCTTCCCGGGCGCCGGCGTGGGGTTGGCTGGCCCGGTAGCGCTGGGCTTGTTTGGTTCGGTCGGCATATCGATCTCCGTCACCATTCCTTCCATTCTACCATCTGACAGGCGCGGGAGGGGTCCCCTTTTGACCGACGCGGGGTCCCTTTGCATTTCTCAAGCGTGTAGCCACCTGTCCGCGAAGACCTGTGCCTCAGATTGCGCGAGCGATTGTTCCGCCGCTTGAGCGCGTGTCTTTGACACGCATCGCGCCGAACAGAAAGCCTACGGAAATTGATCTGCGTTGAAGTTCCGACGTCCGAAATGGGTCAGAAGCCGACATGCGCCCCACGATTGGGTGATGTCCGCTCGATCGCGATGAGGTCAGCCGGTTTGATTTGGTAAGGCATGGCGAACGCCTCCTGCAGAGGCCGGCTGTCAGCGGCGACCGCCGATTCAGATCTATGCGAAATCCTAGTCCGTCAGCCAACCTCTCACAGTCGCTCGGCAGCGCCTTTGAGCCGAACGCCGAGCATGCTCACTTGGTCGGCTTTCCTCCGGGGTCGCCGGAACCCGGGGTGGCGGCCAATGCGACCGGCTCGTTCTCGCCACGCACGGAGCGGATCAGTCGGCGCAGCAAGACCGCCGTCGCCGGCAGGATCAGGAGATCACCGGCGAGCGCCGCAATCAGCGTGAACGCTCCCAGCCAGCCGAACAGGCGCAGCGACGGTAGGTTCGAGAAGATCGTCACCCCGAGGCCGAAGGCGAGCACCAGCGAGGTCAGGATCAGGGCCGGGCCGACAAGCGCGGTCGCCCGCCTGACGCCGGCTTCGGGGTCTTCTCCTGGCCGGTACTCGAGCCGCAGGCGGTTGAGATAATGGATCGTGGCGCTCAGGCCGAGGCCAAAGGCGACGGTCAGCGCGACGATGCTGGCGAACTGAAGGCCCTCACCGAATACCCACAGAACCGCCCCGGCGATCACGATCGGGAACAGGCCGGGGAGCACCGCGACGCCGGCGACGAAGAGCGAGCGGAAGGCGATGCCGAGGAGGACCGCGACGAAGCCCATCTCGATCGTCAGCCCGGTACTGAGCTTGCCGATCATCGAGGCGCTGTTGCGGGCGGCGATCGCCGAAAGCCCGGTAACCGAGATCTGGAAGCCGGGATGCTCGGCACGCACCTGGCCGATCAGTTCGTCGAGCTCGTTGATCAGGGGCAGGAGTTGGCTCGCGTCCTTGTCGGGGACGCGGCCCGAGACCACGACGGAATCCTCCTCCGCCGAAATGAAGCGCCGAGTGAGCGCGTTGGGCAGGATGTCGACGTAGTCCTTGAGGGTCGTCGTGTCGGTCACGCCGGCCTTTTCTCTAAGCCAACGGCGTAGGCTCTCCAGCGACCACACGTTGCCGACGCCGGCGCGGCTCTCGACGATGCCGTGCACGGCGGCGATAGTATCGAGCGTCTCTGGATCGTACAGCGTTTTGCCGGCTGGAAATTGGATCAGAACGTCGATCGGATTGGCGCCGGTCAGCTTGTCGTCCAGCGACTGGCTGGCGGCGACCGCCTGCTGCTGATCCGGCACCTGATCGGCCAGGCGGTAGCGAGGGTCGAGGCTGGCGTAGAGGAACGTCAGGCCGACGACGACGACCACGCTGATGAGACTGTAGGGAAGCGGCCGGCGCGCCATCTGTCCGGCGATCCAGTCGCAGAAGCGACGGAGCGCGTTGACGGCGGTGTCGGAGCCCTGGACCTTCTTGGCGAACCGCGCCTCGTTGCGCAGAAGCAGCACGCCGATCAGCGGTACCAGCAGAATGATCGCCAGGAAGGCGATCGCGGCCGACATCGCGCCGGCGGCGCCAAAGGTGCGGATCAGGTGCGAATCGGAAAACAGGAGCGCGACGAACGACAGACCGGCGGCAAGCGACGTCAGAACGCAGGCGGGGCCGACAATGAGGATGGCGTTGCGCACCGCCTGGAAGCGCGTCTCGCCGGCGAGCAGGCGGTCGCGGGCAGCGAACGTCAGCTGCATGGAATCGGAGAACCCCATCACCATGATTAGCGGGGTCATGACGTTGAGGAACATGTTGAGGCGGAAATCCAGCCACCCCAGAAATCCCAGCGCCCAGAGAATGCCCATCAGCGGCGGGAGCGCGGCCATGATCATGAACGAGACGCGACGGAAGAAAATGATGGCGATGACGCAGCCGGCGATGAAGCCGATGGCGTTGTACAGCAGCCGGTCGCGCTCGACGGCGTTGCGGATTTCGAGCTGCATGACCGGCACGCCGGACAGCCGGCCGGTCACCTTGGTGCCCTCGAAGTCCCACGCGACGTAGTCGCGGACCTCGCCAACGACGTCGCTGAGACCGCGGCCGTCGACGATGGCCGGGTCGAGGGACAGCACCGCCAGGGCCAGCGTGCCATCCTCCGACAGAAGCTTGCCGCGGATGATCTCGTTGTTCATCACACGGTCGGCGAAGGCCTTGTAGGCTTCTCCCTCGGGCAGCTCCATGGGGAAGAGCGGCTCCGGCAGATGGCCGGCATCCGGCGGCTCACGGGCTGAGAACAGCGACAGGATGCCGGTGGTGCCGTCGATCAGTTGGAGGTCGGTCGTGAGGTCGCGAAACGCCTGTAGTGAATGCCGATCGAGAACGTCGCCCTCCACCACCACCAGCACGTCGAACTCGGCGGAGGGGAAGCGGCGGGAAACTTCCTCGAACTGACGAAACTCCTCGCTGTCGGAGCGGAAGAGCTGGCTCAGCGAATCGTCGACCTTGAGCCGCGTCACGCCGTAAGCCGCGGCAAGGGCGATGGCGACAGCCAGCACCAACGCGACCGCCGGGAAGCGCAACGAGAAGATGCCGATCCGCTCGACACCGAGCGTGATCCCGGGCAGTCCTCTCATGTCGGCCATCGGCTGCTTCTCCGGTTGCGTCAGCGACCCAGCGTCTCGGCGCCCGATTCGGCGGTAGGCGTCAGTCCCGCACTCGGCCGCAACATGGGCCGTGATCGGCTACCGACTCTGGCTCGATTTCCGCACCGTGATGTCAACCGCGCGGATCTCCTGCAGTTCGGCAGTGATCGTGACCCGTTGCCGGTTGCCTTTAGTGTCCACGACGATCTCGGCGACGAAACCCGGTCCCTGCAGGTTGCCGACGATATGGCCAGCTTCGGCGGCGCCGGTCAGCGTGCCGCGCACGTCCTGCGTGACCTCCGACCACACCCCGGCGATCTTGCCGTTGGCGTGGTCGAAATAGGCATTGATCTGAAAATTGTAGCTGTCGGAGGCGCACCGCAGCGCTTGCTGCAGATTGTCCGGGTTGTTCTGGACGTATTGAACGCGGCAGCGCAGCCGCTCCTTCGTGCCGCTGGCGTAAGTGACCGTGCCAACGCCCCCCCACACGCCCGACAGGCCGGCGAAGGGCCCGGTCGAGATGTCGGCCGGCGCGCTTGCTGCCGGGCCGGCGAACAAACCCGCGAGCACCACTGCGACGCGGGAGAGCCCCCTGCCCCGATACGGTTCAGCGTGCATTCCTGCGCTTCTCTCTGCGGTCGGCGGGGACGCGTATCGTCATCGTAGGTCTAATCCTAGCGCGATTGGGCCACAACCAACCAGTCTGCGGCCGGCCGAGTCGCGCGCGGGCGTGACAAAAATGCAGCACCCGACGGTGGTCGACGATCCCGTTTGGACGGCGCCAAGGTGGCGGTGATTGTCCGGATTCTCGTCGGTTCTTAACCCTGGATATGGCGGAACTCCGCCCTTTTTCCGAAAGCGAGGCGGCCGGTTTACGCACCGGCAACGAATAAAGTGCATGGTTTTCGGTCATTCTCGTGCAATCGCGCTTCTCAGAGGTATGAGATGGAAGCGCAAGCCGGACCCAATGGAGGGCGCGAAAACCGTCGCGAGCGCCGCACACGGGTCCTGAAGTCTGCCCGTGTCGTCTTCAACGGCGGCTATTCGGTCTACGATTGCCGGGTCAAGAACCTCTCGTCCGGCGGCGCAATGCTCCAGATGCCGAGCTTGCTCGGCATTCCCTCCCAATTCGACATGGTGATGGACGGCAAGACCCGCCCCTGCACGGTCATGTGGCGGACCAATACACTGATGGGCGTCACCTTCGATGACGCCAGCGGCGAGGCCGCCTGAGGTCGGCCGAGGGCGGCGAAATCGACTCGCCTCCGGCCAAATCTGCTATGGATCGCGCGACGCCGCGCGCGGCAGGCGTCGCCTCGACGCGAGTGTTGAGATGCGCACAGAACTCAGGGGCCTGTGGCCCCCGGTGGCAACGCCGTTTGCCGACAACGGCGCGCTCAACGAAGGCGCGCTCGCCGGTCACGGAAAGGCACTGCTCGCCGACGGCGCCGCCGGCCTCGCCATCCTCGGTACGACTAGCGAGGGCAACTCGCTGACCGTCGCCGAACGCCACCGGGCCATCGACGCGTGCCTCGAAGCGGGCATTCCGGCAGCCCGGCTGATGCCTGGAACCGGTTCTTGCGCGCTCGGCGACGCCGCCGCGCTCACCCGGCACGCCGGCGACGTCGGCGCTGCGGGCGCTCTATTGCTGCCGCCGTTCTACTACAAGGCCGTGAACGACGACGGCCTGTTCGCCTTCGTCGACGGCGTGATCGAGGCCTGCGCCGGCAAGGTGCCGCCGATCATGCTCTACCATATCCCTCCCTTCGCCGTGGTTGGCTGGTCGCGAGACCTCATCGGGCGGCTTTGCGATGCTTTCCCGGGCGTGATCGTCGGCGTCAAGGATTCTTCCGGCGACGCTGATCACACCCTGGGACTGATCAAGGCGTTTCCCCAGCTTGCTGTCTTCCCCGGCAACGAGACCTATTTGTTGCGGGCGCTCGCCGCCGGGGCCGCCGGCAACATCTCGGCCACCGCCAACATCAACGCCGCCGGCATCTCCTCGCTGATCGCGCATTGGCGGGACGACGACGCGGAGGAGCGCCAGCGGGAGGCGATCGCGGTGCGGGCGGCGGCCTCGGCGCGCGGCATGATCTCGTCGTTGAAGGCGGTGCTCGCTGCCCGCTACGGCGACCCGGCGTGGCGGAACGTCCGCCCCCCGCTGCTGCCGCTCGACGATTCGGCGCAGGCAGCGCTCCTCGCCGACCCCTTGATCGTCGCACTCGGCGGGACCGTCACCGCCTAGGCCGGTCTGTGGTTAGCGTGCCAGTGCCAGGCGATCTCGATGCGCCGCGGCAACCAGACCTTGTCCTTCGACAGAACGTAATCAAGGAAGCGGGCAAGCGACGCCGCCCGCCCGGGCCGGCCGACCAGACGGCAGTGCAGGCCCACGGACATCATCTTCGGCGCACCCTTCTCGCCTTCCGCATAGAGGGTGTCGAAGGAGTCCGTCAGGTAGGCCAGGAACTGGTCGCCCGAGTTGAACCCTTGCGCGGTGGCGAAACGCATGTCGTTGGCGTCGAGCGTATAGGGCACGATCAAGAACGGTCCACGTGGCCCGTCGATCCAGTAGGGTAGGTCGTCGGCGTATGCGTCCGACGAGTACACGAAGCCGCCCTCCTCCGCCGCCAGCCTGACCGTGTTGAGCGATGAGCGCCCGGTGTAGATGCCGAGCGGTCGCGTCCCGGTCACGTCCGTGTGGATGCGGATCGCTTCGCTTAGGTGGGCGCGCTCCTCGGCCTCGGCGACGTCCTTGTAGTCGATCCACTTGAGGCCGTGGCTGGCAATCTCCCAGTCGGCCTCCAGCATCGCCGCTACGGCCTCCGGGTTGCGCGCAAGCGCGGTTGCAACCCCGAACACCGTCGGCGCCACGCCGCGCTCGGTGAACATCCGCCACAGCCGCCAGAACCCCGCGCGCGATCCGTACTCGTAGATCGACTCCATGTTCATGTGGCGCATGCCCGGCCACGGCTCGGCCCCGACGATTTCCGATAGGAACGCCTCTGAGGCGTGGTCTCCGTGAAGGATGTTGTTCTCGCCGCCCTCCTCGTAGTTGACGACGAACTGGACGGCGGCGACCGCGCCGTCTGGCCACCCCGGATCGGGCGGGTTGCGGCCGTAGCCGATCATGTCGCGCGGGTATGGGTCGCCGGGGGAGGACATGGATGCTTAAGACAACCTTAACACTGAACAACCAAGCTTGCGTCTCAAGGCGCTTCACAGGGGAAGCACGCCGTGGCGCAAAAACCCAGATTGAGAGCCGACGACCCCAAGTTCAACGTCGAACTCGACCAAGAGGTTAGGCGCCTGCGCAAGATGCTGACTCTGATGGCGCCAGAGACCGGCTCCGCCGCTCTCGGCGCCATGCGCAAGGCCTTCCCGGACACCCCGCTCAAGGCGCGGGTGCGGGCCCTCGAAGATTACCGCCGTTCCTGAGACGCATCGTCGGCAGCACCGGCCTCCGCGGCGAGGTGGCGCGCGTGCGAGCGCCAGCTCAGCGGCAGGCAGGCGAGATAGACCACGCTCAGCACCATCATCGTTTCGAAGGGAAAGCTGACCAGGAAGGCGACCATCAGAACGCCGAAAACGAACAGCGGCGCCACCATGTCGCGCGGCATCCGTCGCCCGACGAGCTTGCCCGACCACGTCGGCAGGCGGCTTACCATCAACAGGCCGATGACGATCGTATAAACGAGCACCACCGGCGCGGTTAGGAAGCCGTGCGGGATGCCAACCAGCTCGGCGTAGAGCGGCAGCATGACGATCATGGCGCCGGCGGGCGCTGGAACGCCGACGAAGAAGCTCGCCTTCCATTCCGGGTGGTCGCCGGAATCGAGGGCGACGTTAAAGCGCGCCAGCCTCAGCGCCGCGCAGATCGCGAAGATCAGCGCCGCGATCCAGCCGATGGACCTCAGTTCGTCGAGCGCCCAGATGTAAACGAGCACCGCAGGGGCGACGCCGAAGTTCAGAAAATCGGTGATCGAATCGAGCTCGGCGCCGAACCGCGACGTCGACTTGAGGAACCTGGCCATGCGCCCGTCGACGCCGTCGAGGGCGGCGGCGATAGCAATGAAGATGACGGCGAGCGCGAAGTGCTGCTCGACGGCCATGCGGATGGCGGTCAGGCCCGCGCATAGCGCCAGCAGCGTGATCAGGCTCGGCAGCACAACGCGGACCGGAACCTGCTGTAACTGGCGCAGCCGCTTGCGGCCGGGCAACTCGTCGGGATCGAAGGGCTGGAACAGGGACATCGCCGCTCAGTCAGTCCTGACGCGCAGCTCGCTTGCCTGGCCGTCGAAGCGGGCGATCACGGTCTCGCCGGCGACGGCGCGCTGGCCCTCGGCGACGACCACGTTGGCGGCAACCGGCAAATAGACGTCGAGCCGCGAGCCGAAGCGGATGAGTCCGATGCGCTCGCCGGCGACCAGACCTTCCCCTTCCTTGGCGAAGCAGGCGATGCGCCGGGCGAGCAAGCCGGCGATCTGCACGACCGCGACCGGTCCATGCTCGGTTTCGAGCACCAGGGCGTTGCGCTCGTTGCCCTGGCTCGCCTTTTCCAGCTCCGCGTTGATGTACTTGCCCGGCGTATAGACGATCTTCTCGACGAGGCCAGCCAGCGGCGCACGGTTCACGTGGCAGTCGAACAGGCTCATGAACACCGAGACCCGACGCCGGCTCTGCTCGCCGAGGCCGAGCTCGCGCGGCGGCGTGGTGACAGTCACCGAGGCGATGCGGCCGTCGGCGGGAGAGACCACCAACGCCGAGTCGACCGGGGTGATGCGCGGCGGGTCGCGGAAGAAATAGGTACACCAGGCGGCCAGGATCAGCCCGACCCAGAACACCGGCTGCCAGAACCAGCCGACGAACAGCGCGACGAAGACCAGGGCAGCGATGAACGGCAGGCCCTCGCGCCGGATCGGCACCAGCGTTGCTCTGATCGAGTCGAGAATGGAATCCATCGGCCCCTTGGCCCGCGCCGCCTAAGTCTTCGCTGGCTCATTACCGTGCCCCGGCGAAGCGAGCCCTAGAAAGCACGGAACCTCGGCGAAGTGAAGCGCACCGGCTACTCGCTGGGGATGTGGTGCTGGAGCTCCTCCTCGATGCGGCGCAGTTCCTCGATCGCCTCGCGGATGCGGCGGCGGTCGGGGATGTTGACGGCGACGTGCTTGCCGACGCGAGTCATCGGCTCCTCGGCGATCTCCACGCCTTCCTTGAGGCCATCCAGCCGATAGACGCTCACCGGTCGCATGAACCCCTTCGGTTGCATGTCGTCCAGACGCTGACAGTTGGCGACGTCGTCAATCAGCATGTAGGTCGAATCGCTGATGAGGATCGTGTCGGCGACGGCGGCGGCCTGGAGACGGGCGGCGAGGTTCACCGGGCTGCCGAGCACGGTGTATTCGAGCCGATGCTCGGAGCCGAAATTGCCGACGGTGCAGTAGCCGGTGGTGATGCCCATGCGCACCTTGAGCGGCTTCGAAATCCCGTTCTCGTGCCAGACCTTTTCGAGCTCGCGCACGCGCTGGCGCATGCGCAACCCCATGCGCGCGCATTTGAGCGCGTCGGCTCGGTCACCGTCGGTCTCGGGGTCGCCGAAGAACACCAGAATGGCGTCGCCGATGAACTTGTCGATGGTGCCGCCGTACTCGATGGCGATGTTCGACATCTCGCTCAGGTAGGTGTTGATGAAGAACGACAGGCGCTCGGGCTCCATGCCGTCGGAGATGTCGGTGAAACCCTCGATGTCCGAAAAGAAGATGGTCAGGTTCTTGCGCGCCAGCGTGTCCTGCTTCTCCGACTGGCCGGAGAAGATCGAAGAGTAGATCTGCGGCGACAGGTATTTGGCGAGACGATCGGCGACGCGTTCGAGCTGGCGGGTCTTCTCCTCGATCAGCTCGCGATCGCGCAGTTTCTCCTCCAGAAGCTGCTCGCGCTCGCGGCGCAGCTGCCATTCGGCGGTGCGGTCGACGAACTGGCCCTGGACGCCGTTGAGGTAGGAGAAGCTCGGGTCCTTGGTGTAGGTCGAGAGTAGCGAGAACACGCGGTCATGGCCGTCGATCTTGAGCGGGACGTGGGGGATGAGGACGTTACCGTTCTCCTCGAGCTGCTTGGAGAACGACTCGATGTAGGTGGCCTCGACCCCGAGCTGCTCGAGGACGTGCGGGAAATAGGCGTTCGACACGTTGCCGAGCACGGGGAAAAAGGAGCGGAAGTTGTCGTTGACCTTCAGGATGCGCAGGTCGCGGTCGGCGAAGTAGCAGGCGGTGATCGCGTTGCGGAAGTTGAAGAAACTGAGGTCGACGATGTTGGTGCGGTTGAAGATGTCTTCGAGATTCATCATGCCGGCGCCCTCCCTGGACGCCAGTGATACCATCAACCGACCCGGTTGGGACGCCATTACCGTCGTTCGGCCGCAGAAATCGCCGCTTGCGTCGCGCGCGGTTTGAAAACACGCGCGACGGTGGACACGCCCTCCACGGCAAGGCGTCACAGGTGGTGCCGGCCTACATCGATCGGATTTTGACGAGCGGCGATAATCGCCATCGGGCTATGTCTGACGGGTCAAGAGACGTTGCCGTATCCCGCTCTAGCGTCGCAGCTCGACCCGTAGCGGGCGACCGAGCGTTAAGACGGCTTGCGTCCTCTGACGGCGTTTGCCCGCGCAAAATAGCCGATGCGACCTTGCGGATCAGTCCGGCTGGGCCGTGCGAAGGGACCCCTTGATGCGCTCGACCTCGCTGTCGGGCATCTGGCGCAGCGCGCGGACGGGAGTGCCTCTGCTCCGCCTAGGCCGACTTGAGCGAAGGCGCCAACGCCGCCCCGTGCTCTTCGTTCTCGGAAGGCTCGGCTCCCACAAGACGCAGCTGGGGACGCCCGTCAGCAGGCGTCCCGGCGGCGGGGGCGTCGTCGAACCTGACGCCCATCATGGTATCGTTGCGCCACATCACGGTGCACGGGCGCAGCTTGTTGGACTTGTCGATGTCGATCTGGAACTGGTTCGGGATGCCGAGCAGGCTCGGAATCTGTAACAACGCCCCGCTGGACGACACGTTCTTTACCCGGCAGTCGTAGGTCGTGTAGCCGCCGTCGAAGACGATGCGGCCGGACTTGAGCACGCGCTGCCGGCGTTCGCGGCGATTGTCCGCGCCTCCGCCTGGCGGTGGTTGCTCTGCCATCGTTGTGCCTCGAACAAGGCTGGGTCCCGATCCGGACCCTACGCAAGCATGCGCTTTTCTGGTTACGCCGACGTGAAGGTGCTCGATCCAAATTTACGCAAAAATCGTCCGGATCAGAGAGGCAGAAGCTCGCGCCGCGCCGGGAAAACCAGCCGCCGCCCGCTCGTTCTGGCGCGCGGCACCGGCTCCGCCGGGCCGCCGGGAGTGCTTTTGGTTCTGCTATAGTTCCAGCCGACAGGGGGCATCTGCGACCGGACAGTCGGGTCAGCGCCCGATCGAGGAGCAAGGTCCGGCCAGAGTTCGGAGCTTGGATCCATGAAGCACCCGGTTCTCGCATTTTGCGCTGGGCTCGCCTTCTCGGCATTCCTGCCGGGCGGTGGCGCCCGCGCTGACGCCACGCTCAACTGCGACGCCTACGCCGGCGCCGCCGTTGCCCAGAACCAAGTGAATGTCGCAGCCGGCTGCAGCCTGACCGGCGGCCGCTGGAGCGACGATTTCGACGGCCACCGCAACTGGTGCCTGCAGCCCAACGTCAGGATGGAAAACGTCACGGCGGAAGACGGCGCCCGTCGCGCCGCACTCGCTCAGTGCGCCGCTCGGCCGGCGATGGACCAGCAGGCTTGCCAGACGTACGCCGACGACGCGGTCATGGCCGCGGACGCGGCGACCAGGCAATCGTGCGGATTTCAGGGGGGCCGCTGGCTGACGGACTTTGGCGCTCACTTCAAATGGTGTCTGGGCGTCCCGCAGTCAGCCCGCGACCAGGAGGCCCAGGCGCGCGCGACGACCCTGCAAGGCTGCATCGACGCAAGAGCCGCAGCCGTGGAGCGGGCCACAAAGAACGCCTGCGCTCAATACGCCTCCGTCGCCGTCGACCAGCAGAAAGACAATCTTCAGCGTCGATGCGGGTTCACCGGCGGGCGGTGGAGCGACAACTTCTTCGGACATTTTGGCTGGTGCCTGAGCGTCGGCCCCGATGGCGCGGGAAAGGAGACCGCCGCACGCTATGCGGCCCTCCAGTCGGCCTGCACCGGCAACCCGTTCCGCGATCCGGGCCAATACGGCACGGGCGTGGATATGCCCGCGCTCGAGCAATAGCTGTCGGCGAGGCCCGCTACTTCACCGGCAAGGCCTCCGGGTCGTTCCTCTCCGGCGCGAACTCCGGCGCCGTCTCGCCCTCGACCGCGCGTAGGCGCTCCTCGGCCTCGGCGGCCTGGCGCTGGCGGTTCCACATCGAGGCGTAGAGGCCGGCCTGGCGCAGAAGTTGGTCGTGCGTCCCGCGTTCGACGATCCGCCCATCGTCCAGAACGACGATCTCGTCGGCATGCACCACGGTCGACAGGCGGTGGGCGATCATCAGCGTCGTGCGGTCGGCGGACACACGGTCGAGAGCGGCCTGGATCTCGCGTTCGGTGTGGGTGTCCAGTGCCGAGGTCGCCTCGTCGAGGATCAGGATCGGCGGCCCCTTGAGCACGGTGCGGGCGATGGCGACGCGCTGCTTCTCGCCGCCGGAGAGCTTCAGTCCGCGCTCGCCCACCTCGGTGTCGTATCCGTCGGGCAGGCGATCGACGAAGGCGGCGATCTGGGCGGTCTCCGCGGCGGCGCGGATCTCGACCTCGCTCGCGCCAGAGCGGCCGTAGCCGATGTTGTAGCCGATGGTGTCGTTGAAGAGCACCGTGTCCTGCGGGACCATGCCGATCGCGGCGCGCAGCGATTCCTGGGTCACGTCGCGAACGTCCTGGCCGTCGATGGCGATCTTGCCGCCCGTCACGTCGTAGAAGCGGAACACGAGACGCGAGATCGTCGACTTGCCGGCGCCGGACGGCCCGACGATGGCGACGGTTCTGCCCGCCGGGACCTCGAACGAGATGCCTTTGATGATCGGCCGCGCGGGATCGTAGTGGAACGAGACGTCGTCGAAGACGACCTTGCCGCCGTTGACGACAAGATCGGTCGCGCCTGGCTTGTCGACGATTTCGGGGGCGACGTCGAGGAGGTCGAACATCGCCTCGATGTCGGTCAGGCCCTGCTTGATCTCGCGGTAGACGAAGCCGATGAAGTTGAGCGGGATCGATAGCTGCATCAGCAGCGCGTTGATCAGAACGAAGTCGCCGATGGTCTGCTCGCCGCGCATCACCGCCGCGCCGGACATCACCATGCACACGGTCATGCCGACGGTGAAAATCACGATCTGGCCGATGTTGAGCCAGGCGAGCGAGGTCCAGATGCGGATCGCCGCCT
>CAYTXI010000056.1:0-3835 GCA_964441935.1 uncultured Bauldia sp.
TTCGGCGTTGAGCCGTTCTGGCGCGGCGAGGTGAGTTGGGGCACGCTCCCGGCTGTTGATGTCGCCGAGGACGACAAGGCCTACGAGATCACCGCCGAACTGCCCGGCATGGAGGAGAAGGACATCGCCCTGACGGTTTCGGGCGACACGCTTTCGATCACCGGTGAGAAATCGGACGAGAAGGAAGAGCAGAAGAAGGATTATTACCTCTCGGAGCGCCGTTACGGCTCGTTCGAGCGGTCCTTCCGCCTGCCTGACGGCGTCGATGCCGACAAGATCGAGGCGACCTTCAAAAAGGGCGTTCTCACGGTGACGTTGCCGAAGCGGCCGGAGGCTCAAAAGCCGGAGAAGAAGATCACCGTCAAGGCCGCTTGACGGGTCTCCTTTCAACCGGCCGGACGTGACTGGGTCGCGTGCGAGTGGCACGCGGCCCGGTTGCTGCGCGAAAGGAAGGAGCCGTGGCCGCGCCATCCGAATCCATTGAATCTGAGGTTGGGTGGTCGCACTTTACCCACGGCGCCGACGTTGGCGTGTGCGGTCGCGGGGCAACACCGGAGGCGGCTTTCGCTGAGGCGGCATTGGCGCTGACGGCGATCGTGACCGACACCGAGGTGTTGCCGAAGGTTCGCATCGAGGTCGCCTGTGCGCGGCCCGATTTGGAATTGTTGTTCGTCGACTGGCTCGACGCCGTGATCTACGAAATGGCGGTCCGGCGCATGGTGTTCGGCCGTTTCGCGGTTAACATCGAAGGCGCGGCGCTCAGCGGCGAGTTGTGGGGCGAACCCGTCGACGTCGCCCGTCACGCGCCGGCCTGCGAGCCGAAGGGCGCGACCCTGACCGGGCTGAAAGTGGCCCGCGACGCCGGCGGCATGTGGACGGCACGCTGTGTTGTCGATGTCTAGTCGATGTCTAGGAGGCTACGATGGACCTCGCCCGTTTCGAGCGGATCGATGAGGTCACTTGGCGCATTCCGCCGGTTGACGGCATGCGCGTTCCGGTCGTCATTTACGCCGACCAGGAGCTGCTCGCCGATATGGACGACAAGGTAGGCGAGCAGGCCCGCAACGTCGCCAGGCTTCCCGGTATTGTCCAAGCCTCCTACGCCATGCCCGATGCCCACTGGGGCTATGGCTTCCCGATAGGCGGCGTTGCCGCCTTCGATCCCGACGAGGGCGGGGTCGTCTCCGCCGGCGGCGTCGGTTTCGACATCTCCTGCGGCGTCCGCACGATGCTCACCGGGCTCACCGTCGCCGAGGTCATGCCGCTTCAGAAACCGCTCGCCGATGCGCTCGCGCGTGCGATTCCTGCTGGCGTCGGCAGCCGGAGCGGCATCGTCCTCGACGACGCCGAGATGGACGCGATGCTGACCGGCGGCGCCCGCTGGGCGGTCAGCCGCGGCTGGGGCGAGGAACGCGACCTCGAACGGATCGAGGAAGGCGGGCGGGCGGAGGGAGCGCGCCCTGACGTCGTCTCCGACCAAGCCAAGAAGCGTCAGCGCCACGAAATGGGCACGCTCGGCTCGGGCAACCACTACCTCGAGGTCCAGGCCGTCGCGGAGATCTTCGATGAAGCGGCCGCTGCGGCATACGGGCTCGTCCCCGACGAGGTCGTCGTCGCCATCCACTGCGGCTCGCGCGGCCTCGGCCACCAGATCGGCAGCGAGTTCCTGAAGGAGATGGCGGGCACGCCGCTCGGTGACGGTATCGAGGCGCCCGACCGCGAGCTCGCCTCCGCGCAGATCAACTCCGAGCTCGGCCAGCGCTATCTCGGTGCCATGCGCTCAGGCATCAACTGCGCGCTTGCCAACCGCGAAATCCTCGGCCACTTCGCACGCGGCGTATTCGACGAGCTTTTCCCGGGGAGCGATCTGTCGCTCCTGTTCGACGTCTCCCACAACACCTGTAAGGTCGAGACCCACGCGATCGACGGCTCACCGCGCGAGCTGTATGTCCATCGCAAGGGCGCCACCCGTTCGTTCGGCCCGGGTCATGCGAGCCTCGCCGGCGTGCTCAGCGCGATCGGCCAGCCAGTCCTCATCGGCGGCAGCATGGGAACCGCCTCCTACGTGCTCGCCGGCGAACCGACCAGCGAGGCGAAATCGTTCGCCTCCGCCTGCCACGGCGCCGGTCGCGCCATGTCCCGCCACGCCGCCGCCAAACGTTGGAAGGGCCGCCAAGTGGTCGACGCCCTCGCCGCCGAGGGTATCCTGATCCGCAGCCCCTCAAGCCGCGGCGTCGCCGAGGAAGCGCCGGGCGCCTACAAGCAAGTCGACGCCGTCGTCCAGGCCGCCGAACGGGCCGGCCTCGCCCGCCGCGTCGCCCGCGTCAGGCCCCTGATCTGCGTCAAGGGATGAATTCCGCCGACCAAGCCGCGGCCGTCGCCGGCCAGGACGAGGTGTTTGCCTTCCTCGCCGATCCGGCCACGCACGGTCTGTCCGAGCCGGTCAAGCGCATCGACACCCACGCTGCCGCCGTCTTCCTCGCGGGCCCCGACGTCTACAAGCTCAAGCGCGCGGTCCGCTTCCCGTTCATGGACCAGTCGACGCTCGCCCGACGCCGCACCGCCTGCGAGACCGAGCTCCGCGTCAACCGCGCATTCACGCCAGAGCTCTACCTGGGCACCGTGCCGATCACCCGCGACGGCGGCAAGCTCCGCCTCGGCGGCGAAGGGGACCCAGTCGAGTGGGCCGTTCACCTCAAGCGGTTCGACGAGAACCGCACCCTCGACCTCGTCGCCGACCGTGGCGAAATCACCCCAGCGCTGATTGCCCGCATCGCCGATCTGATCCTCGCTTCGCACCGCCGCGCCGCGGCCGGCGACGGTGCCCGCGCCACAACGGCCTTAGGCGAGGTCGTCGAGGAGACGCTGACCGAGCTTCTCGAATCGCCGGATATCTTCCCGGCCGCGGCCGCCGCCGACCTTGCCGCCGCCATGCGCCCCACCTTCGCCGGTGTGCGTTCTCTCCTTCTTGAACGCGGCGCGGACGGCCGGGTGCGTCGCTGTCACGGTGACCTGCACCTACGCAACATCGCCCTCATCGAACGTGGCCCTATCCTGTTCGACGCCATCGAGTTCGACGAGTCGATCGCCACCACCGACATTCTTTACGACCTCGCCTTCGCGCTCATGGACCTATGGGAGCGCCGCCTCGCCGCCGAAGCCAACCTCCTGCTCAACCGCTACCTGTGGGGATGCGACGACATCCTGGGCGAGCTCGCCGGCCTTGCCGCCCTGCCGCTGTTCCTCAGCCTCCGCGCCGCCGTCCACGCCAAGATCGACGCCATCCGCTTTCGCGACGTGACCCATGGACGCGCCACCCGCGACGAGGCACTCCGCTACTTCGATATCGCCGCGGGTTTCCTGAAGCCGTCGCCACCGCGGCTGATCGCGATCGGCGGCCTGGCCGGCACCGGCAAGACCTCGCTTGCCGCGCGTCTCGCCCCGTCAATCGGCCGCGCGCCTGGTGCCGTGCATCTCAGAAGCGACATCGAACGCAAGCGCCAGCACGGCGTCGCCGAGTTGGAGCGTCTGCCGCAGGCAGCGTACGCGCCCGAGGTGACCGATCGCGTCTTCGCCGCGCTGCGCGATCAGGCTGGCATCACGCTCGCCGCCGGTCACAGCGTCATCGTCGACGCCGTTCACCACACCGCCGAAGAACGCGAACTGGTCGCCGCCGTCGCCACCGCGATTGGCGTGCCCTTCATTGGCCTGTGGCTCGACGCCTCGCTCGACACGTTGGTCGAGAGGGTGACGGCACGGGGCGCCGATGCTTCCGACGCTACGGCCGCGGTCGTGCGCGACCAGGCGGGCCGCACGGTCGGCAGCGTTTCGTGGA
>CAYTXI010000056.1:3935-16225 GCA_964441935.1 uncultured Bauldia sp.
GCGCCGGCGAGGTCCGGCCGGCCGCCGCGTGAGACCACCGCCCCGATCCTGTCGCCGAGGCCCGCCGCCGCGACCAGGGCCGCCGCCGCACCCGTGCTCGCGCCAAACAGGCCGAGCTGCATGCGCTTGAACTCCGCCTGATCGTCGATCCAGGCGACAACGTCGGCAAGACGGTCGGCCAGCAACTGGATGTCGAAGACGTTCGCCCGATCCTGCTCTTCAACCGGCGTCAGCAGATCGAACAGCAGCGTCGCCATCCCCGCCCGGTTGAGCGCCTCAGCAACCGCCCGGTTGCGCGGGCTGAGTCGGCTGGAGCCGCTACCGTGCGCAAATACGATTAGCCCACCCGCTTCCGCGGACATGCGGAGCGTCCCGGCAAGCCCCAGCGGCGGAATCGTCACCTCACGCGTTTCGAACATCGTCTCGTGGTCCATTCGACCTGACCGTCAGATGGCCTCTGTCAACATCGCCCGCAACTCCGGCGTGACCTCCGGCATCACCCCGAACCACGCCTGGAAGGCCGGCCGCGCCTGGTGAATGAGCATGCCGAGACCGCCGACCACGCGGTTGCCACGCCTGCGAGCCGCTGCAATGAGCGGCGTTTCGCTCGGTGTATAGACGATGTCGACGACGAGCGCAGACCGCGGCAGAAGGCCGAGTGCGACCACCAGCGGCGGCTGCCCGACCATGCCCTGGTTGGTGGTGTTGACCATCATCGACGCGCCGTCGAGGGCGGCATTGCGGTTCTTCCAGGCGACGGTCATCACCGACCCGCCCATCGCGTCTCGCAGTTGCTCCGCGCGGTCCGCCGAACGATTGACCAAGCGGATTTCATTCGCCCCCCGCTCGATCAACGCATGAATCACGGCGCGGCCGCCGCCGCCGGCGCCGACTACCACGATCGGGCCAGCGTCGGCACGCCAGTTGGGTTCGGCGTCGAGGATTGACTGAACGAAGCCGAAGCCGTCGTAATTCGAGCCGGCGAGAGATCCGTCGGCGCCAACGACGACGCAATTGACCGCGCCGATGGCCCGGGCCGCGGCATCGGCCGTATCGACGATGGCCAGTGCCGCCTCCTTGTGCGGGATCGTCAGGTTGCAGCCTGAGAAACCGAGCGCCGGCAGCGCGCGCAGTGCTGCCTCGAGTCCCTCCGGCTTGATCGCCAGCGGCACGTATGTCCCCGCAAAGCCATGGTGGGCCAGCCAGTAGTTGTGCAGCTTCGGCGACAGTGAATGCATAACCGGCCAGCCTATGACGCCGGCCACCAGGAAACGGTCAGGTTGAGGCATGGCCGCACGCTCCCTCGCCGATGCTGCGCCGCTGACGGCGCCGCCTGCGCAAAACAAAACGAGCCGGCGATGGGCCGGCTCGATCTGCTGGCACGAAACCCGTCGAGGGCTTCTCTAGACCTCCGGGTGGTTGATTTCCATCCTTACGCCCAGCCGCGTATGCGGTACGCGACGAGACCCAGCCACTCCTTTATCGCCTCCGTTGTCCGTGCAAGCGCGGCAGCGTCCGGCAGGACGTCGAGCGGGCTCGTGGTCCGCACAGACCCGACGACCCGGACGTCGGTCGTAGCCGGCACCGCGTCGATCCCGCTCCGGCGGAACGCCGCCAGCGCCCGCGGCATGTGGACGCTCGAGGTAACGAGGAGGACGATCCGCCAACCGTTCGCGTCGAGGATCGCCGCGCAGTTGACCGCGTTCTCGTGCGTGTTGCGGCTTTTCGATTCGAGCACGATCGCCGAGCGCGGCACCCCGAGCTCGACCAACAAGGCGGCCATCGAATCCGCTTCCGGCACGGCCGACGTCAACCACGGGAGGTTCCCACCGCTCACCACCACGTGGCCGACCTTGCCGGCGAGGAACAGATGCGCCGCGTGGAACACGCGATCGCTTGCCTCGGTCAGGTCGACGGCGACGCGTGGCGGCAGCGCCGGACCGATCGCACCCCCGAGCACGATGGCGACGTCGGCCTGCGGCAACGTAGCCACCTGGCGCGCCGGGTATTGCGATTCCAGCGTCGCGTACATCCAGTCGGCGACGACTGGCATCGAGGCGACGTACAGGACTGCGAGTGCGACCACGAGCGCTGACGCCGCCGTTCGCCTCAATCCCGCTAGCAGGAGCGTGAGTGCGATGGCGCCAAGAACCATCGCCAGCCCGAGCGGATAGACGAACACCGGCAGCAACTTGGACAGGAAGAGGGTCATCTCGTTCGCGCCCCGCCGGATGTCGAGAGCGACACCCGTTGCCGGCTTCCGCGATCACATCGTCCACCCGGCGATGATGCCGGCGATACGCTCGCTCGCACGCCCGTCCCACTTTTCCGGCGGCGGCAGCCTGCTGGGCTCCATGCACCGCGCCTCCACAATAGCCCCGATGATGCCGGCTCGCGTTGTGCCCGCAATCCGGTTTGTTCCCTGTTCCACCGTGATCGGCCGCTCGGTGTTGTCGCGCAACGTCACGCATGGAACGCCGAGCACCGTCGTCTCCTCCTGCAGGCCACCGCTGTCCGTCAGCACCATCCGGCAGTCGTCAACCAAACTCAGGAACCGGAGGTAGCCGAGCGGCTCGACCAGGACAATGCCCGGCCTGCCCGGCCGGTCGGTGAAGCGGTCGCCGAGCCCCGCCTCGTCGATCCGCCGCCGCGTGCGCGGGTGCGCGGGAAAGACCACGCAGATGTCCGGCAGAGCGTCGCGGATAGCGTCAACGATTTCTGCAAGCTTCTCCGGCCGGTCGACGTTGGCCGGCCGGTGCAGGGTCAGCACGGCGTAGCCGCGTGGCTCGAGACCCAGCCGAGACCCCTGTGCGAGTCGCCGTGCGCGCTCACGGTGGACGGTCAACGAGTCGATCATGACGTTGCCGACGAAGTGAATGCGGTCCTCGGCGATGTTCTCACGCCTAAGGTTGGCACCGGCGATGCGATCTGTGGTGAACAACTCGTCGGCGATCGCGTCCGTGCACCGGCGGTTGATCTCCTCCGGCATCGCGTTGTCGCCCGACCTGAGGCCGGCCTCCACGTGCGCGACCCTGAGGCCGAGCTTCCTGGCGGTGAGGGTCGCCGCTAGCGTCGAGTTCACGTCGCCGATGACCACCACCACGTCTGGCGCGAACGCGCCGAGCACGGGCTCGAGCGCCAACATCACCTTCGCCGTCTGCTCTGCGTGGCTGCCCGAACCGACCCCGAGGTTGACGTCGGGTTTCGGAATGTCGAGGTCGACGAAGAACGATTCGCTGAGCCGGTCGTCATAGTGCTGGCCGGTGTGCACCAAGCGATGGACGAACCGCCGCGGATGCCGGTCGAGCGCCTTAATTATGGGCGCTACCTTGACGAAGTTCGGCCGTGTTCCGACGACGCTGATGACCCGCGTCGCCTCGCACATCACGCCGGGTGCCGCATTGCTCGGGGCTCTGCGACTACGTCGTTGAGGATCGCAAGCATGTCTGCGGCGAGCGCCGAACGATCGTACTTCCGCGCCGCGGTCCTGCCGTTTTCCCCGAGCCGCTTACGGAGTTCCTCGTCGCGCGCGAGCCGCACCAGGCCCTCGCCCAATGCTCGCGGACTCTCGGGCTCAAACGTGAGACCCGCTCCTTCGGCCTCCACGATACCTGCCGACTCCCCTTCCACGCCAAGCAGCACCGGAATACCCATGGCCATGCACTCGAACAGCTTGGAGGGAATGACTGTCCTGAACAGCGCGTCCCTCTTCAGGTGGATGATGCCGGCGTCGAGCAGCGACCAGTAGCGCGCGACCGCCTCGCGCGGAACCGGATCGACGAACCCGACCGTGTCGAGCCCGAGGCCCTTGGCGCGCTCCACGAGCGCCGTTTTGGCGGCGCCGTCGCCGATGAGGACCAGCCGGATGTCGTCCGCGTCGCCGCGCAACCTGAGGCCCGCCGCAGCCTCGATCAGCGTCTCGAGCCCGTGCGCCATGCCATGTGTACCGACATATCCCGCCACAAAGCTGCCCGCGAGCCCGAGCTCCGCCGCGAGCCTCCTATCCTTCGCCACCGGCCGGAACCGGTCGAGGTCGACGCCATTGGTAACGACGCTGATCTTGCCGCCATCGATGCCGCGAGTGACAAGGTTGTCGCGAAACGACTGGGTGACGCAAACCACCGCCGCGGCCTTACGGTAGAGAAACAGCTCGAGCCTCTCCAGCACGCGTAGCGCCGGCCCGTCGCCCATCGCGCCCACCGCGCGGATCGATTCCGGCCACAGGTCCCTGAGTTCGAGGACGAACGGCGTGCCGAGCATCCGCGCAACCAGGCAGCCGGCGCAGGCGGCGAAGAACTGCGGCGAGGTCGCGACCACCACGTCGACGTTCCCCGCCAATGGCGCGGCCAGCACCGCGCCCACCATGTAGCTGGCGTAGTCAAGAGTGCGTCGCACCAGCCCCTCGTTTGGGGCGACGTAGGTCCACACACGCACGACCCTGATGCCGTCCGTCGTCTCCCACTGGACCAGGCGGTTGCGGTATCCGTCGAACACCCGGCCGGCCGGGAAGTTTGGCGCACAAGTAACGACCGTGACCTCATGCCCCGCCCTTGCCCATTCCCGGCAGTGCTCGTGGGTCCGCGCCGCCGGCGCGTTCACCTCCGGCGGGAAGTTGTCGGTGAGGAACAGGATGTGCACGGGGCGCTACCAGGCGAGCTGGGTTTCGAGCCTTTGGCTATCGAAACGCACCGCCAGACAACGCGTTGCGACCGTCAGGCCGAACTCAGGATGCCATTCCGAATCACCAATCGTCGCCGGCGCCGACGTGCGCCAGGTCAGCATGCGTCCACCCGGCGTCATCAATGAGCCGAACGTTCCGTCGCCGCCGACCGTCGCCGCCACGCCACGGCCGAGATGGAAGCGTGCCACGGCGGTGCCGAACGACCCCCTGACCTCATCCACGACGGTTAGCCGCCGCGCGCCGAAAAGCCATTCGCGGTGGTGCACCGGACGACCGGGCAGCCGGCGATAGCCATCGTGCGCGGCACTGACCGTCATCGGCCGCGCGTCCGCACTGACGTCGATATCGATGACGCGCGCTCGGCGCGCGACCCTGAACCCGGCCCACACCTCCGAGGAGTTCTCGCCGTCGATCTCGACGGTGCTGTGGGCTGCGGTCGATCGCTCGCGCTGGCGCTGTTCGCCCTTGCCATAGCAGGAGGTGCCGCCGTTGACGACCACCCGCTCATGGCCGAGGGACATCTCGAAGGACAGTGTGTCGGCGTGCGCGTGTCCGGGCAGGTAGTCCGGCCCGACCGGCGCCACGTCGAGGATCGTCCGCGCGCCGTCGACGTCGACCCGGACATAGCCCGAGTCTTTCAAATGGACGGGCGCCGTACCCCGCAGCTTCGAGGCGCCGAGACCCAGGCGAGCTGCATAGGCCGCCAGCGCCGACGGAGTGGCGGCAACGCCAAACGCTGCGTCGTTGAAGAACGCTATCTCGCCGTCCGAGTGGATCACCTGGCCGAGCCAGCCCAGCATGAACGCGACGACGTCGGTGAGCGCCGACAGACCGGCGCGATCGCCCATGTGATACGCCCGCGCCGCATTGATCACGTCGAGCAAATCCTCGACCAGGATCGCGTGGTACATCGGCGAGCGCTCGAAATGACCGCCGTCGGCGAGGATCTGTTCCGGCAGCTGCCGCCGCTCGATCGTGCACAGATTTCCCCACGCCCGGTGAGCAGGGCGCTGAGCGCCGCCAACCCTTCCGGCCACGGAGGACGGTCGCTATGAGCTACTTCTAGTATATGATTGTGCCACAGTACAACTAATACGTTAATTGTCGCATACGGCCGCGCCATTGCTTTTCAGGTGTTGCCGGGATGTCGATTTCCGCCGCGTGCCAGCGCGGCAGGGCGGCGCCGACAGGATAGCCGTGCCATCCGCGACACAGCGCCCGGCCCCGCTCGGATCTCCGTCAACACGGCCGCAGTCGGCCCGCTTGGCATCGCCGCCGACACTGCTCCGCTCCACGTCAACCTCCGAGCGACACCCGGCCGCCCCCGCGAACAAACGTACCCGGGGCACCCACCGTAGAAAAAACTCCACCGGGCACTGCCATGACTTTTGCTGTCCGACGTGAGGCGACCGTATTATCGCGGAAAAACAAACCATGCGGAGACAAACGGGATTGAATTCATAAGTTACATCGAAACCCACCATCAATACTTAGCAAGATACATATGGAAGCGGAATCTGCGCCGGACAGTTGCATTGTCGCGCGACATTTCCGATGGTCATTCCTAGACCAATGGAAATTCTCGAATACGCCCTTCAGAACTGGGATCTAATTGTCAGTCGCACCGGCGAGCACATTGAGATCGTCGGTGTCGCCGTTGGCATCGCCATCCTCACCGGCGTCCCCATCGGCATTGCCATCAGTCAGAACCAGCGCCTCGCCGACGCCGTCCTCTACGTCGCCTCGATCATCATCACTATTCCGTCCATCGCCCTGTTCGGCATGATGATCCCGGTGTTGTCGTTAGTCGGGCACGGCATCGGCTACCTGCCGGCGGTGATTGCGGTGCTGCTCTATTCGCAGCTCCCGATCATCCGCAATACCTACACGGCCATCACCAACATCGACCCGGCGCTGCGCGAGGCCGCGCGCGGCATGGGGTTGACCCGGATGCAGCGCCTGCGCGAGGTCGAACTGCCGCTCGCCGTTCCAGTTATTCTCGCCGGTGTCCGCGTCGCGGTGGTCATGAACATCGGCGTCACCGCCATCGCCGCCTACATCGGCGCCGGCGGCCTCGGCGCCTTCATCTCGCGCGGCATCAGTCAGACTGATCCCCGGCAACTGGTCACGGGCGCCTTGGCCGTCAGTGTTCTCGCCGTCGTTGCCGATCTCGCCCTGCTCGGCCTTCAACGCCTGATCACCTCGCCCGGCCTGCGCGAAACGAGGGCCGCGGCATGATCCGACTGGAACGCGTGACCAAGCTGTTCCCGGGAACCCCGATGCCTGCGGTCGATCAGGTGTCCATGGAGGTGCCGGAAGGCGAGATTTGCATCCTTCTCGGTCCTTCGGGTTGCGGCAAGACCACCACCTTGAAGATGGTCAACCGCCTGATCGAGCCGACCTCGGGTGACATACTCATCGGCGACAGGAACACCGCCGACTATGACCCTGTCGAGCTACGCCGCACGCTCGGCTACGTCATCCAGCAGATCGGCCTCTTTCCCAACAAGACGATCGAGGACAACATCTGCATCGTTCCCGACATCCTTGGCTGGGATCGCAACAAATCACGTGCCCGCGCCGCCGAGCTCCTCGAGCTGGTCGCCCTCGACCCCGGCGTTTTTCTCAAGCGTTATCCCAAGGAACTGTCCGGCGGACAGCAGCAGCGCATCGGCGTTCTGCGCGCCATCGCGGCGGATCCGCCGGTTCTGCTCATGGACGAGCCGTTCGGCGCCATCGATCCGATCAACCGGGCGGTGATCCAGGACGAGTTCCTGAAGATGCAGGCGAACCTGAAGAAGACCATCATGTTCGTCAGCCACGACATCGACGAGGCGGTCAAGATGGGCGACCGCATCGCCATCTTCCGCGACGGCCGCCTCATTCAATACGACACCCCCGACAGCCTCCTCGCCCACCCTGCCGACTCGTTCGTCTCCGATTTCGTTGGCTCCGACCGCACGCTCAAGCGCCTGCAGCTTCTCAAGGTGTCCGACGCCATGATGCAGGACCCGCCGCGGGTCCGCGCCGACGACACCCTCAAGACCGCCGCCGCTCTGATGGAGGAGAATGGCCATTCCGCCGTTGTCATGGTCGGCCCGCGCGGTCGCGTGCGCGGTTTCGTCAGCCTCAAGACGGCGCAAGAGAACAAGGGCAAGGTCGGCGAACACAGCGAGGCTTTGCCGACGACGATCAAGCTCGAGGAAAACCTCCGCACCGCCGTCTCGACGATGTTCCGGCACGACATCACCTGGCTTGCCTGCACCGACGACGACGGTTTCTACAAGGGATACGTCACGCTGCGCGGCATCACTCGTCTGCTCGCCGAGGCTTACCGCGATGAATAACCGCAGCGAGGCGACGGCATTCTTTCGTTTGTGGCGGACCGGACTGCTTGTCGGCATCTTCGCCCTTGGCGCCTGGGCCTGGGCCGGCGGGCTGCTGCCGACCATGCTCGACCTGTGGGACGACATCACCTTTCTCAGCCGTCAGCACGTCACTCTGGTCGCGATTTCCGGCGGTCTCGCCATCGCGGTCGGCATTCCGGTTGGCGTTGCCTTGACCCGCGCGCCGCTGCGCCGCTACGGCGACGCCTTTCTCCAGTTCCTCAACATCGGCGCGACCATCCCAACCCTCGCCGTCCTCGCCCTTTCCATGAGCCTCCTCGGTATCGGCGACCGGCCGGCGATCTTCGGCTTATTCATCGCCACGCTGCTGCCGATCGTCTCCAACACCCTCGCCGGCATCCGCGCCGTCCCGCCCCACCTGATCGAGGCCGCGCATGGCATGGGCATGAGCGCCGGGCAGATTCTGTGGCAGGTCGAGCTGCCCAACGCCATGTTCGTCATCTACGCCGGCATTCGCACGGCGCTGGCGGTCAACGTCGGCACCGTGCCGCTCGCCTTCCTGATCGGCGGCGGCGGCCTCGGCGAGCTGATTTTCAGCGGCATCGCCCTAAATGAGTTCGCAATGATGCTCGCCGGGGCCATCCCTACGGCATTGCTGGCGATCCTCGTCGATTTCCTCATGGGACAACTGCAGTTCTGGACGATCCCGCGTGGGGTCAACCCGCTCAGGTAACCCAACCCAGAGTTCCAACAGCCAGAGAAGGAGGGAACATCATGATGAATCACGTGACCCGGACCCTGGTGGCGTCGCTCGCCGGTATTGGCATTGCCGCTTCCGCCCATGCCGCCACTATCGTCGTCGGCGGTAAGAACTTCACCGAGCAGCTGTTGCTCGCCGAGATGACCAAGCAGCTTCTCGAGGCCAACGGCTTCGACGTGGACAAGCGTGACGGCATGGGCTCCCAGGTCGTCCGCGACGCTCAGGTCAACGGCCAGGTTGACGTCTACTGGGAGTACACAGGCACCTCGCTCGTCACCTACAACAAGGTCACCGACCGGCTGGACGCCGCGGCGACCTACATGAAGGTCAAGGAGCTCGACGCCGAACAGGGCCTGACTTGGCTCGACGCCTCTGCCGCCAATAATACCTATGCCCTCGCCGTCCGTGCCGACGACGAGAAAACGAACGGCATCAACACCTTGTCTGACATGGCCGCGGCCTACAACGAAGGCAAGGGCCTGACGATGGCCGTCAACGCGGAGTTCCCCAAGCGCCAGGACGGCCTTCTCGGCCTCCAGGATGAATATAGCTTCAAGACCACGCGCGCCGACCTCAGCGCCATGGACTCTGGTCTGACCTATCAGGCCCTCAACGAGGACCAGGTCGACATCGCGTTAGTGTTCGCTACCGACGGCCGCATCGCCGCCTTCGACTTCCGCGTTCTTGACGACGACAAGGGCTTCTTCCCCAACTACGCCCTCGCACCGGTGATCCGCACCGAGACGCTGGAAGCCAATCCGGAACTGGCGGATCTACTGAACGGCGTGTCCAGCCACCTGACCGACGCGGCCATGCAGGGGCTGAACGCCCAGGTCGACGTCGACAAGAAGTCGATTGAGGAGGTCGCCGCCGACTTCCTCGCCGATCAGGGAATGATGTAGTCGCCACGCGCGCAGGCTCCGCGCCCGGCTTTCCGCCGGGCGCGGGCTCCGTCACCGTCCTCGCGTTCAGCGCCTGGATGCGGTGACCACTACCGAATACCGTGCCGTCGCCTCCGCCCGCGTGAGGTTGGCGCGTTCGCGCCAGGCCGTGAGCGCTTCGTCGTAGGAAGTGAACGGCCCCTGGAGCTCGCCACAGCCTTCCGACAACTCGACGAAGTTCGAGTCGCGGTACTTGCCGCCCACCACCCAGTATTCCTGTATCATCGTCATATCTTTTGGCCCGGAGGATTCCGCCGACCGGCTAGAGGGGTTGCCCCGAATCACGCCGCGTCGGCGGTCACCTTCCTCCCCTCGAGAAACTGTTCGCTCTCTGTCGAGCCGGCCATCGCCACCGTCGACGACTGGCCAGCGGAGATCGCCATTGCCACGGCGTCGAAGTAGGCTGTCCCCACCTCGTGCTGGTGGCGGACCGCAGTGAAGCCGCGGTCCCGGGCCTTGAATTCGCGCTCCTGCAGCTCCGAGTAGGCGGCCATTCCCCGGCGTTCATACTCGCTGGCGAGCTCGAACATGCCGAGGTTGAGTGCGTGAAAGCCGGCGAGCGTAACGAACTGGAACTTGTAGCCCATCGCCGCCAGCTCCTCCTGGAAGCCGGCGATCGTCTTGTCGTCGAGCTTGGCGCGCCAGTTGAACGACGGCGAACAGTTGTAGGCCATCATCTTGTTCGGATAGTGCTGATGGATCTCCTCGGCGAATTCACGCGCCTCGCCGAGGTCCGGTGTTGAGGTTTCCCACCACAACAGGTCGGCGTAGGGAGCGTATGCGAGGCTTCGCACGATCGCATGGGCGACCGAGTGGTCGCCGCCCTGCCTCAGGCGGAAGTAGCCCTCGGGGGTGCGCTCGCCGGAAAGCCACGGCAGATCGCGCTCGTCGAAATCGCTGGTGATGAGCGTCGCCGAGTGGGCGTCAGTGCGCGCAATGACCAGCGTCTCCACCCCGGCGACGTCGGCGGCGAGCCTGGCCGCGTTGAGCGTGCGGATGAAGGTCTGAGTCGGCACCAGAACTTTGCCGCCGAGGTGGCCGCATTTCTTCTCCGACGCAAGCTGGTCCTCGAAGTGGACGCCGGCCGCGCCCGCCTCGATCATCGCCTTCATCAGTTCGAACGCGTTGAGCGGACCGCCGAAGCCGGCCTCCGCGTCGGCGACGATCGGCGCGTACCAGTAGGTCCCGCTATCGCCGTCGAGTCGCGCGACCTGGTCGGCGCGTTGGAAAGTCCGGTTGATGCGCCGGACCACCTCCGGCACCGACGATGACGGATAGAGCGACTGGTCGGGATACATCTCCCCGGCGTTGTTGGCGTCCGCCGCGACCTGCCAGCCGGAGACGTAGACGGCCTCGAGCCCGGCCTTGACCTGCTGCAGGGCCTGGTTTCCGGTCAGCGCACCGAGCGTGCGCACCACGGGCCGCTCGTGCAGGAGCCGCCACAGGCGTTGCGCCCCCATACGTGCCAGTGTGTGCTCGATGGCGATCGAGCCTCTGAGCCTGTCGACCTCTTCGATCGAATAGTCGCGCCGGATCCCGGCAAAGCGTCTTGTCATGTCTGTCATCGTGTCGCTCCTCACGGCACGCAACTTGGCTTGACAAACCGCCCATTTCAATAAATATCTGAAATCACGCTGAAATTCAGAATATTGTCAACTAACACACAATTCCGATTTGTAACCTTGTAAGGATTGTAAGCACATTGATGACGCAGGAGTCCCCATGAAGGCGATGCGCATAGGCGGCCGGCTCCGCCGCCTCAGGCAGGAACGGCGCCTCACCCAGGCGCAGATGGCGCGGGAGCTGGGCATCAGCGCCAGCTATCTGACTTTGCTGGAGAGCAACCAGCGGCCGGTGACGGTGCGCGTGCTCCTCAAGCTGGTCGAGAAGTTCCACGTTGATCTCAAGGAATTCGCTGCCGACACCGACCAGCGTCTATCGCTCCAACTTATGGAGGCGTTCTCCGATCCGATCTTCGAGAACGCCGAGGTCAAGGCGACCGACGTTCAGGAGCTGGTCGCTGCCTTGCCGGCCGTCGGCCGTGCCGTGCTCGACCTCTACGAGGGTTACCGCCGCCACCTGCCGACCGACGCCGACACGACCGGCGACGACGCCACCGAGGCGCCGCCGGTAACCATCCCGTCCGAGGAGGTCACCGAGTTCATTCAACGCCGGCAGAACTATTTCCCGGACCTGGAAGAGGCGGCCGATAGGCTATGGGCCGACCACGGCCTTGCGGTTCACACCCTCGATCGGGGCCTGACTTCGCTGCTCGCCGAGCGCTATTCCATCGGTGTTGAGATCCGCCCGGCCGACGCCATGAACGGCCGCCTCCGGCGCTACGATCGGCTCAACCGCCGTCTCGAGATCTCCGAGATGCTGCCGCCATCGAGCCGTCTCTTCCAGATCGCCCACCAGATTGCCTTCCTGGCGCATCACGCCCTGATCGACGGCATCGCCAACGAGGGCAGCTTCTCTAGCGAGGAAGCCAAGGCCCTGATGCGCGCGGCCCTCGCCAATTATTTCGCCGGCGCCGTCCTCATGCCCTATCGGCTCTTCCG
>CAYTXI010000057.1:0-16156 GCA_964441935.1 uncultured Bauldia sp.
GGCGGCTGGCTGCATCTCGGCGGCAACATGCTCTACCTGTGGATCTTCGGCGACAACGTCGAAGACTCCATGGGTCATGGGCGGTTCGCCGTCTTCTATCTCCTGTGCGGTGTTGCGGCGGCGCTGACTCAGGCGCTGATCGACCCCGGTTCGCGGGTGCCGATGATCGGGGCGAGCGGGGCGATCGCCGGCGTGCTCGGCGCCTATATCCTGCTCCATCCACGCGCCACCGTGCGCACGCTCGTGTTCCTCGGCTTCTTCGTGACGATCCTCCGTATCCCGGCGGTGATCGTGCTGGGGCTGTGGTTCCTGCTCCAGTTCGTCAGCGCCGCGGCGGCAGCGCCGGGTGCGGGGGGCGTTGCGTTCTGGGCCCACGTCGGCGGGTTCGTCACCGGCATGGTGCTGGTGCCGCTGTTCAAGCAGAGAGGCGTCGGGCTGTTGCAGCCGCCGCACTCACGCGCCTTTGAACGTGAACGCGTGCGCGGACCGTGGGGGTGACCGTCCGCGTCAGCCGTCGCCATCCTCGCCCTTTGCCGCCTTGCCGGTGCCTAGCGGCCGCAATGCCGCCATCACGTCGGTGAGGCGCGGCGGCGATCCCTCAAGGAAGGGCAGAGGCCGGCAGACCTCGATCGCGGCGATACCGACGCGGGCCGTGAGAAGGCCGTTGACCACGCCTTCGCCCAGGCGAGCCGAGAGGCGTGCAGCGATGCCGTGGCCGAGGATTTGCTGGACGATGGAGTCGCTCGCTGCCATGCCGCCGGTGACGGCTAGATGGGCGATGCTGGCGCGTGCCAGGCGGAAGAAGCCGATGGTGCCGGGACGGCCGCCGTAGAGCGTCGCGAGGCGCCGGATGAGCCTTAGGATCTCAGAGCCGACGAACAGGAGGTCGACCAGAGCGCGCGGTGAGATGGCGGTGACTACGGCGACGCGCTTGGCGGAAGCCAGCACCATCCGCCGCGCGGTCTCGTCGAACGGCAGGAGCAGGTGGGTTTCGGCGAGGCCGATCAGGTCGCGCCCGTCGATGATCTCGCCGCGGTGGCGGGCGAGCTCGGCGCGCCCGCGCGCGGTCTCGGGCCGGGCGCGGTAGAGCGCTTCGAGCTCGGGGATGATGGCGAGCGCCGCCCTGCGGTCGTCAGCGGCCGCTGCCTCAACCGTGCGGGTATGGATGTGGTTGATGCGGCGGAGCCTCAAGAGGGCCAGCGTTTCGCGGAGTGCGATGGCGAACAGGGCGATGCCGGCGAGCGCCACCAGCGCTACGCCGAGCCAGCCGAGCCAGTCGCTGCGCTGAAACAGCTCACGCACTAGGTCGTCGACGGCGATGCCGACGGCGAGCGCGATGATGCCGCCGGCCGCGGCGAGGAAGAGGCTCAGCCAGTGACGTTTGCGCGGGACGGGCGGAGGCACCGCCGTGGTGTGCGGTTCCAGCGCTGCCAGGTCTTCGGATTCCTCTGGCGTCGGATAGAGGTCCTGCGGTTCGTAGCGCACCTCATCGAGCGAAAAGGCGGTCGGCCGGCGGGGCGTCATGACAGGCGGTCCCCCAACAGGAACTCCAGCGCCCGGTCGAGGCGGATGTGGGGTAGCGACAACGCAAGCCCCTCTGCCGTGCGTTCCTGCTTGGGCGGGCGAAAGCGGACGAAGCGGACCTCCGTCGGCGTTGCGCCTGGCTTGAACACCTGGTCGGGATCGTTGGGCAGGTCTCCCGGGAACACCGCGACCTCGGTCTTGCCGTCGAAGCAGCGGTCGTCGAGGGTCTCGCCGGCGAGCGGCGTGCCGATGATCGAGGGCAGGGTCTCGCCCGCGCGGGTCACGTCGGCCTCGCCGGTGGCGCGCACGGAGGCGAGGGCGGTGATCTCGACCCGGGTGCCGGCGAACTTCGCGCGCTCGCAAGCGCGGGCGACCAGGCGGGCGAGGATCGCCCGCAGCCGCTCGTGGTCACCGTGGTGGACGTGGTCGGCTTTGGTCGCGGCGAACAGCAACCGGTCGATGCGTCGGCTCACCAAACCCGTCAGCCAGTTGGCGCGGCCAACCCGAAACGCAGCCAGAACGTCTGCCAATGCGGCTTCGAGGTCGGCGACCGCTCCCGGTCCGGCGTTGAGCGCGGCGAGTGCGTCAACCAGGACGATTTGGCGGTCGAGCCTGGCGAAGTGGTCGCGAAAGAAGGGTCGGACGACCGCCGACTTGTAGGCCTCGTAGCGCCGCGCCATCATCCGGGCAAGCGACCCGGCGGGCCCGAGGCCGCCGTCACCGAGATGAAGCGGCGCGAAAGTCAGCGCCGGCGAATTGTCGAGATCGCCCGGCATCAGGAAACGGCCGGGCGGCTGGGTCGAGAGCACGCTGTCATCAGATCGGCAGGCCCTGAGGTAGGCGGTGAACAGGCGCGCGATCTCGCGCGCCTGCGTCTCGTCCTCGGGTGCGCTGGCGTCGACCACGTCGAGCCGGCCGAACCATTCCGCGGCGTGTTGTCGGTGGTTGGGCCGTGCGGCGACGGCAATCGCCTCGCGCGACCACACCGCGTAGTCTTTCGACAAGAGCGGCAGATCGAGCAGCCATTCGCCGGGATAGTCGACGATGTCGAGGTTGAGGCGCCCGGGGCCGATCGTGCGTGTGAGGAGCGAGGCCGATTCGTACTCGATTGTTAGTCGAAGCTCGCTGATCCTTCGGGTCGAATCCGGCCAGACGCTTTGCGTGACGAGGGCGTCGATGTGGCGCTCGTAGTCGAAGCGGGGAACGTCGTCGTCCGGCTGTGGCTCGAGTCGAGCGCCGGCGACACGTCCGCCAGCATGGGCCTTGAACAGAGGCAGCCGTCCGCCGTGCATGAGGTTGTGCACCAGCGCGGCGATGAACACTGTCTTGCCGGAGCGGGCGAGGCCGGTGACGCCAAGGCGGACCGTCGGGGTGACGATGCTGGTGGCGCGGTCGGCGAGATTGGCGAGGACGAGACGGGTCTCGTCGGCAATCGTCGTCAGTTGCAAGTCCCGCTCCGCATTTGGTGGCCACCATGTAGGCGCGCCGGGCGACCCCACCAAGCCCTAGCTTGGCTCTCCAAGGTCGCGTGGCCGCAGGAATCTCGTGAGCCGCCCGCTCTTCGGGTGAAGTCCGGCCCAGTCTCCGTCGAATGCGATGACGGCAAGCGCGCACGTCGGGAACTTCGCGGCTAACTGCTCTCGTAGCGCCTCGTCGCCGGAGCCGACGACGGTGAGCGCGGTCGCCTGTGTCGCAGGGTTGTGACCGATGACCAGCAGCCGGCGGGCCTCGCCGCCGTGGGCGACGATGACGTCGCAGTAGTCCGCGTCGCCGGCGGCGTAAAGGTCGTCGCTGATAGCGATGATCGACTCGTCGGCGAGGTGCGGAATGAGCGCGCCCAGCGTTTCCCGCGTTCGCCGGGTCGGCGAGCATAGGATGCGGTCGGGCGGATGATCGGCGGCGATCGCTGCGGCCATCATCTTGGCATCACGCCGCCCGCGGGCCGAGAGCGGACGGTCGCGGTCGGCAACTCCGGACTCGTCCCACGACGACTTGCCGTGGCGCAAAAGCATCAGCTCGCGCATCGGCGAGACCTTGCAAACGAAGCGCCCGCGGCGGGACCGCGGGCGCGTGGTCGATGAACCGGTTTCATACCGGCTGTGAGACTTTCGTCTCTATGATGCCGGGACCGTGTAGCTCCGCGCCACCCAGCCGTTGGCGCCGTTGAAGTCGATCCAGCACCAGCCGGCATTCGTTGGCTGCTCGCACTGGAGGATCTGGAACAGGTCAGTGGCGTGAAGCGTGAAAAGCACGGCCGTTCCGCTGGTGGACGGCGCGTTTCTAACGTTCAGTCCGCTGCCGGTGATCCGCGCCAAGTAGGGCGGCGGTGGCGGGATATAAGCCGGCGGCTGCGGTGCATATACCGGTTGTGCCGGAACGCCCGAGGCCAGGCAGCTCTGGAGGACTTGGTTGAGGTACGCCTGCTTCTTGTTCTGATACAAGACAATGCCGGTACCACCTCCGATAACGCCTCCCGCGGCTGCCCCCTTGCCGACGTTGCCGCCAGTCGCGGCGGCGATTCCAGCGCCGCCAAGGGCACCAAGGAGACCGCCAGTCGCGGCGCCCCTAAGAGGGGGGTAGGCAATATCAGCCTGCTGCTGGGCATAGACCTGGCATTGGGCATACGTTGCCGCGTTTGCTGCTCCGGCAACGGCTACGAGCAGGCCGCCGGTCAACGCCACTGTGGTGAACAAAGTCTTCATGGGTAGCTCCTGGATTTTCGCGGTCGGGGTGCAGGGCCGCAGACCGGGTGTTGTGTTCGCCAAACCTACCTATCGGTACCTGTATGGCACATGAACGGCCGCCTTGCGAATGGCGCTATCCGGTCAACAAGATACTCACAACCATGCGGCGCGGCTGTGACGGCTTTCACAAGCCCGATCGGTTCGGCTCGCTTGCGTGACCAAGTCGCGCTCCGTTCACGATGCCATGTGCGCCACAACGGTGCTCGCGCTCCCTGGCGATGAATTCCTCGCGAAAGAGATGGTCGGCCCGGCGCGCTTTTCAAGATCGCTCGATACGCTTGCATGCGGCGCCGTTGTCCCGGAGAACGCGCCCTGTCGGCCCTGCCGGGGGTGGGTTCTGAGGCGGTGGGAGGGGGCGGGATTCGGGCCCGCCGGCGTCCCTCAATCGTCCCGGTAGACTCGCTCGCGGCGCTCGTGGCGCTCCTGCGCCTCGATTGACAGAGTGGCGATCGGGCGCGCGTCGAGCCGCTTGAGGCTGATCGGTTCGCCGGTCTCCTCGCAGTAGCCGTAGGTGCCGTCGTCGATGCGCTGGAGGGCGGCGTCGATCTTGGCGATCAGCTTGCGCTGGCGGTCGCGGGCCCTGAGCTCAATGGCCCGGTCGGTCTCCGATGACGCGCGGTCGGCGATGTCGGAGTGATTCTGGCTCTCGTCCTGCAAATGCTGCAGCGTCTCGCGCGCCTCGCGCAGGATGTCTTCTTTCCACGCTTGCAGCTTCCTGCGGAAGTACTCGCGCTGCCGCTCGTTCATGAAGGGCTCGGATTTGGTCGGCCGGTAGTCTTGAACCCGCCCACGCGACATGAAGCAAGATTCCCTCGTCCTGGCTCAGATGCGCGCGGAATATAGCGGCGCGATTCGGCGGCGACAATATCGTTGCTGCGCGGACGATGCGACCCCGAAGCAGGTCGATTCGTCCAATTCTTTCAGATGGATGAGCGCTTGGTGTCAATCTCGCCGAGGAGCTTGGCCATGTCCTGCTCGAGGTCGCCCGCCGGCGCTTCGCCCGCGTCGCGTTTCGGGCTCTGATCGGGTTCGGGGCCGATGGAATCGTCCGGCGCCCCGGCGGTCTTCACCGGTTCGGGCGTCGGGTGATCGCGCTTCTCGCCGGTTTCACCGTCGGGGCGGGCTATGTTCGGCTCGGCCGTTGCGTCGGTTTCGGCGCGCGCCGGTGCGAAGTCGCGCGTCAACGGGACGAGCACGGGTGGGTACCCGGGCGGAGCGTCGGGATTGCCGGGGGCCGGCGGCGCGGCGATGGGCGGTGCTGGGGCGGGTTGCACACCGACCGGTGCTTGTTGACCGCGCCGCACCGGCTGTTGGGGAGCCCGCGGTCGAGCGCGCACGATCGACGGCTCGACCACCAAATCGGACGGACCGCCGATCATGATCAGGTGCTCGACATTGTCGCGCCGCACCAGTACCAGTCGCCGACGGCTGTCCACGGCCATGGCGTCGACGATGGCGAGCCGCGGCACCCGGCCACGCCCGATGCCGCCGAGGCGCATGCCAGAAAGTCGTTTGACCAGCCAGTAAACCACGGCGATCAGGACGACCGCGACAATGATTGCGATAGCGGACTGGGCGACGAGAGCGCCGGTACCGCCGAGCAGCGACTCCAGAATGTCCCACATGTCCCGCGCCCCCTGCCGATCGCGGTCGGTCACTTGTTTGGTGACAGCGGCGGCTGCCGCCCTTCGAATCACCCGGTCGATAGGACTTTTCCGGCCTCAGGCGGCGCAAATCAAGAGCCGTGCGTATTTTCGCGGTTCGGGAGCGGCTTGCCGGGCACCACCGGGGCGTATAGTCAGTGCGGGCACGGCGGACGACGGACGGGCGGCGCGAACCCCTTCGCGTTGAATTCGTACGCATTCCCGCCCATCCTCGCGGCCGTGATTCTCCCGCCCCCCGTGTTGTGGCGGCCGGAGGTAGCGGAAGTTATGCGGCTCCTATGAGTGATCGCGCCAATCAAACGTTCGGAATCGGGCCGGTTGTCGATCGGTCCGAACGTATGAGCGGGGCCGGCCGGCTGATCGTGCTCGCGTTTGCGCTGGTCGGCGTGTCGATCGGCTTCGCGCTGCTGGAGCCAACGACTGCCCAGCCGTTGGTTCTTGGCGTGCTCGGAATACTGGCGGTGATCGGCGTGGTGACGCTGTTCGCGGGCGCCATCGGCCTAATTCGGTTCGCTGGCCGCGGCCAGGCCGAGGAGCTCGGCAAGGCGCTGATAGAGGCGGTCGGCGAGGGCGTCGTGATTACCGACCACGACGGTCGCATCGTCTATGCCAACCGCACCTACGCCGATCTCACCGGCGCGCGGAGCGCGCGCGAGGTGCACTCGGTCGAGCGGGCGTTCTCGGGCAATACCGACGCGGCGGAAGCGATCTACCGTATCGCCCAAGGACTGCGCGAAGGGCGCTCCTCCGTCGAGGAGATTCGTCTACCTGTGCCGCTCGATGGGGCAACGGCGGAAGATGGGGGCGAGGCGCATTGGTACCGCATTGTTGCCCGGCCGCTGAACGCCGCCGTGCGCCGGCGGAAGCTGTTCGCGTGGGTGGTCGCCGACGTTTCGCGCGAACGGGCGCGCCAGGAGAGCGTCTTTCAGGAGCTCCAGCACGCCATCGACTATCTCGACCATGCGCCGGCTGGCTTCTTCTCCGCCGAGCCCGATGGCCGCATCGTCTACCTCAACGCCACGCTCGCCGACTGGCTGGGAATCGATCTTGCTGCCTTCGAGCCGGGAAGCCTGACCCTGGAGGACGTCGTTCGCGGCGAAGGCGTCGCCCTCCTGACTTCGCCGCCGGACGCGGAGACGCGTAACCGCACCGCGATCATCGACCTCGATCTGGTCAAGCACAACGGCCAGAGCCTGCCGGTCAGGCTGATGCACCGGGTGCCGGTCACAGCGGACGGCGCGCCGGGGGCGACGCGCACGGTGGTGCTCAACCGCAGTCCCGGCGAGGAGGTGTCGGAGTCGCTGAGGGCCGCAGAGGTGCGGTTTGCCCGCTTCTTCAACAATACGCCGATGGCGATCGCTGCGGTGGATCACGAGGGACGGCTGGGGCGGACCAACGCGGCGTTCGTGCGGCTGTTCGGGGTGGCGATGACCGGAGGCGGATCGAAACGGTTGGTCGACCTCGCCGCCGAAAACGAGCGGGCGAAACTGGAAGAGGCGCTGGCGGAGGCGCGCCGGAGCGACGGGGTCATTCCGCCGATCGACGTATCGCTTGCCGGCGGCGGCGAGCGCAGCGCCCGATTCTACGTCAATCCGGTGACGGAGGGTGCCGGCGGCGAGGAGGCGGTGATCGTTACCGCCATGGACATCACCGAGCAGCGTGCGCTGGAGCAGCAGTTCGCACAGAGCCAGAAGATGCAGGCGGTCGGCCAGCTCGCGGGTGGGATCGCCCACGACTTCAACAACGTTTTGACCGCGATCATCGGCTTTTCCGACCTGCTTCTCGCCAACCACCGGCCGAGCGACCCGTCCTTCCAGGACATCATGAACATCAAGCAGAATGCCAACCGGGCCGCTGGCCTGGTCAGGCAGCTCCTGGCCTTCTCCCGTCGCCAGACGCTCAGGCCGCAGGTGCTGGCGCTCGGCGACGTACTCTCGGATTTGCAGATCCTGCTGCAGCGGCTCTTGGGCGAGAACGTCAAGCTGCAGCTCGTCCACGGCCGGGATCTCTGGTCGATCAAGTTCGACCTCAACCAGCTCGAGCAGGTGGTCATCAACCTCGCGGTCAATGGCCGCGACGCGATGCCAAACGGCGGCACTATGGCTATCCGCACCCGCAACTTGCCGGCGGCCGAATCGTCGTCCTTTGGTTACAAGCCCCTGCCCGAAGCCGACTACGTTCTGATCGAGATCGAAGACACCGGAGCGGGCATGTCGGCCGAGGTGCAAGCCAAGATCTTTGAGCCATTCTTCTCGACCAAGGAGGTGGGCAAGGGCACTGGCCTCGGCCTGTCGACGGTCTACGGGATCGTCAAGCAGACCGGCGCCCACATCTTCTTCGACAGCCAGGTCGGTAGGGGCACGGTGTTCCGTATCTTCGTGCCTTGCTACGTGCCAGGAGCGGGCGAGGCGGTGCCGAGCCTTAACGACATCGGCGTGGAAATCGCCGACCTCACCGGCACGGCGACGATCCTCCTGGTCGAGGACGAGGAGGCGGTGCGCGCCTTCGCGGCCCGCGCGCTCGCCTCGCGCGGCTACAAGGTCTACGAGGCGGCGTCGGGCATCGAGGCACTGGAAGTGATGAGGGAAGCTGACACGGCAGTTGACCTGGTGGTGTCGGACGTGGTGATGCCGGAACTCGACGGGCCGTCGCTGCTCAAGGAGCTGCGCAAAACACAGCCTGAGCTGAAGATCATCTTCATCTCCGGCTATGCCGAAGATGCCTTCTCGAAGAACCTGCCCGAGGGCGAGAAGTTCCACTTCCTGCCGAAGCCGTTCTCGCTCAAGCAGCTCGCCGTCGCCGTCAAGGAAACACTCGGGCGGTAGAACGTCCCTTTCCCGGGCGCACCGCAGCATGAAGTGATGCGGTGCAGAACCCGGACCTACCGATCGACGCGGAGCGGCCCCGGATCCGCAGTACAGCGTTGCCACGCTGCACCGCATCCGGGGAGCGAGGAAAAGCAAGTAGCCAGGGTGAAGCGCAGCGAAACCCCGGCGGCCTATCAACCACTCCCGGATTTCGCGGAGTTCACCCTAGCGCAAGGCCGGGTCGAACGCGCGATGAAGGCGCAGCATGGGCTTGGGCTAGTCGGGCGCCTCGCAAAGCCGGACAAAGTGCGCATGCTCTTTGGCGAGGTCCCGCCGGATCAGCGGAACGAGCAGCGGCAACAAAAATCTCATCAACCCTTTGCCCTTGGCATTAAACCTGCCGGTCATCGTTGTGACGCCGTTAGCCTCGGTCAGCACGTAGTCGATATCTACGTCCATCTTGGCGTCGTGAACGACAAACGACAGCTCTTCGGGCCGGTTGTGGGCGGTGATCTTCGCGTCATGCCGTCCACGCTTGTCCACGACATTGAACCGCGTGCCTTCGCCGATCGGTTCGCCAGACGTCAGCTCAACCTTGGAGACCCCACTGTTCCACCGTGTCTCGTTCCGGGCGTCCGCCATAAGATCGAAGGCCTTCGCTGCCGGGCATTTGATGTGCAGAACTTCCGTTATCATGTCGCTCATGCAGACAGGTAGAGGCAGCGTAGCCGTTCAGTCAACGATGGTACGGGGGGTCCATCCGGGCTACGAGTTCGGCTTCCGTTGGCGAAGGAGTTCGTTCTGCTCCTTGAGGAGAGCCAGGATCTGGTCGCTCTGCTCCCGCAGGCGGGGCAAGACGGAGACGATGAGCTTCGGCGGCGAGTCGTCGGGCATCGACGCCATCATCCGTTTCATCATCCGGCGCCGAACGGCTGCGAAGTCGATCGGCCGCCGCCCGCCGTGGGTCACCAAGTGGCGGCCGGCGATGACGACGAGGCCGCCGATGACCAAGATTATGGGGAATCGCTTCATTGATGCGCACCCTCCCTTCATCGACCGCGGCATGCCGACCCCGTGCCAGGGTCGACGATCCCGTCACCGACGTAATTGACACCGGTCAATCCCGAAGGCCGGGCCCAGGGTTGACAGCCCTAGAGTTCCAAGCCCACACCGCTGCCGATCTATCTGGTGGATCGCGCGACTGGCGGCGAGGGGCGGCTCGTGGCAGTAATGGTCAGCCGCCGGACAACCGACGGTGGTGATCAGGGGAGTCGATCATGCGTTTGTTGGTAGGTGCCGCAGCGCTCGCCTGGGCAATCGCGACTGCGGGCGGCGCCAGCGCCGACGAGGTACTCGACCCCGCGACGCTCGACGCGGTGTTCGTGGTCGCGACTCGCGACTACCCCGATCCCGATCAGGCGACGGTGCGCAACGTCCACAAGTCGCTCGCGCTCAACGGCCAGGGCTACTGCGGTGAAGTCACTGGCATCTCAGGCGAGGGGTTCACGGTTTTCCATGTGCTTCTCGAAAGTTCAATCGGTCCGTCGGTTCTGAGACTCGAGGATTTTCCGGATTCAGACCAGGGTCCCAGTGCCGTCACGGTCCGCCAGATGATGAGGCATTTCGGCTGCGTGGAGTGATGCCGCATCGGTCTTCGACAACATGGGGACATGAGCGGGCGCCCCGGTAAGGTCGCCGACCGTGCCCGGGCGACGTGGCGCCGACCGTTCAGCATCGAGCGCCTCGGTCCGGGTCTTACCTACGTTTGGTACGGTATGCGCTTCGCGACCTGGATGCGACTGCTCGCTCGCGGCCGCTTCGACGTGACGCTAAACTGCCTGCCGCGGATCGCGACGGTGACGTTGATGACGGCGCTGGTCTCGGCGTCAGCCCTGGTCGGCCGAATCTTGTTCGCGCGCCGCGTGGCGGAGACTGAGGTCGCGCCACCGGTCTTCATACTCGGCCACTGGCGGACCGGAACCACGCTGGTGCACGAACTCCTCGCACTAGACACGGCGTTCGCCTACCCGACCACACACCAGTGCTTCTTCCCAGAGACCTTTCTGGTGTCGGGCCGGATCTTTCACGGCATCTACCGGCTGTTCCTGCCGGCCCGGCGGCCATTCGACGACATGGTCTTTGGCCTCGACCGGCCGCAGGAGGAGGAGTTCGCCCTTGTCAACATGGGCGTTCCGTCGCCTTACGACATTCTCGCCTTCCCGCGTCACGGACCGCCCGACGGCCGGTACCTCGATCTTGAGGGCCTCCGCCCGGCTGAGCGAAAGGCATGGGAGGCGGCCTATGTCACGTTCCTGAAACGGCTGCAGTTCGCCACGGTGAAGCCGCTCGTCCTCAAGTCGCCGCCGAACACGGCGCGCGTCGCCGCACTTCTCAGGCTCTTTCCCGAGGCGCGCTTCATTCACATCACGCGTCATCCCTTCGAGGTCTACGCGTCGAGCGTTCACATGCTGAAGGCGTTCACCGCGGTTCAGGGGCTGCACAACCCGCCGCTGATCGACGGCTGGGTCGGCGAGTACGTTCTGACCACGTTCGAGAGGATGTACGCGGCCTACGAACGCGACCGGCCACTGATCCCCGACGGCCGCCTCGTCGAGGTCCGCTATGAGGATCTGGTTGCCGATGCCAAAGGCGTCGTCAGGGAGATCTACCGGGCACTCGGCCTCGGTGAATTCGCTCCCGTTGCTCCGCGCGTCGAGGCCTACCTCGCGGAGCGCGCCGAGCACAAACCCAAGACCTGGGTCCTCGCCGCTGACGAACGCCAGGCGATCGTCAAGCGCTGGCGGTCGTATTTCGCACGGTACGGCTATGCCACCGAGTCGCCGCCGGGCTGAGCAGCAAGCGCCGTTGCGATCTCGGCGGCGAGGCGGGCGTTCGCCTTGATGAGCGCGATGTTGGTGGCGAGGCTGCGTCCGTTGGTGCGTCCGCGGATCGCCTCGAGGAGAAACGGAGTCACGTCCTTGCCGGTGACGCCGGCGGCTTCGGCTTCGGTAAGCGCGGCTTCGATGTGCGGGCGCATTTCCTCGGCCGGGATCTCGTCGGCGGCCGGAACCGGGTTGGCAATGAGCACGCCGCCGGCGAGGCCGAGGGCGCTCCGCGCAGCGACGAAGTCGGCGATGGCGGAGACCGCATCGAGCCGGATCGGTGCCGGGAGGTCGCTGTGGCGCGACCAGAACGCTGGGAACGAGTCGCTGCGATAGCAGACGACTGGCACTCCCAGCGTCTCCAAAACCTCCAGCGTCTTGGGCAGGTCGAGCAGCGCCTTGGCGCCCGCGGCCACGACCACGATGTCGGTACGGGCGAGCTCGGTGAGATCGGCGGAGATGTCGAAGCTCGTCTCGGCGCCGCGGTGGACGCCGCCGATGCCGCCGGTGGCGAACACGCGGATGCCGGCAAGTCGGGCCGCGATCATTGTCGCGGCGACCGTGGTCGCCCCGGTCCGGCCGGTGACGACACCATGGGCGAGGTCGGCGCGCGACAGTTTGAGCACGTCGTCGGCGTGTGCCAGACGCTCCAGGTCCGGCCGATCGAGTCCGACCCTCAGACTGCCCTCGATCACGGCGACGGATGCGGGAACCGCGCCGGCTTCGCGGACGATCGCCTCGATGGCGTGCGCGGTTTCGAAGTTCGCCGGCCACGGCATGCCATGGCTAACGATGGACGACTCCAGCGCGACCACCGGCCGGCCGTCTAGCAGCGCTTCGGCAACTTCCGGGCCGATCGCCAGGATCGGTGGCGTCACGCCGACGCCTTTTTGCTGTGGCCGGCGATCCAGCCCCTGAGGCTGGCCCCGGTGAACGGTGCATCGGCGACGCTTCCGGCCTCCAATGTCATCGCCGCGGCGGCGAGGCCGGCGAGGACCGCGTCGTGAAACGACTCTCCAGCGGAGAGGCCGTAGATGGTACCGGCGGCGAAGGAGTCGCCGGCACCGTTGACGCTCCTGACGTTGGTCCTCAGGGGCGCAAGCCCGTGCGGCGTTTCACCCCGGCTGGCGAAGCCCAGCGGGTTGGGGCCGTCGGTGACCACGGCGTTGGCGGCGCCGTGCGCGACGAGTTCGCCGGCGAGCCCCACCGTGTCATGTGGGCGGCCGTCGAGCGCCGTGCCAATGATCACGTCGGCCTCTTTGCGGTTGGCGAACAGGTGGGTAACGCGACTCAACAAAAGACGCAGGCGCCGGCCTTTTGCCGGAGAGACCGTAAGCGCTGCCAGGGGCCGGTGGACGGTGCTTGCCTGCTCGGTGAGGAAGCCCAGTGTCTCCGCCGGCAGGTTGGCGTCCGTGACCCAGAAGTCGCTTGCGGGTGCGGCGGCCGCGGCTGGCCCGATCGTCTCGGGCGTCATTCGGTCGTAGATGGCCATGTCGGCGACGCCGATGATCAGGCCGCCGTTCTCATCGAAGGTGCCTTGGTACCAAGCTGTCCGTTCGCCTGGCGCCACGACGATGTGGCTTGTGTCGACACCCGCTGCCTTTGCCGCGGCCAGCACCATCTCGCCGTCGGCGTCGCTGCCGATGCGGGCGACCAGCCTGACCTTGAGGCCGAGCCGGGCGAGGATCGAAGCAACGTTGAGGCCGACGCCGCCCGCCGCGAGGCGGACTGTGCCCGGATTGGACGCACCCAGCACCGGAGTGTCCGCCGTGGCGGCGATGCGGTCGACGGTCACGCCGCCGAACACCGTCACCGATCTGAAAGCCTGCGAATTGCCGTTTATCGCCACCGACTCCGTCGCAGTGAATCGCGGGAATCGCTACCGCTGCGCGGATCATCGTCGCTCGCGGCTCCCCGCGCAATACGATTGGGCTGCGGTCGAAGGCAACCGCGCACGTCGAGCATGCGGCACCTCCCAATCGGGGCCCGGCTGCCCTAGAGTGGCGACCACAGCTGCAACCTGTCCATGCTGAAGAGGCCGTGGAACGCGTCCCATGACCAAAGTCAAACGACCGGCGCCAGGCGGCAAACGGCGGGTGCCGAGGCCCGCGCATCCACACGCGAGGGAAACGCCGCTTCCTTCCGACCGGCCGAAACCGGTTGAGGAAGATCCGCAGGCACCGCGGCGACTGCAGGCGATCCTCGCTAGCCCGAGTTACCGTCCGGCCGACGCCGATGCGGAGTTTCTGGCCCGCGACGACGTGCGCGGCGTTCGCCTCCAGCTCGACTACATGAAGCCAGAGGTCCTGCTCGAACAGGCCGGCATTCGATACACCATCGTGGTCTTCGGCTCGACGCGCATCGGCGAACCGGGTGCGGCCGCACGCAGCGTCGACGAACTCACCGCGGCGCTCGCTGCAGATTCGGACAACCCCGCACTCTCGAGGCAACTTGAGATCGCCAAGCGGATCGCCGCCAACAGCCGCTACTACGAAACCGCACGGGCGTTCGGGCGCCTGGTCGGTGCTGCCAACTACGGCTTCGACAACTGTCGCGTAGTCGTGGTCACCGGCGGGGGGCCCGGCATCATGGAGGCGGCCAACCGTGGCGGCTTCGACGTTGGCGCCAAGTCGATCGGCCTCAACGTCAGCCTGCCGCGCGAACAGTTTCCTAACCCATATGTGACGCCGGAGTTGTGCTTCCGTTTTCACTATTTCGCACTGCGCAAGCTGCACTTCCTGATGCGAGCAAAAGCGTTGGTGTCGTTCCCCGGCGGCTACGGCACGTTCGACGAACTGTTCGAGCTTCTGACCCTGATCCAGACGCGGACGATCAGGCCGATGCCGGTTGTACTGGTCGGCGAGGAATTCTGGCGCGGCGCCGTCGACTTCGATCACCTCGTCGGCGAAGGGGTTATCGATCCGGAGGATCGGGATCTGTTCTGGTTCGCCGAGACGGCCGAGGAAATTTGGGAGGGCATCCTCGACTGGTACGCGGCAAGCGGCCTGCCGATGCGGCCGGTGGCGTGAACTGAGAGCCGGAGGCACGGTTGAGGCTTTCCTTCCACGGTGCGGCGCGCGGCGTCACGGGCTCCTGTCATCTGATCGACTGCGCCGGAACGCGCGTCCTGGTCGACTGCGGGCTCTTTCAGGGCAGCCGCGACCTCGCCGAGGACAACGCGGAGCCTTTCGGCTTCGAGCCCGAGAGCATCGACGTGGTCTTGCTGACCCACGCCCACCTCGACCACTGCGGGCGGCTGCCGTTGCTCACCAAACGCGGCTTTCGCGGCGAGATCATCACGACCGCGGCAACGCGCGAGTTGACGCGCCTCGTGCTTCTCGATTCGGCTCGCTTGCACGAGGAAGAGGCGGAACGACTGTCGCGCCGGCGCACACGGCGGCGGGGAGGTGAGGAGGGCGTCCAGCCGCTCTATTCGGTCGTGGACGCGATGAACTGCCTCGATTTCTTCGGGCTTCCCGCAGCGTATGACCGGCCGCTCGACGTTGCGCCGGGCATCCGGGCGACGTTCATCGACGCTGGGCACATCCTCGGCTCTGCGAGCATTGTGCTCGAGCTGAGCGAGGGCGGAATCGAGCGCCGTGTGACAATGTCCGGCGACGTCGGCAATGCCGGACGGCCGCTCCTCAGGTCGCCGACGCAGCCGCCGCAGTCTGACGTCGTGGTCATGGAAACGACCTACGGTGACCGCGACCACAGGCCGTTCGCGGCTTCGATCGAGGAACTCTACCGGGCAATCGAGGAAACCTTTCGCCGGGGCGGTAACGTCATCATCCCGACCTTCGCGCTCGAGCGCGCCCAGGAGCTCCTCTACTACCTGCACAAGGCGGTGGTGATGAGCGACCGACTCCAGCGCTCGATCCAGGTCTTCCTCGATTCGCCGATGGCGATCTCGGCGACGGACATCTTCCGCCGTCATCCCGACTGCCTTTCGCAAGAAGCGGCGGACATGTTTCGGGAACACGATCCCTTTGCCGTGCCGGGGCTGCACCTCACGCGCGAGAGCGCCGAGTCCATGGCGATCAACCGGGTCAGGGGCGGTGCCATCATCATGGCAGGGTCTGGCATGGCGACCGGCGGGCGCGTGCGCCATCACCTCAAGCACAATCTTTGGCGGGCTGATGCCGGTGTCATCTTCGTCGGCTTCGCGGCGGCCGGAACGCTGGCGCGCCAGATCGTCGACGGGGTCAACCCGGTCAGGATCTTGGGCGAGGAGATCCCGGTGAAGGCCAGGGTCCACACCATCGGCGGCTTCTCCGCCCACGCCGGCCAGAGCGAACTCCTTGCCTGGCACGAGGCGGCGCAGGCGGAGCGCACGTTCCTGGTCCACGGTGAAGAAAAGACCATGGGCACGTTCGCATCGCTCCTCTTCGGCACCGAGGCGGTGATGCCGAAGCTGGGCGATAGCTTCGAATTGTGACGTGGGTCCAATGGCGTGGCGATCTGACGTACTGGCCCGCGCGAAACGGCGCCGCGTGCAAGAGGGTAGTGCCTCAGTGAGACACTACCTCGGATAG
>CAYTXI010000058.1:0-1362 GCA_964441935.1 uncultured Bauldia sp.
ACACCCTCGCCAACCGCATCGCCCACATCCGCACCTGGACCTTCGCCGCCAACCAGCCTCGGTGGCTGCGCCAGCCGGTCGATTGGCAAGAACGCACGCGCGCGATAGAGGATCGTCTGTCCGACGCCCTGCACGAGCGTCTGACCGCCCGCTTCGTTGATCGGCGGACGAGTGTCCTGATGCGACGGCTGAAGGAAAGGGCGATGCTCGAAGCCGAGTTCACCGCCACCGGCGACGTCCTGGTCGAGGGCCAGCACGTTGGCAGCCTCGACGGTTTTCGTTTTTCGCCCGATCCCAACGCCGGCGGTCCCGAGGCCAAGGCACTCCGGACCGCGGCGCAGAAGGCGCTCGCCGGCGAGATCGCCGACCGCGCCGACAAGGTCTCCACCGCCGCCAACGGCGATTTCGTTCTTGCCGGGGACGGCACGCTGCGCTGGCAGGGCGCCGCCATTGCCCGGCTAGTCGAGGCCGACGACGCCCTCAGGCCCCGGTTGCTCCTGCTCGCCGACGAAACGCTGTCGGCCCCCGCCCGCGAACGGGTTCAGGCGCGCACCGACCTTTGGCTCGCCAATCACGCCGAGACGTTGCTGAAGCCGCTCTTCGATCTGCGCGCCGCCGAATCGTTGACCCCGGCCGCGCGCGGCATCGCTTTCCGTCTTTCCGAGAACTACGGGATCGTCGACCGCGCCGAGATCGCCGAGGATGTCCGCAACCTCGAACAGGATGCTCGGGCGGGCATGCGTGCCCTCGGCGTTCGCTTCGGCGCGTATCACATCTACGTTCCGATCCTGCTGAAGCCGGCGCCGAGCACGTTGCTCGCCACCTTGTGGGCCCTGAAGAACGGCGGTCTCGACGTCGCCGGCCTCGCCGAGCTCGCCAGGCTGACGGCATCGGGACGCACCAGTGTCCCGGTCGACCCCGCGATCCCGGGCGAACTCTACCGCATCGTCGGCTACCGCCTCGCCGGCGAGCGGGCCGTGCGCATCGACATCCTGGAGCGCCTGGCCGACCTCATCCGCCCGCTGATCGCCTGGCGGCCGACACCCGAAGCGAGGGAGCCGCCTGATGGCGCCATCGACGGCTTCGGCTTCACCGTGACCGTCGCCATGACATCTCTGCTCGGCTGCGCCGGCGACGATTTCGCCTCGGTCCTGCGTTCGCTCGGCTATCGTGCCGAGCGCCGGCCGACGCCCCCCGCCAAGCCCGCAACCGCCGCGCCCGACGCGTTCCCCGCCGCCGAGGTGGCGGCCGAATCGTCGGCCGCTACGGCCAACACGGACGCGCCGGCGATGGAAACCGGCGACGCGCTCCCCGCCGCCGAGGTGGCGGCCGAATCGTCGGCCGCTACGGCCAACACGGACG
>CAYTXI010000058.1:1462-15853 GCA_964441935.1 uncultured Bauldia sp.
TCCCCGCCGCCGAGGTGGCGGCCGAATCGTCGGCCGCTACGGCCAACACGGACGCGCCGGCGATGGAATCCGGCGACGCGCCGGCAAACGAGACGAGCGAAGAGCCGGTCACGATCGAAATCTGGCGTCCGCAGCGTGCTGACCGCCATCGTCGCCGTGACGGAAGGCCGCGGCGGACCGAACGCGTGGCGGCGGCGAAACCGGACAGCGCCGACAGCGGTGCCCACGCCGACGCGGAAAGAAAACCCCGCCCACCGCGGCGGAGGTCTGGCCGCAAGCCTGGCAAGCCTGGGAGGGATGGTCCCAGCCGGCCGCGCCCGTCGGCCGTCGCCGGCGATGGCGCGGGTCGCGGCCGCGAGCGAGAGCCCGACCCGGATTCGCCTTTCGCTGCTCTCGCCGCGTTGAAGGCGCAACTCGAGGCCAAGGAGCGCGGCGGCTGACGGCGCCAATGAGCGGGACGGCGGTTCAACGCATCGACAAATGGCTGTGGTTCGCCCGCCTGGCCAAGACCCGGACCTTGGCCCGGAAGCTGGCGCTGTCGGGAGGCGTGCGGGTCAACCGCGCCAAGAACGACAGCGCCAGCCGGCCGGTCAAGCCTGGCGACGTCCTCACCATTTCGCTCAGATCCGGCGTCCGCGTTCTCAGGATCGTCGATGGTGGGACCCGCCGCGGCCCGGCATCCGAAGCACGCCTGCTCTACGAGGATTTGGCGCCGCCGGTACCTTCACGCGACGCCGGGCCGGGGGCAGACCTGAGCGCCGGCATGCGGCCCAGCAAGCGCGACCGGCGCGCCCTTCTGGCCCTCAAGCGGCCTCCCGGCGGAGATTTTCCAGCTGCCGGCGACTGAGCGGAAAATCGATCCGCGCCGCCGTGCCGGACTGGCCGGCCGGTTCTTGCGCTATATGGTCAAACCAGATACCGAACCGGCCGAAATCCGCCGTCTTCCGGCGCTAACGCCTGGAAAATCGCCCGTGACCTACATCGTCAACGAAGACTGCATTCGTTGCAAATACATGGACTGCGTTGAGGTGTGCCCCGTCGATTGTTTCTACGAGGGCGAGAACATGCTCGTCATTCATCCCGACGAGTGCATCGACTGCGGTGTGTGCGAGCCGGAATGCCCGGTCGACGCGATCAAGCCCGACACCGAGCCCGGGCTGGAGAAGTGGCTTCAGATCAACGCCGAATACGCCTCGAAATGGCCGAACATCACGACCAAGAAGGCCGCCCCGCCGGACGCCAAGGAGTTTGAGGGTGTGTCCGGCAAGTTCGACAAGTTCTTCTCCTCCGAGCCCGGCGAGGGCGACTAGTCGGGGCCGGCCGCGCCTGCGGCCCCAGGGCCGAGCCCGCGGCCGGCTGTTAACGGTCGATGCTGCAAAATCCCCGAGTTATTTACCGTCGATCCGGTAAACCATTGAAATTTCCCGATTTTGTGATATATAGGGGCGACTGTCGGAACAAGAGAGAGCGCTCTGCTCGCTCCCGCGCGATTACCTTAGCGTGATCGGATGTGGCGTTATTCCGGCGCCGGCCGGCTCGAACGGCTGCCCGGAAGCCTCCAGGTGACGCCTGCGCGATGGCTTGACGGAGTACCGGATCGTCCCGACACGAGCAATTGGGCGGCGGCGTCCGCCACCGGCCGGTCCACCGGCCAGGCGGCGGCGAAATAACAAACGGAGCGACGGCCACATGGCAACGAAGAAGATCACCCAGCGTGCCGGATTCAGGACCGGCGAGTACATCGTCTATCCGGCTCACGGCGTGGGTCGGATCGTCGGTATCGACACGCAGGAGGTGGCTGGGAACAAGCTCGACCTGTTTGTGATCTCGTTCGTCAAGGACAAGATGACCCTTCGCGTGCCCGTCACCAAGGCGACCTCGGTCGGCATGCGCAAGCTCGCCGATGCGGCCACCGTGAAGAAGGCGCTGGCGACCGTGCGTGGCCGCGCCCGCATCAAGCGCACGATGTGGAGCCGCCGCGCTCAGGAGTACGAGGCCAAGATCAACTCCGGCGATCTCATCTTCATCGCCGAGGTGGTCCGCGACCTCTTCCGGTCGGAGACGCAGCCCGAGCAGTCGTACAGTGAACGTCAGCTTTACGAAGCCGCGCTCGACCGCATGTCGCGCGAGATTTCCTCGGTCAGCAAGATCTCCGAGACCGAGGCGATCCGCCAGATCGAGCAGAACCTGGCGAAAAGCCCCCGACGCGGGGGCAAGCCGGGCCAGGCATCCGACGCCAAGGCCGCCTGAGCCCACTGACCCGCCTCGGCGGCCTGAACGACCCGCCGTGATCGCCGAAATCGGCGATCACGGGCTCGATCACGACCTTTTGTGCATCACAACCGGCCCTCTGCCGTTAGGTTGGCGGTGGGCGACCTCGGGCGGCCCTTGAAGCCGCAGGGAGGTAGGAATGGCTAGGACTGCGGCATCCCGCCGGGATCTCGTGCGCGCCGCCATGCGCGCGCCCTATCTCGAACGCGACGAAGAGCACGATCTCGCCGTGCGCTGGCACGACGAGAAGGACCAGGCGGCCCTGCATCGGCTCACCGCCGCACACATGCGGCTGGTAATCGCGATCGCCGCGCGCTTCCGCAATTTCGGACTGCCCATGGGCGACCTGATCCAGGAAGGCCACGTCGGACTTCTGGAGGCGGCGGCCCGCTTCGATCCCGACCGCGAGGTTCGTTTCTCGACCTATGCGACGTGGTGGATCAGGGCATCCATTCAGGACTACATCCTGCGCAACTGGTCGATCGTGCGCGGTGGCACGTCGTCGACGCAGAAGGCGCTGTTCTTCAATCTGCGGCGTTTGCGCGCCCGGCTTGCTCAGAACCCCGACCAGCGGCCGCGCAGCGCCGTCTTTGCCGAGATCGCTGGCGCCCTGGGCGTCTCCGCCGACGACGTCGCGCTGATGGATTCGCGGTTGTCCGGACCCGACGCCTCGCTGAATGCGCCCGTCCACGAGTCGGAGAACGACGCCGCCAACCGCCAGGACTTCCTGGTCGACGACGTGCCGCTCCCCGATGAGACCGTCGGTGAGGCGATCGATTACGAGCGCCGGCTGACGTGGCTGCGCTCCGCCCTCACCGTCCTCAACGAGCGCGAGCTCAGAATCGTCAGTGAGCGCCGCCTGCAGGACGACGGCGCGACCCTTGAAGCGCTCGGCGAGAGCCTTGGCATCTCCAAGGAGCGTGTCCGCCAGATCGAGAGCCGCGCGCTCGACAAGCTGCGCGAGGCGCTGCTGCGCGAGCAGCCCGACCGCGCCGCGTTCGTTTCCTAGCTCGACCTGAAAGCGATGGGTGCCGGCCCGATCTAGCGGTCGGTGACGGCCTTGAATCGCTCGCCCTGCGCGATCCTGGTGCCCGGCTGGTAATCGTTCAGGATCCGGAAAAGCTCCCGCGGCCGGTCGACCCCGTGCATGTGCTTGACTAGGCGCGCCTCGGTCTCCTCCCGGCCGGCCGTGACCACGCGAATGCGCAGCGCCTTCAGGCTGGCGACTTCCTTGGCGCTGAGGCTGCGGAAGCTGTCCACGGTCTCGCGCGCCGCCCGATGGAACTGCTCGGTGACCGCGTCCCCGGCGAAGATGAATCGATAGGTCGCGCTGCCGTCGGTCTGGATCACGGCGATCTCGAAGAACCAGCCCTTGGCCTGCGCCCGTGCCGAGGCCGCCCTGAGGCCGTTGACCGAGAAGCTCTGCACGCTTGCCTCGTCGAGCCCGTTCACCCAACCAGACTTGAGGTAGGCGGCAAGATCGGTACCTTCGGCGAGGCCAACGGCGTCGAACCTGAGCGCGGTTCCGTCCGTCCCGGTCGCCAGCACCGCCTCGTTGGTGTTGTCGATGACGAAGCCCTCCGGCACCGTGAAGCCGATGCTGAGGCCCGCGTGCACGAAGTTGCGCTCCCGCACGAAGCCCTGGGACGGGTCGTCGCCGTAGACCATGCCGTCGATGCCGTCGAGGTAGCGGTCGCGGTCCATGTCACCGATGCCGGGGGCGCCGAACTGGCGTGCCGCGCGTTCGGCGAACTCGACCCGCTCCGGTGTCGACGGGTGCGTGGCGAGGAAGTCCGGGCGCTTGTCCTGCAAGGTCAGCGACGCACGGTACTCAGCGAGCCGCGCCATGGCGGTCAGGAACCGGGCCGCGGCAAACGGGTCGTAGCCGGCCCGGCCCATTGTCCTGATGCCGATCGCGTCTGCCTCGAGCTCCTGCTGTCGCGAGAATGCGGCCAGCGATCGCTGGCTCGAGGCGAGCGCCAGTCGCCCACCCTCCTGGTCTTGCAGGACATCGCTGACGACCTCGCTGACGATCAGGGCGTTGCGCGCCTTGTTCTGCCGCTCGACTGCGTGGCTGGCCGTCACGTGCCCCATCTCGTGGGCGAGCACCGCCGCCACTTCGGACGAGTCGTTGGCCAGCGCCAGAAGGCCGCGGGTGACGTAGAGGTAGCCGTCGGCGAGCGCGAACGCGTTGACCGCCGGTGCGTTGAGGATGGTGATGCGATAGGTCTGGTCGGGACGGTCGGAGGCCGCGACGATTCGGCTGACGATCGGGGCGAGCGTCTGTTCGAGCCTATCGTCGTGGTAGATGCCGCCGTATGCGGCGACGATGCGCGAGTGCCCCTCCGCGTCGATCCGCGTCCGCCCGGGCCCGGTTCCGGCGGGGTCGCCGAACACCGCCGCGGTCGGCCCTCCGGTTCCCACCACCGCGCTGCAGCCAGCGACGGAGAGCGCCGCGCCGAGAACCGCAACCGCGACCAGCAGCCGGCGGCCCCGCCCGGGTACCGTCGGATCGTCAGCCCGCACCGTCTTGGTTGTCGCCATCGTTCAACAATTCAATCTCGGCCGGATCGTTCACGCGGATGGCCGGCCCGCCGCTCGCCTCGATCACGCCGCGCACCCGAATCGGGCGGCCCGCCAGCCCGTCGGCCGGCACGCCGGCGGAAGCCAGGCTCTCCGCGACCCGTGGCGAGATCATGATGGTGAAGTCGCGCCAATAATCGCGTCCGAAGTCGAGGAATATCATGTACGCGCCGTGGCCGACTCTGGCGACTCGACCTTCGACGAGCTCATATAGGCCGGTTCGGCCCTGAAGCGAAGGATCGCCCGCCTGGAGCACGGCATAATCGGGGCTTCGCCATAGGCCGAGTCGACCCTCGCGCGCCGCCTTCTCCGCCCCGAGGAGGGCGAAAACGCAACGTGGATCGCCGGGAAGCCGGTGCACGCGCGCCAACCCCGCCGCAACCAGCACAGATTGCAGCCATTCGTTCCCCGCGCCCAGGTAGAGGTTGGCGCGCCAACGCCCGTGCCGGTCGGGCGCCTCCGCCACCGGCACGACTTGGACGGCCTTGCCCGCGGTGAGCCGCTCCAGCCCCGCCCGTGCCACCTCTGTCAGCGGCCACGGTTCCTCGTCCGCCACCGCGAGCGGCCGCCGCGGCGCCTCGATCCCGGCGAGCCGCACGACGCGGCCGTCGGCAAGCCGCAGCGTCCCGCCGTCGATGACCGCGGCGACGGTTGCGGTTTCCGCCGCCGCGTCCGGCGCGCACGCCGCGATATCCGCCGCCGAGACCGCCCCGCCCCCGACGCTGACAACAGCGATGACGGCTGCAAATGCGCCGATGGCCCGCGACGGCAGCCCGGGCATGTCCCGGATTCGCCTCATGGGCGAAAGGTATCATGGAAGCCTGCCGCCGGCCGGACGGGTAGCGGACGACACCGCGGAACCGCCGCTATTGCGACCGCCCGCCGCGGCGGTTACGTAGAATGCTGGAAGTTCGGCCCGCCGAGGGCTGGTCGATGCACCAAAAGGCCCCGTAGCTCAGCAGGATAGAGCATCAGATTCCTAATCTGAGGGTCGCGCGTTCGAATCGCGCCGGGGTCACCACTCGTCGACGTCCTATTTGGAGCAATTCCCCTGAGCCAATCTGTTTGCGCTCCGCATTCCTGATTGGAATGCGTGTGAAGGGAATTAGGCGTTGCTGCTGGTGCACGCCATCCGAACAATTCCTCCAACAACCGCTGTCGCAAGAGCGCGCCGCATCTCTTGGCGGCCGACACGGAATCAAACGGGAGGAAGAGGATGAAAAGCTGGAAGATCGGCCTTTTTGCGGGCCTATCGCTTGCCATCGCTGCACTCGGCAGCGCCGCGGCGCAGGACTTTCCGACCAAACCGATCCGCGTCATCGTGCCGACCGATGCCGGCGGCAGCGTCGACGCCGTGGCGCGCATCGTTCAGCGCTTCGTCGACGAGACGGATGCCCTCGGCGGCCAGAAGCTCGCCGTCGTCAACATGCCGGGCGCCGGCGGCACCATCGCGACGCGCTCCGTGCTTGAGGCGGAGCCCGACGGCTACACGATCGGCCTGTGGCACGAAGGGCTCATCACCTCCAAGGTCATGGGCGTCGTCGATTACGACCACACCGACTTCCGCATTCTCGGCATCACCGGCTACACCGAGATCGGCCTCGGCGTCGGCGACGACAACGAGATCGACTCCTACGACGATCTGATGGCCAAGGCCGAGGCCAATCCCGACACGGTTCTGGTGGCGACCAACGTCGGCCTCGCCGTGCACTTCGTGCCCTTGATGCTGCAGGACAAGGCGGGCGTGGTGCTTCGCTACGTCCAGGTCGGCGGCGGCGCCAAGCGCTTTCCCTCCGTCGTCGGCGGCCACACGGACATCGCCATCTTCAGCGTTTCGGAGTTCGTCAAGTGGGAGGACGCTGGCCTGAAGCCCATCGTCATCTTCTCCGAGGAACGCGTGCCCGAGTTGCCGGACGTGCCCACCGCCAAGGAGAAAGGCATCGACCTCATCGCCAACTCCATGCGGATCTGGGTAGCGCCAAAGGACACGCCGGACGACGCCTTCAAGGTCCTCGCCGACATGCTGCGCGCGGCCGCTGAGAGCGAGGCGGGGTCGAGCGCGCTCAAGGATGCCGGCTTCCGCGCCGTCTTCATCAGCCCGGAGGATACGGTCGCCATCCTTGACGAATGGAAGGCCAACGCCGAGCCGCTGGTTCCGACCGCCAAGGAACTGGAGTAGACTTCAACCCAAGACGACGGGGGCGCGGGGCCGGGGGTCGCGCCCCCGTTTGCGCGGCACATGCCATGCATCATCTGGTTTCCGATCCCGACGGCCGCGTCGACCTCGCGCTCGCCGTCGTCGTCTGGGTTGTCGCAGCCGCGGTCTACCTGGCCGCCGCCCAATTGCCGCCGCCGCTCTTCGATCCGGTCGGCTCGGCGGCTATCCCCAAGCTCGTCGCCGTCGTCCTCGCCTTCCTCGCCACGCTGATTGTCGTTCAGCGGGTGATGCGGGGTCGCCGCGGCCGTCGCGAGACGCCGGCCCTGGCCTCCGCGCCCGCTGGCGACGCCGACCCGGTCGCGACCGACGCGCCGCTGCGACCCGGGATTGCCGCGATCTGCGTCGTCATTCTCGCCGGCTACACCGCCGTCATGACGTTCCGCATCCTTGGCTTTCGCGAGGCCACCGTTCCCTTCGTCATTCTCTTGGGCGGCGTGCTGTCCCGCTTCCGGCGGTCGACGCTGCTGATCCTCGTACCGATCGCGTTGGCGCTCAGCATCGGTTTCAGCTGGCTGTTTTCCGAGGTGCTCTATATCGACCTCCCGGTGACCCGGTGGCTGGCGCCTTGACCCGGGGCCGCGTGGCATGATCGGCGACCTCGGCGCCGCCCTCGGCTACGTTCTCCAGCCGGCGCCGCTGTTTTTCATCGTCCTCGGCACGTGGCTTGGCATCTTCGTCGGCGCGGTGCCGGGCCTCACCGGCGGCATGCTGATCAGCCTCGTCATCCCGCTGACCTTCTACATGAACTCCACTCACGCCTTGGTCTTGATGATCGCCATGTACGTCGGATCGGTGTCCGGCGGGCTGATCTCCGCGATGCTGTTCAGGATGCCCGGGACCCCGTCCTCGATCATGACCACGTTCGACGGTTATCCCCTGGCGAAGCGGCAGCCGCACCGCGCCCTGGCGCTCGGCATTGGGGCCTCCTTGGTCGGCGGGCTGGTGGCTGGCTTCTTCCTTGTCGTGCTGTCGCCGCCGCTGTCGCGCTGGGCCCTGCAGTTCGGCCCGTGGGAATACTTCACCATGGTGCTGATGGCGATCGTGCTCATCGCCTCGCTGAGCGAAGGCTCCATGGCCAAGGGTCTGCTCGGGGGTTTTCTGGGCATGCTGTTTGCCATGCCCGGGTTCAACGAATCCGATGGTCAGTTGCGTCTCACCTTCGGCATGCAGCAGCTTTCCGACGGCTTCCATCTGCTGCCGATGCTCCTCGGCATCTTCGTGGCGTCTCAAATCATCAAGGATGCCCTTGAGATGGATCGGCGGCCCGCTGCCGTCGATCTTGGCGCCGGGCGCGCGCTCGTGAGCATCCGCCAATGGACCCGCCACGGCTGGAATCTGCTGCGCTCGTCGGTGATCGGCACCTGGATCGGCATTCTGCCCGGCGTCGGCGCCTCGATCGCGTCGATGGTCGCCTACGGCGTCACCAAGAACATGTCGAAGACGCCCGAGGCGTTCGGCACGGGCTGCGAGGAGGGCGTCGTCGCCTCCGAGGCGGCCAACAACGCCAACGTCGGCGGCGCGCTGATTCCGCTGCTGACCATGGGCATACCGGGAAGCCCGATCGACGCGATCCTGCTCTCCGCCCTCATCCTCCACAACATCCAGCCGGGACCCATCCTGTTCATCGTCAACGGCGACTTCGTTTGGGCGCTGATCGCAGCCTATCTGGTTGCCAATCTGCTGATGTTCGCAACCATGACCGTGTCGGTGCGCCTGCTGGCGCGGGCCGTGACCATCGACCGCGCGGTGCTCCTGCCCATCATTTTCGTCTGCTGCGTCGTCGGTGCTTACGCGCTCGCCAACCGCATCTACGACGTCTGGGTCGTCGTCGCCTTCGGGATCATCGGCTTCGGTCTCGAGCGGGCGAAGGTGCCGCTTGGTCCGTTCGTCATCGGCTTCGTTCTGGAGCCTTTGTTCGAGGGCGAGTTCCGCGCCGCGCTGCAGATCTCCAATGGCGACATCTTCGGCATCGTCAATCAGCCGATCGCCATGGGCTTTTTCCTGGTGGCGGTGGCTATGCTGCTCTGGCCGCTTCTCCAGACCCGCTTCCGCAAGCCCGCGCGCGCCGTCGATTCACTCGACTAAGCGGCATACGGCGCACCCGCCGCCGCAGATACCTCGCCTCATGCTTTTCGGCGGCGCCTGCCGCGCTTGGCCCGCCTGCCGTATGGCTGCTGTCCGGCGGCCATTTCCTTACGCAACAACTCCAGGAAATGGATGCTGCACGGCGACAGCGAACGGTCTCTGACGCTGATGACGCCGGCCCGGCTCGACCATCCGAGCCACTCCGCGTTCAATCGGCAGAGGCCCTCCGCGAATTTGCTGACGGTGATCTCGGGCATCGCCGTGATCATGTCGGTCGTCCGCAACAGGCCGACGATGAGGTTCTGAGACAGCGCCTCGACCGAGACCGCCCTGGGCACGAAGCCCATCTCCCTGAAAGCGCTGTTCATCTGGATTGCCGTCGGGTCGGACGCCGTCGGCAGGACCCAGCGATACGGCTGCAGATCGTCCGGACGAACCTGTCGCTTCAAGGCGGCCAGCGGGTGCCCGTCGCGAACCGTGAGGAACAGACGGACGTCGCCGAGCGCCTCGCCCTCCAGTTCGTCCGGTAGATCGTCCGTTATGCGGCCGAGCATCAGATCGATCTTGCCGCGCAGCAACGACGCCATTAGCTCGTCACGCGTCGCGGTCACCAGCTTGACCTGGACCTCGGGCACGGTCCGCATCAGCCTGGCGACAACGTTGGGGACGATGTGGCCGATCCAGTACTGACCCACGCCGACCGTGACCGTCCCGGCGAGCCCGGCCTTCATTGCCCGGATTTCGCTGTCGAGGTTGAGCATCTCGTGCTCGACCTTGTCCAGTCGCTGCAGGACCAATTCCCCGAACGGCGTCAAGTCGACGCCGCGCGGTTTGCGGTCGAAGAGGCGCGCGCCCAGAACGTCCTCGACCCGCGACACGATCTTGGTCAGCGCCGGCTGCGTGATCCCCAGTTCGCGGGCGGCGGCGGAGATGTTGCCGCATTCCGCTACGGTGCGCAGGAACCGGATGTGCTGGGTGTCCATGAAAGCGATATTCCGGGAGAGAATGACAGTATCCCTCGCCGCCCGTTTCTCAGAATACCTGCGCGGCTGAGCCTGGCAAGGCATCGCCCCACCGCGAGCCGGCGCTCCGGGCCGCTGCGCCGACGGCGGAAGCGCCCATCGGGCGCTATTTCCCGCCGGTTGCCCACTATTCCGACCCGTTATGAAGCTCAGGCGCAATCGAGCTTTATCTGCGTGACGGCGCTTCCCTAGTGTTCGGGGACCGGACGAACAGAAGCACGCGCGAAGAACAACGAGGTTGGTCTGTGCCAAGCGAAATCGAGCCGCAAAACCTGCTCTTTGTTTTGTCCGATGAGCACAATCGGAAAGTGGCGGGATGCTACGGACATCCGTTCGTCAAGACGCCGAATATCGACCGGCTGGCGGCGAATGGGACGCTGTTCACCTCCGCCTATTGCAACAGCCCGATTTGCGTGCCGGCCCGCGCCTCCCTCGCCACCGGCCGCTACGTGCATGAGATCGGCTGCTGGGACAATGCCTCGCCCTACGAGGGCAGACCGCAAAGCTGGCACCACATGCTGCGCGTGGCCGGCGTCGACGTCGTCTCCATCGGCAAACTGCATTATCGCGGCGGCGACGACTACGGGTTCACGGAAGAACTGCTGCCGCTTCACGTGGTCGGTGGCAAAGGCGATCTGAAGGGCCTGTTCAGGAAATCGATGCTGCCCAAGAAGGGGACCGCTGATCTCGCGGCATTGGCCGGCCGGGGAGTGAGCTCGTACTCGCAGTATGACGGTCGTATCGCCGCGATGGCCGAGGACTGGATCGCGCGCCGCTCCGCGGCCGCTGCAAACGAGCCCTTCGTGCTCTTCGTCAGCTTCGTGATGCCGCACTTCCCGTTGATCGCGCCGGAGGAGTACTACGATCTCTACGCCGGCTACGGGCTCGACGAGCTGTCTTACCGTCTGAGTGCGCCGCCGCCGCAGCATCCGACGCTGAAACGGATGCGGCGGTATTTCGACTACGACAACCATTTTGACGACGACAAGCGGGCGATCGCGCTCAGGGCCTACTTCGGCATGGTCACCCGGCTCGACGAGCTCGTCGGCGGCGTGATCACGGCGCTTGCCAGACACGGCCTCGACCGGCGCACCCGCGTCATCTACGCCTCCGACCACGGCGACAACCTCGGCAACCGCGGCATGTGGGGCAAGTCCGTGATGTACGAAGACTCCGTCGGCGTCCCGCTCATCGTCTCGGGCAAGGACATCCCCGCCGGACGCACGGTCACGACGCCGGTTTCGCTGATCGACATCGCGCCGACGGCCCTGCATGCCCTCGGCGTCTCGAGCGGGGTCGATCTGCCGGGGCGCTCGCTGATCGATCTTGCCCGGAACGAGGATGCCGAGCGCGTCGTCTTCTCCGAGTATCACGCGGCTGGGTCGGAAACCGGCCAGTTCATGATCCGCAAGCGAAACTGGAAGTACGTCGCCTACGTCGACGAGAGGCCGCAGCTTTTCGACCTGGAAAACGACCCTGACGAGCTCAACGATCTGTGGCATGACCCCCGGCACAAAGGCGTCATCGACGAGCTCCATGCCGAGCTCGAGGCCATCTGCGATCCGGTGGCGGTGAACGCGCGGGCCTTCCGCGACCAGCACGCTCGGATCGAGGAATCCGGCGGCGAGAGTGGCATCGAGAAGAGCGCGGACATCCCGTTCACGCCGGCGCCGGGCTGACAGGCGGGGTCGTCGGCCGAGCGCGTGCACCAGTTGGTAACCCGCTCCAGGCAGTGATATGACGCCCGACCCCCGTGGAGACCGGTACCCCGATGCGCCCGATCTCGCTCGCCCTGTCGCTGGTGCTGGCGGCCGCCCTCGCCGGCTGCACGACCGATTCCACGGCTGTCGGCAGCATCCTGTCGCGGCCCCGCGCCGTCACGGCGGTCAGCGTCGACGGCCGCACCGCGGCGGCGCAGATTTCCGGGTACCGGGCAACCCATGGCCTGCCCCCGGTCTCCGTCGATCAGCGGCTGACCCACATCGCCGCCGACCACGCCCGGCGCATGGCCGCGGCCGATCGCCTGGCCCACGCGCTCCCCGGCGAGGGCAGCTTCGCACGGCGCCTGTCCGCCGGCGGCTTCGACGCCGCGATCGCCGCCGAGAACATCGGTGCCGGCTACAAATCCCTGGCCGCCGCCATGGCCGGCTGGCAGGGCTCCGCCGCCCACGACCGGAACCTCCTCAGGCCCGGCGTATCGCTGATCGGCATCGCCGCGTTTACCGCCCCCGACGGCAAGTACAAGACCTACTGGTCGCTGGTCCTCGCCGAGCCCCATACCGCGCGCTTCGGCGCGCGGTCCGCGTTCCGCTGAACGACACGGACTTCGCGCCGAAAGACTAGAGCCGAATCTCCCCGGACTGGATCGACCGATAGAGCGCCTCGTCGAGGGTCACGTACCGTCCCTCCCGCGGGTCGTCGAAGTAGAGCGGGTCGGCGATCGCCGTCGGGTCGAAGCCCTCGCCGGCGAGGTTGATCTTGCGCTGCTTGAAGGTCGAGGTGGCGTCGATCTCCTGCTGCATGCGTATGAACAGCGGCCGCGCGTAGGGCGCGAGCTTGGCGCGCACGTACGCGCGCATGCCCTCCAGGTCGAAGCGCTCGCCGACGACGATCGCCGCCATCCCCGCCTTGCCGTCGAACCCCTCGATCTTGACGCCGTAGACGACCGCCTCCTCGACCCCGTCGAGCGTGGTGATCATTTCCGCGACTTCCGCCGTCGACACGTTCTCGCCCTTCCAGCGGAAGGTGTCGCCGATGCGGTCGACGAAATAGTAGTAGCCGTTGCGGTCGCGGCGCACGAGGTCGGCGCTGCGGAACCACATGTCGCCCTTTTTGAACACGTCGCGCAGGATCTTCGCCTCGGTTGCCGCCCGGTCGGCGTAGCCGTCGAACCGCTGCCCCGGCTTCATCGGATCGAACACGATCTCGGAGATCAATTCGCCGACCTCCCCCGGCGCGCACTTGACGCAGAATCCGTCCGCCCCGCGCACGATCTCCTCGTGGTCCTGATGGTGCTTCAGGCGCACGTTGATCATCGGGAAAATGTAGCGTAGCCAGAACGGACAGCGGCCGATCGCGCCCGTGGTGCCGTCGATGTTGAACATCACCGCGTTGCCCTCGGTCGCCGCGTAGAACTCGCGGATCTCGGGGATGGCGAAGCGGCTCTTGAACATGTCCCAGATGTCCGGCCTGAGCCCGTTGCCGCAGACGACCCGGATGCGGTGCTGGCGCTCCTTTCGGTGCGGCGGCGCGTTGACCAGGTAGCGGCAGAGTTCGCCGATGTACTGGAAGAGCGTGCACTCGTTGTCGACGACGTCGTCCCAGAACTGCCGCGCCGAGAATTTCTCGGCAATGAACACCGAGCCGCCGACCATCAGAGGCGCGCCAAGCGCGATAACCCCGCCGACGGTGTGGTAGAGCGGCAGGCAGTCGTACATGCGGTCGTCCGCCCGCGCCCCCATCACGCTCGCGAAGGCAACCATCGCCGCGAGCACGCGGTAGTGGTTGATATTGGCCGCCTTGGGCATGCCCGTCGTGCCGCTGGTGTAGATGAAGAGGCAATGGTCGTCGTGAACGAGCGCCGGGCGTTCCTCGGCCGGGATCGGAGCATCGCTGAGCCCCATCACCGCCTGGTCGATGCGCTCCGCGTGAGCGCCCTCGCCGCCGTGTCGCCAAACGATTGGGCCCGGATCGAGCAACGGCCGCGCCGTTTCGAAGGTCGCCGCCGACTCTTCGGCGACGATGATGTGCTTCGGCATGACGATGTTGATGCAATGCGCGAGCGCCTGGCCGGCGAGGTGGGTGTTGAGGAGCGCCGTCACCCCGCCCGCCCGCGCGATGCCGAGCCAGATCGCCGGGAACGTCGGCCGGTTGGGCATCAGCAGGCAGACGGTCTCGCCCTTGCCGACGCCGTTGGCCAATGCCCACCGCGCGTAGCGGTTGGCGAGCGCGTTGAGGCCGGCGTAGGTCAGCGTCTCGCGGCTGGAGGTGAGCGCCGGCCGCTCGCCGTAGCGCGCCGCCAGCTCCTCCATGGCGACAGGCAGCGTCCGCGTCCGCTTGCGCGCAAGCGGAATGATCTTCGCCAGCGTGCCGATGATCCCGACGCTGAAGACGAACTCCGCCCTGATCCGCTCCACAATGCCCATCCGACTCGCCGCTGGTCGATCCGCCTCGAATCCTTTCCTTATTATGAACCCCTCCTTGAGGGGAGGT